>JAIDPH010000314.1 GCA_029062885.1 Lachnospiraceae bacterium
GGATATAAAGTCTATTATAACTTAGTAATACATACCTATTTAAATTTCTATTACACTTTTAACCAACTGCCAAGCTATACTCCCTTCGCGCAGCAAACTCAAAGCATCTTCATATTTTACCCACTTAACAGAATCAACCTCACCTGATAATACAAAATCAGATTTTTTTACGACAGCCTTATATCCTAACATAAGCATTTCCTTTTTTTCATATGGATAGCTTTTTATATATTCGACTTCAATCACATCCTGACCGATTTCTTCCTTAACTTCACGAATAACAGTCTCTTCTGCCGACTCCCCGATTTTCATTATACCGGCTACACACACATAGTTGGTAGTTGACACATAATTTTGCCTTATCAATGCAATCTCTTTTTCTTCATTCACAACAGCAGCTATAATGCTTGTAGTAAACATATCCCATAAAGGCACATTACACTTTTCACAAAACGGAATCAAGCCTTCGTCGCCTATTTCTTTTTTTATTAATTTACTTCCGCAATGCGGACAGTATTCAAAATGCATTGTACACTACCCCTTTCATTAATGTTCTTTCGCATGTTTCAGGTTTTGTACGCTTTATAATGCGGATTCTCAGAATTATTTTCCCAAAATGCTTCTATTCCATTATCATGAATTTGCTGATTTCCATTTAACCACTGCTTATATACTTCTTCTTCAAATAAATCAGTTGTTTTTTGGCACGGAAACTCATTGCATTCTCCGCAAAAATCAATTCCATGTTCCTTGGTGCATTCAAGTAAAAAACATCCTTTGATGCTGCATTCATTATGCTCTGTGCTGCGACAGCCTCCACAGGGAGCGGCGCTGTACATACATAGTACGTCTTCAAAATTGCTATAGCTTTCTACTGCATCGGGAATATGCTTTTTATAGAATTCTCCCATACCCTCCAGATATTTTAATAGTGCATTAGAAGTCTTACAGATTACTCCATCTTTGTATGCCGAACAAGTGTGGCACATTAAAGAGCAAGGTGCAATCTTTTTCAGAAGTTCATTTTTATTCATCTTTGGATTTCCTCCACAGTTCCCCGTCAGTTGTTATTTTTCTGATAGAATATTGATAATATTTTGATAAAAAATAAATACATTAAGCTTAATTATATCTAAAAAGGTGTAAAACCTTAATTCAACAAGCTTTACACCCTATATTAGTATGATATATTTATCTATCTACGTTATGCTATACCTTCAATGCGTTCTTTTACTTTTCGCAATTCATTCTCAAGAGCATTGACGCGAATCAAAAGCATCTCTTTTTCATTGTCAACTTTTAATGCATTGTCTAATTTACGGCTTAAATCAAGATGACCTTCCGCAATAATCTTAATATTGCGGTTAGTTTCATTTTCAAGCGTTAACTGTATACTTCTTATATCGCGCTTTATAGGTTCTAACATTGATTCAATAGCATTTAAGTCTTCTTTAGATAATGCCATTTTACCACTTCCCCCCTTTATAAATACTGATTACTTATAGTATATCATAACTAAAATCCTAAGTCTATTTAATCTTCGTCGAAATGACGGAAAAAGCAGTTACTCTCAATTACCAGTACCTATTTCTATATTTCAATTTTGCTTCATTTGTATATTTTTTTACAAACTCCGCTTTCGCACTGGTATAACCATCTCTGTCATGTTCAAATTCTTTCCACAACGACAGCTTCATTTTTTCATATTCATGAGCAACATCAGGAAATTCAATGAGATAATCCCGAAAATACAATTCGTCGTTATCTCCAACATACCTTAAATGCAAATGAAATACTTTTTCGGAAAAACCGTTCTCCGTATATCCTTTATTGAAAGAATATCTGTCTGTATTGCGACTCATACAAATGTAGCCATTTTTAACCAGCAAGTCTTTTATACCCGACATATTGCATTCCTTTGAAACCTCCACAAGAATATCAATAATCGGTTTTGCCCATATGGTACTTACTGCTGTGCTGCCTATATGTTCTATTCTGGCAGCTTGAGGAATGATTTTCTCTAATCCGGCTTTTTCATCAGCGTACCAAATTTTCCAGCAGTCCTGATGTTCTGTTAAAAAGATAGGAAATAACTGCCATAGTTCTTCCAGACTCATTTCCGATAATTTTTTTCCCATACATACCTCATCAATTTTCGTCCGATTGGATTCTATTCCGCAATAAACACAACATTTGCGAACCATTCCCCGGTGCAGGGAATCAAGTCTTCTTCCACGGTCTCTGCGATTCCTTCATAAATGATTTTTTCATGTACAGTTTGGAAATACTTTTTGTGGATTGCCAACAATTCGTTGCGTATATATATTTTCCTGGCTTCTTCCATGTGATTTTCCAAAAGATATCCGGCGACCTTTTTCGCACCGTCTGCATTTTCATCCATATATACAGATGAGTTAATGAGTGGTGCATGATCCTTCAGTACACGGGCAGTATCTCTGATTCCGTTTTCCATCAGGTTCATCATATTTGTGAAACCTACAAAGGTGCAGGCCATATCAATGCAATGGTCCTGAATTGGAAGATTCGTGGCGTCACAAGCAATATAATTTACTTTGATATGTGGATTACTTTCTCTGAATTTGATTCGGTCACGCCATAATACCTGAAAACTCAAATCAGCTGAGATTATTTCCACATTTGCATCCACATTTTTCAGTAATTCCCGCAAAAGCAATCCTCTCCCTGATGCCACATCCAGCAAAAAACCTGCTTTCAGTTTTACAGCTTCCTCGACAATACCATCGATAAAGTCTCTTTCAATTTTTCGCTGGTTATCTGTCTTATGTACGTCAAATTTATCATCAAAATCGACATCTGTTTCTTCTTTAAAATACTCAGTCCATGAATTGAAGTTCTCCTGTTCCTGTGACTGAAAGTCGAGAATTCCCTCGTGTATGTAAAAAGTATGTCCTTTCTCACAGACGATTTTTCCCTCAACAATTTCCTCGCCATCCTTTTTACTTTCCGTAAGCGAAAACTTTGCCGCACAATGAGGGCATCGTAAAATGGGTAGAATATTAGTGTACATTATCTCTATATCCTCCTGATTCTTTAATAAATGACAGAGATTTTGATTTAAGTGTATCACAGCTGATATACAAAGTCTATTTGATTATCCAACGTACCCTTCACATGAAAAATAAAATATGATAAAATACTGAAAAAATAATACACTGATAAGTGATTGCGAAACTCTGTTTTCAAGACGACCGTTGTACAATATATACAAATCAACGCAGGCACGCTTTCGCTGCATTGCCGCCAGTAACGGTACATAAGGTGCCAAAATACGGCACCTAAATACCGACGGCGGCAGAGCACCTGCTTATGCTTTGCATATATTGCACAACTACATATTGAAAATAGATAGTTTCTTAATTACATATAATACAAAAATAAAGTGAGGAAAAAATAATGATTAGAATCGGTATTTTAGGATATGGAAATCTAGGGAAGGGCGTGGAGAGCGCCATTTTGCAAAATCCAGACTTGGAGCTTACCGCAGTGTTCACACGCCGTGATCCGGACAGCGTACAGGTGCAGACACCGGGCGTCAAAGTTTTGCCGGACAAAGCTCTGACGGAAATGCAGTCTGAAATCGACGTGCTGGTTTTATGCGGAGGCAGCGCCACCGATCTTCCTGTGCAGACACCACAATATGCGGCTATGTACAACGTGGTGGACAGCTTTGATACCCACGCAAGGATTCCGGAGCACTTTGCAGCGGTGGATGCAGCGGCGAAAAAAGCCGGAAAAACCGCTATCATTTCCTGCGGCTGGGATCCGGGTATGTTTTCCTTAAACAGACTGTATGCAAACTGCATTCTGCCCGAAGGACATGATTATACATTCTGGGGAAAGGGTGTCTCTCAGGGGCATTCCGATGCGGTCAGAAGAATTCCGGGCGTAAAGGACTGCAGGCAGTATACTATTCCGGCGCCTGAAGCTCTTGATGAGGTGAGAAGCGGCTTCAATCCGGAGCTGTCCACAAGACAGAAGCACACCCGTGAATGCTTTGTAGTGGCACAGGAAGGCGCAGATACTGCCGCCATCGAGCATGAAATCAAGACAATGCCCAACTATTTTGCTGACTACGACACGACAGTGCATTTCATTACGGAAGAGGAAATGAAGCGCGACCACAGCGGTTTGCCACACGGCGGCTGTGTCATCCGTACCGGCAATACAGGCATGAACAAGGAAAATTCTCATGTTATCGAGTACAGCTTAAAACTGGATTCCAATCCGGAATTCACAGGTTCTGTCATCGCAGCTTATGCAAGAGCGGCATATCGCATGAACAATGAAGGATTAAACGGTGCAAAAACCGTCTTCGATATCGCACCCGCTTACCTTTCTGCAAAAAGCGGAGAAGAACTGCGGGCGCATCTTTTGTAACATATAAAAAATCGAGTGCCAGCGCACTCGATTCCAAAAATGACATTGGTTAAGTTCCGACTGAACCAGTGTCATTTTTGATTAACTATTTATGTATTTCTCCCACACCTGCGGCAGTTTTTCCTTAATAAAAACTGCATAGGAACAATCAGGAGTTTCTATCATTTTTTTCTCCTTTAAGTATTCTACACAGGTGGAATACCACCACTCCAACTGCTTAGCTGACTTATCTTCAAAGCGACCTATTCGCATTTTACCCTGGTTTACATAATCTATTAACAGATCATACGCATTTTCTACGCGAATACATTCTGCCACTTCAACAGGCTCTGTCGCTAACCTTGCACACGGAATGTTCTTAAAAGGAATTACCTGTTCTTCCGATGCATGCACCTCATAGATATATCCGCTGACGCCGTCTGACACCTCTTTTAGAGCATTTGGATACAACTCATGATATATCGGTACACTGTTGCCATTTTCAAACCCGTATGGAAACCAATAATATGGTCTTTCAACAGCATTACATAAATAAAATGCAGCAACCACGTCAATTGTAGTCATATATACATATGGGCGGTCGTGGTCAGCCTGATTTGGTTTTAATATTTTAATGTTTGCAGTATTACTTCCATGATATAGTATCATTTTAATATCTCCAACATTTCATCTCTTGAATATAATACAGAAGGCTCGATGCATTTTGATTTATCAATCTTTTCTTTAATACATTCCTCATACTCCGTCTCTGTCATTTCTTTTCCTTCCCAATAATACGTATAATACACAATCGCAGTCTCCTCATCATAGTGATCACTAATCCATCCCGTTCCGATTTCCGAAAATTCTCCCTTTTCAAGCATATAAATATTACAGGGATAAAATCCCATATTTCCCCAGTCACTGTACAACAACCCGCCGTATTCAATATACTTTATTCCGCCTCGGTCACGATTCATGGACCTCACTTTTCCCTCATGAAAGGAGACTATAGTTTCGCCGTATACCGCGCCTCCTGTATAAAAATACAATTCCGGAGTATCGTCATCATCTACATAAATTAACGAATAATCTTCAGAGTCCCTCCCCGACACCCATATCGTAGCGGAAGGTTTTTTCAGGAAATCAATATAGGCTTCCTGCCATGTTGCAAACTCCTTTAAACGTTTTTCTGTCCATTCCAACTCATATCCTGCCTGTTGTGCACTGTGTTCCTTTTTATACTGAACATACCGCTCCATATCAATATATTCGTAGCCAATATATTTTTCCAATGAAGCGTCATAACCGATATCTATTCTAAAGGAATCTTCAGCGTCCATGATTCCGTTCTCATTCTCGTCAGACCACCCGAACTCTCCATCGATTTCAGTGCTGCCATCAGGGCTTATCTGAATAAATTCAATATGCTCATACCCATATCCCCAATTGGCATCATATAGAATCCCGCACAGTTCATCTGTAGCAACCGGCTCATAGCACCACCGGCCTTCAAAAAGAATCTTAGGTGCCCCATCCACTGCCTTTATCGCGTAATATATCACATTGTCTTTTATATGTAATTCATCAATGCCATCACTGTCTATATCCAGAAAACAATATTTGATATCATTATCCCAAAACAAGTTGCTGATCGTAACCTGCTTTTCTTCCAGTTCTATCGAAAGTCTACCATTTAAAAAACGCTCATAGATTTCCATAGGGTCTATATCAACTTCATTAGCAGCTTCTATATTTACTGAATAATTTACATCTTCCGATTCCTGTGTTTCGTCTTCATTGTGTGTTATGTCAACCGCGTCATGTTTTATGTTAACTTCATCACTATTTATGTTAACCTCTTCACTTTCTACATGTTCTAAGTTTTCTACGTTTTCTACACTTTCCATTCCTTCAAAAGAATCCGTATATGCATCTTTCCCACACCCGGTAAGTGCCGCCATTAAAGGCATAAGTATCAGGATTTTACATCTGACTATGTACCTTTTCAACCTTTCATTCATCTTTCGCTCCTTCAATTTGCCTGACTCGATTATCACTTTTATACCGGTTCAGGCAGTTATGTTTCAAGTCAAACCATTCTCCAAAAAGATATAGATTACTCTTGACTGCCAGTATACTGTAAGTCATATAATATATATATAAATTGTAAATATGTAAATAGCAAAAGTCAATGCAACAGTTCGCAAATTCGCAGATTGAGAAAGGAGCATGGTTATAAAATGAAGGTTCTATTAATTAACGGAAGCCCACACGAAAACGGCTGTACATATACAGCGCTGAGCGAAGTGGCAAAGACACTTGAAACAGAAGGAATTGAAACACAGATTTTTCAAATTGGTAAAAAACCTGTCCGTGGCTGCATTGCCTGCGGCGCATGCGGAAAGCTTGGAAAGTGTGCGTTTGACGATGACCCGGCAAATGAAATGATGAAACTTATGCAGGAAGCAGACGGTATCGTGATTGGTTCACCTGTTTATTATGCAGGACCGAACGGCGCCCTTTGCGCGTTATTGGACAGGGCATTCTATGCGGGCAGCGGCTTTGCATTTAAGCCTGCAGCGGCGGTAGTCAGCGCAAGACGAAGCGGTACGACAGCGACTTTTGACCGTCTGAACAAATATTTCACCATAAACCGTATGCCCGTCGTTTCCTCTCAGTACTGGAACGGCGTTCACGGATTTACGCCTGATGATGTGAAGAAAGACGAAGAAGGTCTGCAAACCATGCGCACTATTGGTTACAATATGGCATGGATGCTAAAAAGTATAGCAGAGGGAAAACAGCCGCAACCTACGATTGAGCCGTTTATGCCCACCCACTTTATCAGAGAGTAAAAAGGAGTCAGGAAAATGAAAGCATTATTTGTAGGAGGAACAGGTATCATAAGCACCGCGATAGTCAAACGACTCGTAGAGGAACTGCATTGGGAAGTGTGGCTTATCAATCGCGGCAACAGGCAGAATGTTGTGCCAAAAGGCGTGCATCAGATAATCGCGGATATCAATAACGAGGCAGAAGTCGCAGACAAGATTAAGGACCTTACATTCGATACAGTCTGCGAATTTATCGGTTTTCATGTGGAAGATGTGGAGCGGGATTACAGGCTGTTCAAAGATAAGACCAGACAGTACATCTACACCAGTTCCGCATCGGCTTACCATAAACCGGCAGCAGGATATATTGTAAATGAAGGAACTACCCTCGCTAATCCTCATTGGCAGTATTCCAGAGATAAGATTAAGTGCGAGGAATTCCTGATGCAGAAATACCGTGAAGAGGGATTCCCTATCACTATCGTCCGTCCAAGCCACACATACGACGAGCGTCATATTCCTCTCGGCGTGCATGGAAAAAATGGGTTTTGGCAGGTCATTAAACGTATGATGGAAGAAAAACCCGTCATCATTCAAGGCGACGGTACATCTCTCTGGACGCTGACTTTTAACACGGATTTTGCTATCGGTTACACAGGACTGATGGGAAACCGTCATGCGATTGGGGAAGCATTTCAGATTACAGGCGATGAGACGCTTACATGGAATCAGATTTATGCGACTATTGCGGACGCACTGGGCGTAAAACTGAACGCATACCATGTGTCATCGGAATATCTGTCTGCGGTTGGTGATAAATACGGATATGACTTCGAGGGAAGTCTCATTGGTGACAAATCTGTGTCAGTAGTATTCGATAACAGCAAGCTAAAAAGGACTGTGCCGGATATGCAGACCCTCGTGCGGTTTGACCAGGGAGCGAGAATCGCTCTTGATTATGTGCTGTCTCACCCTGAAGAATGCCAGATAGAGGACCCCGAATTTGACGCATGGTGCGACCGCGTAATTGAGACTCTGGAAGCGTCTAAGTCAGGAATATAATTTTGTAAAAGCCGTATACAAGATATCCTGAATTTCCGAGAATTTTCAGACAGATAATTGTAAACATTATTATTTGTGTTATAATATAAACTATAAATATTTATTTTGCATGAATTAGTTAGCGAGGGAAATGTAACTATGGAAAAGATGAAAACAAGAGGTATTGGTATTCGATTTAAAATTCTTATACCAACAAGCATAGTGATTGCTTTATTATGCGCCATTATGGGGCTTAATTCTTATCAGCGTACAAAAGAGGGCTTGATTGAAATGGGCGTTGAAGAAGCCCAGATGGCAGCAGTCATTTCCACAAAGGTGATCGATCCCGGACAAGTATCAACATTAGTTGCAGGGGAAATGGAGAACGAAGAGTATAATGCAATGTTGAAATCTATGCTCGATATTAAGAAGTCTTGTGGGATTCAATATCTGTATCTCTTATATACAGATGGCAATAAAGTATATTACGGAATCGATGCGGACGATACCGGAAACGCCAATGACTTTGGCTCCGTTTTTGAGGTATCATATCAGGAATTAAAATCTGTTTTTGATGGTGAAATATATGTACAGGATTATATTGATTCAACCGAAATTGGCGATTTAATTTCAGCATATATGCCGATTACCGACAATAACGGAAGTGTTGTAGGCATTGTCGGTTGCGATTACAATGCGGCAGGCGTGGTAGAACGTTTAGAGTTAGCATTAAATCGGACATTACAGATTTCATTTATCTGTTTGATCATTGCACTGGTAGTTCTTAATATTCTGGTAGGAAAAGTAATAAGGAGACTGCACAAAGTAGACGGAAAAATCTATGATTTGGTACATAATGAAGGCGACCTGACACAGACTTTGGATGTTCATACAGGCGATGAAATGGAATTGATTGCAGACAATGTCAACGAATTACTTCATTATATACGTGAAATCATGTTGAACATATCTGAGAATTCCGAGCATCTGAAAAAATCTTCCGCCACAGTGGCAAGTAAACTGTCAGATGCCGAGACAAAAATCACTGATGTCTCCTCTGTAATGGAGGAAATGAGTGCGGCAATGGAAGAATCCAGCGCCTCTCTGGATAATACCAATGAGTCCATCAGGCAGATATTTAAATCGATAGAAGGTATCTATGAACAGGCAAAAAACGGAAGCGCTTCTTCTGACAGTATTATGAAAGACGCTTCGGAAGTACATAGTCGTGCAGTAGAAGAAAAACGCAGTACCATGGTCAAGGTAGCAGATATGGCGTCTGCGGTTCAACAGAAAATAGAAAAATCCAAAGATGTAGAGAAAATCAGAGGACTTACGACTAACATTATCGAAATTACCGATGAAACAAATCTTCTAGCTTTAAATGCAAGTATTGAAGCCGCTCGTGCCGGCGAAGTAGGAAGAGGTTTTTCAGTCGTTGCGGATGAAATCGGGAAGCTTGCAACTAATTCTGCGGCATCTGCTACAGAAATCCAGAAAGTGACTGATGAAGTAATCCAAACCGTAGACGAATTGGCTGCAGAAGCAGAAGAAATGATTACATTCATGAACGAAATTGCAATGGGCGGTTATGAAAAACTATTGGAAACCAGTGAAAGCTATCAAAACAATGTCGGCAATATGAATGAGATGATGCAGCATTTCGCAGCAGAGAGCAGACAGTTGAAAAACAATATGGACGAAATCAGAAGTTCTTTGGAAGATGTGAAAACTGCAGTGAACGAAAGCGCTATAGGCGTAACGAATGTAACAGAAACTGCTGTGGAGCTGGCTAATAATGTCAGTGATATAGGAAAAGAAGCAGATTTCAATTTGGAGATTGTCGGCAGATTGAATGATGAAGTAGGAAAATTTAAATTATAAAATATTAAAAGATTTAAAGACCGCCTTAATGTAACAAGCTTTAAGGCGGTCTTTATCTGCCTATTTCTTCATCAATTCCGCACCGGCATTCCATGCTTTTCCAACCTGTTCACCGGACACATAATATCCATGCTGGAACTGGTCGAAGATAAGTGCATCCAGTTTAGCAGGATCAACTTTTCCGTTATCAGCAAGAACACTTTCTTCCGCCGCAGTATTAACAATTTTTCCTACGATGCAATAAAAACTCTCTGTTTCGACCACCTCCGCAAGTTCACATTCCATTACTACCGGAAATTCCTCGATAATCGGTGCATCTACGTGAGTGCTTTTTGCCGCTGTATATCCGGTTCTCTCAAATTTATCAGTCATCTTATTTCCTGTCGCTATGCCAAAGAAATCCGCTACATCCATGTGCGCTCTGTCTGCAAGGCTTACAGTAAAAGCTTTTCTCTTCAGAAGATTCTGTGTAGTCTTGTGTTCTTCATCAATAAACAATGCAATCCTGTCTTCATTGCAAATCATTCCCCATGCAGCATTCATGACATTTACCTTGTCTTCGTCTCCATATGCGGCTACCATAAGAACCGGCATAGGATAGACAGCCTGAACTACTCCTAAATCTTTTTTCATCTTGCTTTGCCTCCATATCTTCTATATTAGGGATTACTTAACCCTTTTAAGTGCTATCATTTTACCAAATATATACAGATATAACAAGAGGTTACATTGAAGGAATTCCGGCTTAATTATAGCGTGTTGTAACCATTGACATTGCAACAAGTGTAAGGTACAATAAATTAAAAAGGCGGTAGACAAATATGCAGATTTCAAGTCGTTTTACACTGGCAATTCACATCTTTGCATGCATAGATACGTTCGGAAGTGAGTATAAAGTAACCAGCGATTTTCTCGCAGGAAGTACCAATGTGAACTCTGTCATTATCAGAAAAATTTTAGGGCAACTAAAAGGCGCGGGTTTGATTGAAGTGGCAAGGGGAACCGGAGGTACCACTGTTACAAGACCACTGGTTGAAATAACTTTTTTAGATATATATAATGCTGTGGAATGTGTCGAAAACGGTGAACTATTCCATTTCCATGAAAATCCAAGCACGAACTGCCCTGTGGGTAGGAACATTCACCATATTTTAGATGATAAACTTCTACAGGTACAGAATGCATTAGAAAAAGAACTTTCAGCGATTACGCTGGCAGATGTAAAACGGGATACGGAAAGATTTTTAAGTGAAGATAATAACTAAATTGCTGTAAAATCAAGGTATTTATGGGAACTATCTAAATACCTTGAAATTTTTTTAAATTTTTTGTTGTAACTATTGACATTACATCTATTGTGCAGTATATTATCCTTATAGATGTAACCATTATCATTACATCGGTGATTAGAAAAATTCATCTTAGGAGGATACTATCATGACACAGATTGAAAAAGCAAAAGAACTGATTAACACATTTGCAACAGGTGATGCTAAGAAAGCATCTTCTCTCTTAGCAGAGGGATATATCCAGCATAATCTTGCATACGGTACAGGACGTGATGCATTTGTTGGAAGTGTAAACTATCTTGCATCTGCACCTACACCGACAACCGTAAATAATATTCGCGCTTACGAAGACGGCAATAAGGTATTTTTGCAGACAGTTTATAATTTTGCAGGGGCAGGCGAACAGGTAGCCTTTGACATTTTCCGCTTTGACAACGAAGGAAAAATTGCAGAACATTGGGATAATCTCGCTGATAAGGCAGAACCTAATCCGTCCGGTCACACACAGATTGATAATGTCGCACCGGTTAAGGATTTAGAAAAAACAGAAGAAAACCGTCAGCTTGTTAAGGATTTTCTTTATGATGTAATGCAGGGAAATCATTCTGAAAAGACACCGGACTACTTTGACGGAGATTCTTATATACAGCACAATACAGGAATTGCAGATGGATTGTCAGGATTAGGCGACGCTCTTGCCGCTTTGGCTAAACAGAATATCCAGATGATTTATACCACGATTCATCAGGTACTTGCACAGGGAAATTATGTACTGGCTGTCAGCGAGGGAACCTTTGGCGGAGCTCCTACAAGCTACTATGACTTATGGAGAGTGGAGAATGGAAAGATTGCTGAGCATTGGGATGTAATGGAAACGATTGCAGACAAAGAAAGCTGGCAGAACACAAACGGAAAGTTCTAATAATATAGGAGGGGCTTGTATATGCAGACAGCAGATTACTTGAAAATTTTGAAAAATGATATTCATTCTGCGGTCTTTGCCACCATAGATGAAAATGGCTTGCCGGATGCAAGAGTAATTGATATTATGCTTGTAGATTCTGACAGTCTGTATTTTATAACTGCAAAGGGAAAAAAATTTTATAAACAGCTTACGGAACAGAAATTCGCAGCCATCAGTGGAATGACCGGCGGAGACCACTCATTAGATAAAAAGGCGATTTCAATTCGAGGTAAAATACGAAATATTGGAATCACAAAATTGGAGGAAGTTTTCACGGAAAATCCATATATGAATGAGATTTACCCCAATATAGAAAGCCGTAATGCTCTGGAAGTTTTTCAGATGTATGATGGACAGGGCGAATACTTTGATTTATCCGTAAAACCGATTTACAGGGATACCTTTTATCTGGGCGGGAATCATGACATCCATACCGGTGCACATGGCTTTTATGTCACGGCAGACTGCAATCAATGCGGAAAATGTTTCTCGGAATGTCCGCAGAGCTGTATTAATGTCATAGATGAGAAATTTTCAATTAATCAGGCACATTGTCTACATTGCGGCAGATGTTATGAGATTTGCCCAAAGAATGCAATTATGAAAAGAGGTTAAGAATTATGAAGCAGAGTCAAAAAGCGAAAATAGACTGGACACAGTTTTTAAGCGGTATTCCCGCCAACGATTACATTTTTCAAAATGTACCTTATGAAGAACAGTTAGAACAGGCAGCCGTATTAATAAAAGAAGCTGATGCTATACTTATTGGCGCAGGCGCAGGCGCGTCTGCTGCAGCAGGACTTACTTACAGCGGCGAACGCTTTACCGATAATTTCGGTGAATTCATAGAAAAATACGGCTCTATGTATATGAGGGATATGTATTCGTCGGGCTTTTATCCTTTTCCGACACAGGAAGCAAAATGGGGCTACTGGTCCAAACACAGTATACTAAACCGTTTCCAGCCTCCTGCCCTACCCTTATACAAGCAGCTTTTTGAAATGGTAAAAGAAAAAGACTACTTCGTTCTGACAACAAACGTTGACCATCAATTCCAAAAAGCCGGATTCCAGACGGAACGTATCTTTGCAACACAAGGAGATTATGGTAATATTCAATGTGAAAAAGGTTGCCACCCAAAGATTTACAACGCAGAAGATTTGTTTTATCAGATGGATAAAGCAAGGCACGACTGCCTTATACCTTCAGAATTGGTTCCAAAGTGTCCTGTATGCGGCGGCAATATGGCTATGCATCTCCGCTGTGACCAGTATTTTGTGGAAGATGAAAATTGGCATGCGGCAGCCGGACGGTATAATGATTTTCTTACAAATATGGAAGCGAAAAAGGGCGTATTACTGGAGCTTGGAGTTGGATTTAATACGCCAACGATTATCCGTTTTCCGTTTGAGAAAATGGTTCGTGAAAATAATAATCTGTCTCTAATCCGTCTAAATAAAGATGAGGCTGTTGTTCCTGAGAGTTTTGGGCACAGAGCTGTCGGTATCGGCGGCGATATGGCAAAGGTAATCTCTGATTTGAGAAATGCGATTTAGATTGCGGGAAAGCAGGTAGTTAAAATGAATGGAATAGAAAAAATAGATACTCTTTTAGAAAAACTGAAAGAAGATTCAGTGGAATACAATAGACTTGAAACTCGCGATTACAGTTTAGGCGAAAAGAAAAATGCCATCCGCTCTCTCATGAATATCCGTATGCCAAGAAAGCTTTCCGACGGATTAGCAGATTTGCAGGACGAATATTTACAAGAAGAACTAAAATCAAAAGGTATCGTATATTTAGATGATATTCCAACCATACAGAAACAATTTAACAGTAAACTCTCCCATGCTGACAAAATATCACTATGGCAGGGAGATATTACAAGGCTTGGAGTAGGCGCTATTGTAAATGCCGCCAATTCACAAATGCTTGGCTGCTTTGTACCTTGTCACAGATGTATAGATAATGCCATTCATAGTGCTGCAGGAATGCAGCTTCGGGAAGAATGCAACCATATCATGGAACGCAGACGTTTGAAATACGGCAGGAATTATGAAGAACCGACAGGCACAGCCACTTTGACTCTAAGCTATAACCTTCCCTGCGATTATGTTATTCACACAGTAGGACCGATTGTATATGGCAGACTTAACGAACAGCTTTGCCGGGATTTACAAAACTGCTACGAAAATGTTCTGAAATGTTGTTTGGAGCATAATATAAAATCTGTTGCATTCTGTTGTATTTCAACGGGAGAATTCCATTTTCCAAACGATAAGGCTGCAGAGATTGCCGTAAAAACGGTAACAAATTTCTTAGATAAGCATAGTGACTGCATGGAACGGATTATTTTTAATGTCTTTAAGGACAGTGACTTAAGTCTTTACGAGGAAATTGTATCTACAGCTTTTTAGTAAAACATATAATTCTGTTTGCCTCTGTAAAATTCATAGCCCTGTGAAATTGACGGCTTTTGTCATTGTCAATTTCGCAATCACTGGCAAATTCTTTGCAGCCCTTATCTTTAGCCCACTTCTCGCACTCTTTCAGCAACTCTTTGGCATATCCCCTGTTGCGATAGCCTTCCATAATTAGAATTCCCTCTAAGTATCCGACAGGGGTTGTTTCAGTTCCTTCCACGTAATCATACCGTAATTGGCACTGCGCGAAGCCGACAGGAATGTCATTTTCATATTTCAGAAATATTTGAGCATCATCTTTGGAAAGAAGCTCTGAAAACTCATCGGCTAACTCATCTACAGAATTTTTATCCCACATTAATACCGCTAATTCAGCTATTGTCTTTACATCATTTTTTGAAGCTTTGCGTATCATTTTTCTCCCTCCGGATTTACAAGCAGCAATCATATTATTTCTGAAAATCATGTTCTACAAATTCACGCAATCTTTCTCTTAGTCCATCCACAAACTGACTTGAATAGAAAACCTCCCTAAATTCCTGTCTATTCACCCAGCAAAAATCTATGGTTTCTCCTTTTTGAAGTTTTATTTTATCTTTAGAAATATCGGTAATACATAAATATCCATGATATATTGTTGTATCAGATACAATATAATACAAACTTTCCAAAGAATCATCCGCAGTAATTCCTGTCTCTTCCAGCAATTCTCTCTTTGCTCCGTCTATGAAGCATTCTCCTTTTAGTACGGAACCACCGGCGCCGCTTTCCCATAACCCCGGATCATTCGGTTTATCAAAATCCCTTTGCATCAGAAGAATCGATCCATCCTTATGCATGACAAAGACTTCTGCCACTGCATGCCTAAATCCTTTTGGTATTTCTTCACCCCGAATCAGGTCACATCCGGCTAATGTGCCGTCCGTATAATAAGCATCCCATAGTTCTATATTCTGTTTATTGTCCATGTTTTCCTCAAAGATATCTTTTTCCATATATCCACAGGTAAAAGGGAAAAAGTCGAATTTTTTCGTACCGATATGCTTTGCACCCAGTTTCTCATACCATGTGCGAAGTTTTTTGTTTTCTTCCACAATTCCAATGTTCATTTTCTTACAGCCTTTGTAAGAAGCTGTCGCAAGTGCATGGCAAAATAAAGCTTCTCCGATGCGCCTATGCCGATATTGGGGTAAAACACATAAATTGTTCAGCTCACATTCTTCGTTTTCCTGTATATGTAACGAATAATACCCGAAAATCTGTCTGTTCTCATCAAAGTATCCGTACATAGGCCTGCCTTCTTCATACTGAAAATTAAGCCTTTCAGTTGTCGTCGCAAACGCTGTAAATCGAGGGGCATTTTCTTCCGTAAATCCATACTCCTGCGCAACCGTTAAGAAACTTTTTCTTATCACTTCGACACATTTTTCAATTTCACATCTTTCAATTTGTCGGATCATACAATTTACTCTCCCTTTTTAATGAGAACATGATAATGAAATGAAGAATATATTTTCCCATTTTTTTCATAAAAATCCTCAATATGCGTAACAAAAATGATTTCAAAGTCAGCAAGCAGCTTTTTTACCAGATTATAATCTGCATAAAAATGTGGAACTTCGTATTCAGGTCCTTCTTCCATACGAAGTTTAGTATTCTCATCAACTTGGGGCCAATCTTCCTGCTTAAATCCCCAAGTCTCTTTTGAAGCAAATGTCAAATAACATTCTCCCTGATTTTTCAGTACACGTTTTACCTCAGAAATTGCTTGTTTAACGCCTTTTGTATCTGTATGGGATATGACATTCCGGCACATAATGCAATCAATACTCGAATCTCTATAAGGAAGCGCCAGCATATCACCTACTCTATAATCAAAAGACAAACCTTCACTTTCTGCCCACGCTTTTGTTCTTGCAATTGATTCTTCACTAAAATCAAAGCATCTGACATTAAATTCATTTTTTCCAAACAGCATGGAATGTCTGCCCAATCCGCAGCCCAAGTCAAGAAATTCTTTCTTATCTTGATTTTTCCAACGATTTAGTAAATAGTACGATTCTATGCTTGGTTCTTTCCAAACACTGCTTTCATCGTCTTTAACAATCTCCCATTGCCAGCCTTTTGATTTAACCATAGTATTAATGCCTCCTGAATTATGTCGCGAATATTATATAAAATTCGTGACATGAACACAATAAATTATAAAGAATTTTTGTCCATATTCAGACTGGATTTAACACTTACTTGCTATAATAGTAAACTCTCCCGGTATCCTGTCATTTGTCCATGCAGGATGCTCATCGAATTTTCTTATAACAAAGCCGTTGTTTATAACAGAGTTGATAATTTCACTAATTGTGTATTTTCTATAACTGCACTTGGGCATTTGCTCTCTGATATCTTTTCCAAAAAAGCGGGCGTGTGCCATTTCGCCATCAAAAACATCCGTTGAAAAGTAACTCATAGTCGGTTGTTCAAACTCCAATATATCTGATATTTTTGTAAATGGGTGAAAATCACTGCATATCATTTTTCCGCCGTCTTTCAACAAAGAATACATAATATGCATAAACGCATCTATATCATGAAAATAATGCAGTATACCGCCTTCCATGAAAACCACATCGAAAAAGCCTCCGTATTTTTCCATGTTGATTTCCAATACATCACATACCTCAAAATTGATTGTAACATTTGCAGCTTCTGCCACTTCAAGAGCATATCGCTTATTATCTTCTGAAATGTCGAAAACAGTAACTTCCGCACCTAAAACAGCCAAAGGAATGGCTTTTTTTCCACAGGAACCACAGATATTTGCTACTCTGACGCCCTTATATGCATCAAAATAATCATAATATCTTTTTAACATACTTATTGGATTTTCTATATCCATTTTTGCTCTTTCAGACGGGGCTCCGGAATGTTTCACCCAAAATTCATAGGCATTATATTCCCAGGCTCTTTTATTTTGAACACTATATTCCAACATTTCTATCCACCTTGTTTTTCCTTTCTTAGGTAATTGCGAAACTCATCAGCAAAACGGCATTTTATCTTCGCGCCAATGTCCTAAGAAGTTCTTCATACCGCTTTGTTTGGTTATCAATATCGCTTTGAGTAACGCCATAATATTTATAGACCTCACGAAATGCTCTAGCATGATTTTTCATTGATTTCTTAGATTTTCCTGAGGCTGAACCTCCAATATATCCATAATTTTTCTCTAAAATAAGCTTTGAGTCCAATTCCTCTTTATGCATTTCAAGAATACATAAATCGATATCAAACAGTTCTGTCGGTATCGCTTCTGCTGCCTTCTGCCTCTGTTCTATTGCCGTCATAAAACTTTTAACGCTTTCTTCATCCTTGCTTTCTAATTTCGGATAATCTTTGAGTTCACCTAACAATTCGGGCTTATACTGCAAAATGAACGCAGCGCGCATCGACGTATATTCCATTTTATATTCTTCTGAATCTTTACCAATATCGATATAACCCCATTTACTTTTTACATATTCAATCACTTGCTCCATAGTATGCGGATTGGCTTTCAAATGTCTGGCAATACGCTTCTTTCTTAATGTAAAAAGTTTACTTTGAATTTTCTGCTTCAGAGTTCGTTTTGAACCTTTACCGCCTAAAAAGAAAACAGACGTAGGTCCATCTGCACCTTCAATAACGGTCACTGCACTTGCTGCTTTCTTACCCATAGTGTTCCTCACAATTCTTAACTGTTTTTATTATTTTATTACTTTCTTACTTTTACTGCAAGGGCATGGGCTTTCATCCCCTCTGATTCTGCAAGTTGAATGATATAGTCTGCATTATTTTTTAAAGCAGTTTCACTATATTTAATAACACTATATCCTCTCATAAACTCTCCCACTGACATGCCTGAAGAAAATTTAGCAGTACCGCATGTTGGAAGTATATGGTTGGTTCCACAGAAATAATCGCCTACCGGTTCGGTACTATATTCGCCAACAAATACTGCACCTGCATTAATTAATTGCGGAAGAACAGCTTCGTAATCATTTAATAGTAATTCAACATGTTCGGGTGCTATTTCATTCACAGCATCTACAGCTTCTTGAATAGAATCGACCACAAAAATATCTCCATAGTTTTCAAAAGTCCTTTTGGTTGCGTTAATGAGATCATTTTCTTTACACAAATTATTGATTTCTTTTCTGATTTCCTGCGCCTGTGCTTCTGACAGGCAAAATGCTGTACTGGCTTCAAAACCCGTTCCATGTTCTGCCTGAGACATCATATCAGCGGCAATAAACGTAGGGTTGGCATTTTCATCAGCAATAATTGCAATTTCCGATGGTCCTGCAATGGAATCAATTTTTACCTCGCCAAACAATAACTTTTTAGCCATCTGGGTATAGTTATTCCCCGGTCCTACTATTGCATCAACTTTCTTAATACTGTCCGTTCCGTAAGCAACGGCAGCCAGCCCCTGAGAGCCTGAAATTTTCAGGTAATTTTTTACATTCAGGTAGTCTGCCACATATAATAGATGCTCATCAATCGTTCCGTCAACTCTTGGTTTTGTTAGTATATATATGTTGGGAACACCGGCAACTATCGCCGGAACTAAATTCATACACAGTGTTGAAACCAAAGGCGCCATATTTCCTGGAACAGTGACAGCGACACTATTGATTGGCGTATATTTGCGTTCAAGCATAACGCCACCCTCATATTCTTCCACAAAACCTTTTGGTAACTGTCTTTTGTGAAATTTAAAAAGATTATCACAGGCTTTCTTAACAGCTTCTTTAAATTCTTCGGATACATTTTCCCTTGCACTGGCGAATTCCTCTACTGACACAAATAATCCGATTTTATTTATATCAACATTATCAAATTCTTTCATGTAGAAATATAATGCTTCGTCTCCTTTTTCTTTAACATTTTTCAATACATCTTTGACGGTAGTTTCTACCTCTTCAGGAATACTGCTTCTTCTTTTTAGAAGATTGACATACCTTGGATTTTGATAGCTGAATTTGCTGATTGTAACCATTGTTATTTTCTCCTTTATTTTTAATAATAAAAAAACGCTTGTCAGAGAAATTTTCCCTAACAAGCGTGGATCAAGCGTTTCGCCTAATATCAATTATGAGTATATCAATTTAAGTGGTGATTTGTCAAGCAAAAAACGTGGGTGTATTTTGCCCTTTTCGGAAAGTGTTTCCATTAACTACTCCACATATCTGGAAGTCGCCTCTATACAACATCATCTATGTCTACTATCAGAATACCTTCTTGGTCAAATGGGAGTCTATCAATAATTTTTCCGTTGCAAAAATAAAATGCTCCACCGTGGTTTTGAGGCTCACAATCAATCGGATTAACCATCAGGACATGTTTTGCTATTAACGAAGCCTGTATTGCATATGCTTCCATTTCCTGACTATTCCATTCGTCTACAGTAAAATTAACATATACAGGCCAAATCAACAGATGTTTTGTTTTGAATTTCTCCGGACTATCCCAGATATCTCCACATAAGGCAAGTCTGATTTCATGATTATGAAAAGTAAATTCTTCTGTTTTATCCCCCTCTTTGTAATGCTCATCTGTTTTCCGGTATTCTTT
>JAIDPH010000315.1 GCA_029062885.1 Lachnospiraceae bacterium
GGCTGACCGCATACGATATTTCTGGTTCCGATTTCCTGATAAACCTTGTAGCGAAACCATACGCAGACTATGTAAAAGAACGAGATAAACGGAATAAGGGTAAGGGCAAAAAAGATTCCATAACTCACGGTTCCTCCATAAAAGCTGATTGCCGTTAATGACAATATCCAACAAAAAGCAAAAATGAATCTGTGCATTTTCATATCAGATGTTTCCCCTTTTCCTATCTACATAGGTATTCTGGCTTTAATGATCAGGTTATTTAAAATTTTTGCAGGATCTTCCTTTTCAATCTTTGCTTTTGATGACAAACTTAATCTGTGAAGCAGCACAGGCATAGCTAACGCTTTCACATCATCCGGTTTAACAAAATCCCTGCCGTCTAAAAACGCTTTGGCTTGGGAAGCCCTGACAAGCGCAAGCATTGCACGGGGACTGGCGCCGACCACAAATCTTTTTTCTTCTCTTGTCAATTCAATTATATCTTCAATATATCCAAGCACATTTTCCTTAACCGTTACCACAGTTACTTTTTTCTTTATTTCCTCAATGCATTCTGTGTTGCACACCGGCTGTATTTTATCGGCAGTTGTACCCTCCAGAAATTGTGACGCCATTTTTATTTCCTGTTCTTTGTCCGGATAACCGATAGTCAGTTTCATCATGAACCTGTCCATCTGAGCTTCAGGCAATGGATAAGTTCCCAGATATTCTACAGGATTTTGTGTTGCAATTACCATAAAAGGCTGCTTCAGTGGATAAACATTTCCGTCTACTGTCACTTGATTTTCAGACATTGCTTCCAAAAGACTTGCCTGAGTCTTAGGTGAGGTTCTGTTGATTTCATCTGCCAGCAGAATCTGATTCATTACGACGCCTTCCCTGTATTCGAATTCTCCTGTTTTCATATTATAAATGGAAATACCCGTCACATCTCCGGGCAGCGTATCCGGTGTAAACTGTATTCTTCCGAAACTGCACTCAATGACCTGCGCAAAACATTTAGCCAACGTAGTTTTTCCTATGCCTGGAACATCCTCCAGCAATACATGACCGCCTGCCAGAAGGCAGATTAATATATTTTCAATCACATTTTTTTTCCCTACAAAAACCTTACTGATAGTTTCCCTTATTTGATTTACCGTTTCATGTTGCTGCATATCACTTTGCCTCCGTGAATTTGAATCTGTATCATATTTGACTTGATTATAACATAGAGGAAACAGCATTGACAGTATAATGAGCGTTTCTGTATAATATTTTATAGATAATAATACCTATTTGAATGTTTAGCTGACTATGGAATGAGAGGGCTAAGAAAGGAGACTTGTTACTAAGATGATACTGGAAAAAATAAGAGAATTAGTCGCACAAATGACTTTGGAGGAAAAGGCCGCAATGTGCTCAGGTGCGGACTTCTGGCATACGGAGGCTGTGGAGCGTTTAGGGATTCCTGCAAGCATGGTTTCGGACGGACCTCACGGACTCAGAAAGCAGGATGAGAAGGCGGACCATCTGGGAGCAAATGAAAGCATTAAGGCTGTGTGTTTTCCTGCTGGGTGCGGTACGGCAGCGTCTTTTAACAGAGAACTTCTGACGCAGATGGGAGAGGTTCTTGGTAATGAGTGTCAGGCGGAAGGAATAAGCGTTATCTTAGGCCCGGCTGTGAATATCAAGCGTTCTCCTTTGTGCGGACGCAATTTTGAATATTATTCGGAAGATCCGCTTGTTGCAACAGAGATAGCGGGAGCTTTGATTAAAGGTATACAGAGTAAAAATGTCGGTACAAGCATTAAGCATTTTCTGGCGAATAATCAGGAAACCAGAAGACTGTCTTCAGACTCACGCATTGACGAAAGAACTTTGAATGAAATATATCTTGCAGCATTCGAGGGTGCGGTGAAGAAGCAGAAGCCTTGGACTGTAATGTGTTCATATAACAGAATCAACGGAATATATGCAGCCCAGAATCATGAATATCTGACGAAAACTTTGCGTGATAAATGGGGATTTGACGGGTATGTAATGAGTGACTGGGGAGCTGTGAATAACCGAGTGGAAGATTTGAAGGCCGGTCTGGATTTAGAGATGCCGACATCTCTGGGCGCAAATGATAAGCTGATCGTGGAGGCGGTACAGAACGGAACTCTGGATGAAAAAATTGTAGATACGGCAGTGGAACGCATTCTGAATATTGTCTTCCGATATGAAGAGAACAGAGATAAAAATGCCGTATGGGATAAAGATAAAGACCATGAGATGGCGCGCAAGGTGGCGCAGGAAACCATCGTTCTGTTGAAAAATGAAGATGTCCTTCCGCTGGATGAAAAAGCTGATATCGTATTTATCGGTAAGTATGCAAAGGAGCCGAGATATCAGGGCGGAGGAAGCTCGCATATCAACAGCTTCAAGATAACCTCTGCAATGGACATAGTATCGGAAATGTCCAATATTACATATGCACAGGGATTCCAGGATGAAGAAGATAAGACTGATGAAAAACTGTTGGCAGAGGCAGTTGAAGCGGCAAAAAAGGCGAAAGCCGCAGTTATTTTTGCCGGACTTCCCGACGCCTTTGAGTCGGAAGGTTTCGACAGGAAACATATGTCCATGCCGGACTGTCAGAATGAATTGATAGAAAAAGTAGCGGAAGTACAGCCCAATACCATAGTTGTATTACACAATGGTTCACCGGTTGAAATGCCTTGGGTTAATAAGGTAAAAGGCATCGTAGAAGCTTATCTGAGTGGACAGGCGGTAGGCGGAGCTGTGTGCGATATCCTGTTTGGAAAAGTCAATCCGAGCGCGAAGCTTCCGGAAACTTTCCCGTTAAAGCTGGAAGACAATCCTTCTTATCTTTCATACTTCGGAGAGGGAGATATGGTAGAATATAGGGAAGGAATTTTCGTAGGCTATCGTTATTATGACAAGAAAAAAATGGATGTACTCTTCCCGTTTGGACATGGACTTTCATATACTACATTTGAATATTCTAATCTGAATGTGGACAAAGAAAAAATTAAGGATACAGATACTATGACGGTATCGGTGGATGTTACCAATACAGGAAAGATGGCAGGAAAAGAAGTGGTTCAGCTCTATGTTGCAGACAGAAAAAGTACGGTCATCCGTCCGGTAAAGGAACTGCGTGATTTTGCTAAAGTGGAGCTGGCTCCGGGAGAGACTAAAACCGTATCTTTTGTACTGGATAAGAGGGCATTTGCTTATTATAGCGTGAAGATTCATGACTGGCATGTAGAGACAGGAGAGTTTGATATCCTGATTGGTAAGTCATCAAGGGACATTGTTTTGAGCAAAACCGTTACGGTAGAGTCAACCGTAAAAATTCCATTTACCTATACTACGGACACGACGGTAGGAGATGTGATGGAAGAACCGAGGGCATGGGAGCTTGCCAAGAAGTTTATGGGCAAAGGGATTTTCGGCGTCGATGAAAGAAACCTTAAGGATGAAGATGATGCGGCAGCTCAGATGGCGAAGTATACCCCGCTGCGCGGACCTGTAAGTTTCCAGGGAGGCGTCTCCATGGCGGACGTGCAGAGGCTGGTGGATGAGTTGAATGCGTTGGAGTGAGAAAATTTATTAAACTGTAGTGCGAAGGGGCTGTCGGGAAATAGACAGTTCTAAATAGGGGGTGTCGCTTTAGTGCAGCAGCCCCTTAATCTCTAGCTTTTTGTGTAAGGATCAACATATGTCGTCCTGTATTCCGACGGCGTAATCCCAACGCTTCGTTTAAACGCCTCTGTCAATTTGCTGCTATAGGAAAATCCTGTTTCCATAGCGATCTCTGTGATGGATTTGCCTGTGTTGATCAGCAGCGATTCCGCGTGACTGACTCGAACCATGCTTAAATATTCCGAATAGGTTTTCCCTAATTGTTTTTTAAAAATTTTGGAAAAATAGGACGGCGAAAACCCCACCATATTTGCGACATCGTCCATGGTGAAATCTTCCTGATAATGACTTTCGAGGAAACAAATACTCTCCATAATTTCCTTTGACAGAGAGGTCTTATATATCACGGCATTTTTATTCAAGATACGATGTTCCATTATGATGATGAATACTTGGAACAGCATACATTGCAGCGTAAATTCTTTAAAGTCGGAATCGCTGTTGTACACTTCAACCATATCCAAGAATAAGCGATACAATTTCTCTTCGTATTCTTTTTCAAACGTATTTGACGGATATGCATAGATGACATCCATAATCTGAAGTCCATAGATATCTGTAAATGGCTTTACAAAATCCAAATTAAACTTAACCAGTATGCTTTCGTATGGCTCGTCAGATGCCGGAAATGTCTGATGATATTGGAATGGCGGACGAATACCCAGCGCCCCCGGGTGCTGTGTATAGGTCATATTTGGTGTAATTGTGGTTCGGTCACCTCTGATGTGAAACCCCATGGAATAGAAATTGTTATTCATCTGCATATAGGGCATCTTATAATCAGCAGGCATCAATCGGTGTTTAATACAGAAATTACTTCCCTCCGGAATCGGATCAGGCATGGCAGTCTCCTCCTTTTGACCCAACAATGACATAAAAGAGTAAAAATGTCAAGTCGTCACGCCAAAAAACAGATATTGTTTACCTTTTTATGTCTATATACTAACTAGTAGATACATAAAATTCGTAAGGGGAATACGCTTATGCAAAAGAAAATTACAAAACTGGTGATAAAGGCGAGTCCATTGCTGTTGCTTGAGATCATAACGAGCATTGTCGTAAGCCTCTGTGTCACCAAGGGAAATTCCATCATCAGTACATTAGTGGATGAAATGCTGCAGGGAACTCTGCTTGATTTTACAGATACGATCCCTGTGTTTGTGATACTGGTAATCGTGGGATTCATTGCAAGCTTTGCCCAGAGCTTCTTCGCAGGCACATTTGCCAATGTGGTTTCCACCAAGTATCGCAGACTTGTTGCAGAAAAGCTTTACCGGATAGAATACCGATATATCACCGCTAATAATACCGGTACGATTCTTAACAAAATCATCGGCGATATCGGGACGGTAAATGAGTTCCTGAACTCTATCCTGCCTGACATGATAGGCAGTTTGATCGCGACCATCGTGTATGCCGTATATGTTGCCCGTATGAAATTCACACTTTTTGTGCTGATGCTGATCTGCTATCCGTTGATTTTGGGGATTGCGAATTACTTTGTCAAGAGAATACAAAAGCTCACCCAGACATATCGGCAAAAGACAGACGCCATGGCGGATATTGCACAAAGCGCTGTAAGCGGCATATTGATCGTCAGAGCCTTTGGACTGGAAAAGCGATTTCGGGAAAAGATGGACGGGGCGGCGAAAGATCTGGTAGAGAATGAACAAAAGAGAGTGAGCATCACCAATACCATTCTGGTCATCCGACAGATGCTTACGTGGCTGCCAAGTATTATCTGTGCACTGTATGCTGCATTACTGGTAAGCAGGGGCGATTTTTCTGTGGGCAATCTGTTGGGGTTTGTGCTGATTTTGGGCAGATTTGTGGAGAGCTTTATCGGGCTTCCCTTTGCGTTTGTTGACGCGACTTCCGGCATGGTCAGTATTGACAGAATCGAAAAAGTTTTGGCGGGGAAAGACGAACCGACAGGCAAATATATGGGCGAGGATGTACGTGGTGCAGACAAGATCATTGAACTGAAAAATATGAACTTTGCCTATGATGACACCCCCGTGCTGAAGGACGTGAATCTGACGATATCCTCAGGCGATAATATTGCCTTCGTAGGAGAGTCAGGCGGCGGAAAAAGTACCATCGTTCATCTCCTGTGCGGATTGTATGACGATTTTGGCGGCGATATCACGATTTATGGGAAAAGTATCAGAGAGTGGGATAAACAGGCTTTGCGGGATAGGTTCAGCCTTGTATCTCAGGATGTGTTCTTATTCCCGATGAGTATAGAGGAAAATGTTGCATTTGGCTCCATGGACGCTACCCACGAGGCAGTTGTAAAGGCTTGTAAGGAAGCCGATATCCATGATTTTATCGAATCGCTTCCGGAGGGCTATTACACGGTGATCGGAGAGCGGGGAACAAGGCTGTCCGGAGGACAGAAACAACGCTTATCCATCGCCAGGGCGATACTGAAAAATGCACCCATCCTGATTATGGATGAGCCGACTTCGTCGGTAGATGTTGCGGCAGAAAATGAAATTCAACGGGCTCTTGAACAGATAGGACAAAATAAGACCTGTATCACCATTGCGCACAGGCTGAACACCATAAAAAATTGCAATCACATATACCGACTTGAGGACGGAAGATTGACAGAAGGGCAGGTGGATGTTTCATGAAAAAGACAAAGGCATTCTTTCGAAGCATGACCGTAATGGGGAAGCGGGCACCGATTTATCTGTTGGCAATTTTGGGCATGAGCGTGTGCTTTGCAATGTTCTCTGTGATGGGGTCGCTGCTGATGAAGCAGGTTGTGGACATTGTACCCACAGGGGAATATCGTCAACTTTTGATTTCCGTATGCGTGATTGTATGCGCAGGTTTCTTATCGCTCCTGCTCTACAGGGCCTGTACGATTGTCTATAACGTTGAGGCGAAACGAGTGTTTGGACAGCTTTCCGGCGAGGTTTTGGATGAGGAATTGCATTTACCCTATGCCTATTATGAGAAGCATCACAGCGGCGAGCTGATATCTAAGATCTCCTATGATTTGACACGAATGGGTGATATCTATGGCTCCAGGTTTCGGCGCGTTGTCATGCCCATCATCGAGGTGATTGTATTTCTTGTGCCAATGTTTATTTTCTGCTGGCAGCTTACACTATGCCTCATATTCGTCAATTGTGTGATTCTCTTTGCGGATATGCTTATGGTGAATCCCATCCATCAAACGAATAAAAAGCTTTCTGCAATCAATAAATCCATGACAGAGCATATGTCGGATATCATTCAGGGAATGGTCACCATCCGTATGTTTCGCACAGGGAGGAGGAAGCTTGATATCGCTGTCGCCTGCAATGACGAATACTACAAGACGAATAAATCCTATATCATAAAGTCCTCAACGCTGGAGAGCATTACCATGGGCTGTGATTTGTTATGCATTTTATTCTTCCTGCTGATTGGCATTTATTTCGTGAACCAAGGGATTACTACGCTGGGTGCGTTGGCAGGGATTTATACGATGTATGGCAAATTCTCAAAGCAATTTCTGATGATTGGAAAATATATACCGGAATTGTCAGCGTGTATCGCCAACGCAGAAAATATTTTTGAATTTCTGGATGAAGAGAGGGAGCCTGAAATTTGGTATGCTGATCACATTTCCGATACGAATCATAATATGAATGAAAAATTGACCGAAAATGACGCGTGCGCATTACAGGTGAAAAATATCAACTTCGCTTATGAGAAAGAGCAGCGGGTGCTAAAGGACTTTTCCCTCACGATTATGCAAAATGAATGTGTCGCCATCACCGGTCCGTCAGGCTGTGGCAAGACCACGCTTTCCAAGCTGATATTAGGGTTGTATCCGGTGGAGTCCGGAGACATCTATGTCAACGGTAAAAACATCCGAAAGAGCCCTTTGTCCCAAGTACGCAGCGATATTGCATACGTGCCACAGGATGCTTATCTATTCAATGACACGATAGAAGAAAATATCCGATACGGAAAAGAAAATGCTACGGACGAGGAAGTGGAGCGTGCGGCAAAAATGGCAAATGCACATGAGTTTATCATGGCAACAGCAGATGGATATCACACGATGATACAGGAAGGCGGTGTGAATTTGTCCGGCGGTCAGCGCCAAAGAATTGCCATAGCAAGAGCAATTATCAGCGCTGCCCCGATTATATTGTTAGATGAAGCGACCTCTGCGCTAGATTCTGATTCGGAATACAAGGTAAATCAGGCATTGAAAAACATCCAAGGCAAGAGAACCATTGTGATGATTGCGCACAGGCCGTCCACGATCCGGATGGCGGACAGGGTAATCACTATTTAACCAACACCGGGCTTCCTCCAGACACCCTCCATCACCAGCATGGCGCCAATCATGGCGGGTACGCCTGTGGTATAGGAGATTGCCTGACTTCCCAACTCCCGATAGCACTCCTGATGATCACACACATTATAGATATAGACGGACTTCTCCCTGCCGTCCTTCACACCTGTAAAAATACATCCTATATTGGTCTTACCCACCGTGCGGGATCTAAGAGATGCCGGGTCAGGCAGGAGTGCTTTCAGAAACTGAATCGGCACGATTTCCCTCCCCTCGAATATCACCGGGTTCGTGCGCAGCATCCCCACATTTTCCAGACATTTCATATGGGTCAGATACTGACAGAAAGTACACTGCTTGCCATGGCACGAAATATCAACAAGCTCCATAACAAGATTCAAAAGGGTAGGACGGGAACACATTTATTCCCGCTGAAAAGTGCCTAATTTTTGAGATTTCAAAACGAAACTTACAGCCATGCGGAATGGCTTGTTAAAGTACGCCATTTTATAAAAACCTCAGCCCTTTTTAGAAATATTGCTGTCAAAACAGCAAAAAGGAAGCTGACGCTTCACGATTTTTCAATCGTTAAAGCGACAGCCCCATTTTGAAAAAAGCGGTTCTTATCTGGCGTGACCGGCATTAAGCAACTGCATAAGTCCATCCCGAAGCACTTGGGAGCAGTTTACACCTCGCTTTTCTGCCAGCGTTGCCATCCATGCAGGTAGTGAAACATTTTTGCGGACTGATCTGGTATCGGTTGCCGCCGGAATATCGTTCCCTTCATCTGCTGCAACTTCAAGCATTACTAAGAATTTTGTTATATCAGGTCAAAAGCAGGTGGAAAAGTTTGCTGATGCTATTGAAGCATCTGCCAACGACAGAACACCTCGTGTTCCAATTAATATGACTTATCTGCAAGGAGCGGATGAAATAATAAAATTCATGGAGAAAAGGAAGAAAGCGGATGCAGCTCCTTTCCGAGTTCTCATGTCCGTTGAATCCGGATGTTGAGCGTTTTTTGAAGCAACAGTCAATTGAGTTTGCGAAGAAACATCAGGCAGTTACATATCTGATATTGTCTTTAGAAGATGCAGAGTTATTAGGATATTTTTCGATTACCATAAAACCTCTTGTAGTGAAAGCGGAGCCGTTTAGTAATACAGTAAAGCACAAGACAATCTGTATCAAAAGAAATTGAAGCACACGAGCTTGTGCAGTTGTTACGTTTACTCTGATTATAATTTCTGCGCTAAATTCTAGAGGGATTTCCATTAATGTCAAAAAAGAGTCGTTTTACAACACTACCGTTTATTATACTAAGTTATTTGATGAAAATTACCGATAACTATACTATAGAAACCCCATACTATATTTTTCAACAAAAAGCGCACAATCGTGCAGTGAAAATGGCAAAACGGATTTTGTCATCGGCTAATAAATCATATACAGGGAGGTATTGTCATGTCAGTACAATTAATGAGAAGCGGCGCATTCGGCCACGGGAACAGCAATATTGAAAAAATACAGGCGCGCAGGGAAGCACGGCAGGGTAAAAATAACAACAGTCAGCCCAAACATAACGGCACGATTAATATGAGTGAGCTGGGCAGCAGAACGGATACGCTTCTGATGCGTAAACAGCTTGCAAAGAAACGTGCGATGAAAGTAGTCAGTGATGCGTGGGCAGGAGACAAGAAGATAGATTCGGACATAGAGGACAGAAGGACACATGTTGAGGAACTGAGAGCAGAGATGCGGAAGAACGCTGATAGTGTCGCGGATTATAAGGCTCGTAAAGAAGCGCTTAAAGAGGAATATGGAATAGAAAATGACAGTCAGGAACAAAAGGATTTGGAACTGTTGGAGAGGCAGATGTATCCTAATAAGGATCCATATACTCCGTTTACCGAAGAAGAGAGGGCGCGGCTTAAGGAACTTGAGGGACAGCCACTCACCGAATATCAGCAACGTGCATTAGAGTTGGATGCTGTAATTGATGACAGACAGGAAAAAGCTGACAAAGCCGAAAATGAAATGATTGCTGAAAATGCCGCTATCCGTTCTACGCGGATAGAGCGTCTTAAATATCATGGGATGGTAGATGCGCAGAAGGAAGCGGATGAAATAAATGCAGCAGCCAGCAAGGAAG
>JAIDPH010000316.1 GCA_029062885.1 Lachnospiraceae bacterium
TTCATCCACATAATGAATGTTATCAATGAAAAACATTCCCGTAAAATAAGAAATAACACGGGTATACAAAGGTTTATCCCTGGTAGCAAATAAAGCTGCCTGTCCTCCGTCCTTTACCCTGCCGTTGGTTTTTTTATCCGCGTCCAGGCGCACAATTGTATAGCCCTGACTCTCATATTCCTGCGTAAACATCTGAATATATTCGGCCGCAGTCTCCGAATCCTTTTCCGGCGTCTGTCCGATAAGCGCCGCAGCACTCCTGTTTTCTTCGTCAAGGTCTCCTCTTTTTACCAATGTGTTAATATAATCTGAATAATTTACATAATCCACATAACCAAACGCCTGATAACGACTTTGTTCATAAGTAATTCGCGCATTGCTCTGAGTCTTGGTGTAATTGCTGTCACCACTGAAGATATTACCTCTGTCCATCAAAGAGTAGACAAGTATCATGATAAGAACTACCACACAGACCGCAGAAAGTATTCCTTTTATTAATCGCTGCACTATATATTTTGCCACTTTCTTATCCCTCCATGAATGCCCTTCCCTATTCTATACAATGAAGTGCGGAGAAGTAAGACTCCCCCGCACTTTAGTCAGTGCTTTAAATTTTCACTGCTGTATCTTAATACAATCCGATATTCTTGCACATATAACCATAAGGCTGAATCGTATCAAGGTAGGTCTGAGCATCACCATAGTCAGGACCCCAGCCGCTGGTACCGGGAGCAGCATCAAAGTTTGCTTCATTTCCGTTGCTGATACGGTAATAAGAATAGGTATAGCTGGTCTGATCTTCGAATTCTACCAGATTAACAATTACCTTTCCGCCAAGTACATTTTCAATTGACTGCTTGTATGCATTAGCTCTCTTAGAATAATATTCTGCGAAAGAACCACAAGGTATATCAATGTAAATCGGATTCTCTGCGGAAACTTCTACTCCAACCTGTTCCAGTTCAGCGATTGCAGTATCAAGGAATGCTACTGCATTATCTGCATTGTACCAACCGTCAAAACCGTCACCGGAACCTACGCCGTCATCAGCATTCGGATCCCATACTGTAAGCGGAATACCGTCTGCATTCAACTGTGCCTGCATAACTTCACCATAATAGGTACCTGCTTTGAAAGTAACGCTTTCACCATTGATATCAACTGTTGTATCATTCTCCAGACTCTGGAAAGTACCGGGTACATAGGAGTTTCTAAGGCTGACTAACTTCAGATCCTCACCTACACTCGTCGCGTTAAAGCCTCCTCTGTCAAATGCCATTGCCAAAGCAAGACGGAAGTTCTGATTACTCAGGGCTTCTCTTGTCCTTAACTTATCTTCATCTGTCTGAGCAGAAATACCAACGCTGGTATCATCGTAGTTCGTCCATGTTGCACGGTTGATATTTACCCAGCCGCAGAAAGTTGTTCCGTCAGTAGCAGATGTATAGCTATACAAATCAAAATATGTCTCTGTCTCTCCCTCAGGAATATCCTGCTGTGCCTGTACCAATGAGGACGAGTTAAGTCCGCATCCTGATGCAACATTGTCCTTTGTGTCGTTATAAGCACGAAGAGTATCAGTACCGTCATTATAGTAAATATTAATATTCTTAGTATTTACAGCATCCGCATTCCAGTATGAAGGATTTGCAGAATAGCTTGTAACATTATCCTCTGTGTAGTTGGTAATCAGATAAGGACCGCAGTATGCAATGTGGCTGGGGTCTGTACCGTAATTACCGGGTGTATATTCATCGCCTTCTGCTGAGAATGTACCTCCCTGTGATTTATAGAAGGAACGGTTCAGCGGAGCGAAACATCCGTATCCCATCATGGATGCGAAAGCCGGGAAAGGAGCTTCCAGTGTGTATACCAGAGTATAATCATCCACAGCTTCAACACCTACTTCTGAGAAATCTGAAAGTTCGCCGTTTACCCAAGCGTCATAATTCTTAATTCCGCAGCCGTCAGTAGTAGTCATCAGATATCCAAGCTCGCCGTCGTTATCAGCCACGTGCTGCATGGAAGCAACCCAGTCATCTGCTGTTACTTCGCCGATCTCACGACCCTGTTGGTCTACCCATTTCACGCCCGGACGGATATGGAATGTATAAGTCGTACCGTCAGCGGAAACTTCATAGCTCTCAGCCAGTGCAGGCTGCTGCTGGTTTACTGCATCATATTCCAACAATCCTGAATAAGTACATGAAATAAAGTAAGAATCACTTGTCATACTTGTAGCAATAACATCCCATGTTACCAGCTGATAGCTGATTTCATTGTTGTATGTATCGCTCAGTGTGTAACCTTTCTCCTCAAGGAAAGCCTTTGCATTAGTGAACCAATCATCAGCAGTTTCACTCTCTCCCCAAATAGCAACCAGCTCTGTTCTGTCTTCTGAACGAATCAGTTCATTGGTAACCAGATAAGTATACCACTTATATTCATCCAATCCCCAGAGAACAGTAGAACCTGTACGAGGTACAACACGGCTTATTGCATAGTTACCGCCGTTACTCTGAACAGGCTGGAATACACCTGACTCTAACAGTTTAGCTTCAGCAACAGCCATTAATGCCATACGCTTATCCAGATCTGTAACCTCTTCTTTTGCTACCTGATAGTACTCATTGAATTCGCCTAAGTTATAGTCATACAGAGCGTCTGACTTTTCATCATAGCTCATGGCATCAATAGTTTCCCAATCAGGACCTGCATAACCTTCATTATCTGTTGTTTCTTCACCTTCAGTTACCTCAGTGTTTTCATTGCTTCCACTGGTTTCGTTGCCTGTATTTGCTTCGCTGCCGGTATTGGTTTCAGTACCTGTATTGGTATTACTGTCAGTACCGTTGTTGCCACAGGCAGTCAGACTAAACACCATTGACGCAGCCAGCAAAGTTGCAAGCAGTTTTTGTGCTTTGCACTTTTTCATAATTATTCTCCTCTCGATAGATTTTACATACTTTCAAAGTAATTGTTATATATCCGTCGTGGATAATTGTATACAATTCTCGCAGTATGCAATAGCATAATACAGTAAAAAAATGATTATGTCAAGTTTTTTTGATTCATTTCCTGCTTCCATTACATGTAAAATATACCACCTGATACTCTCCCGCAATCATATCAAGCAGTTTCAAAGCGCCTTTTGTCTTGGTATCATCCAGATTGACAAACGGGTCATCAAATATAACAAACGGCTTTTCCTCTTTATACATCGCATCTATCAACGCCATGCGCATGCAAATACCTACCATGTCCTGATATCCCGTACTTAAAAATTCTATCTTCCTCGGCATCCCCTGTTCTTTTACAGACATTTCCAGATTCGCATCCATCTGGTAATTCTCGGACTCTATGCCTGCCAGAAGTCTGAAATACTTATCAAATCCATCTTTTATAGGCTTTGTGTATTTGGCAGTCAGTGAGATTTTAGCCTGTTCCAGATACTTCTGTGTATTTTTCAAAGTCTCATATTTCTTCTCATTATGCGCATACAGCTCCTGCAATTCGGCAAGTTCTTTTTCAGAATCCGTAATAGCGTCTTTACTTTCCTGCAGTTGCTCTAACTGATGGTCATATGACGACATACTTGTATGGTTTTTCTCCAATTCTTCGGAGATTTCGCTAAGGCGCGCTTCAATATCAGAAAGTGAAGAATCTGCTTCTCTTTCTTCGGCTTTTTTTATATCTTCTATTATATCGGCATTTTTCTCTTCGAATTCCTGCTTCGCTTTACGAGCTTTTTCGCATTCATTCCATGTATTATCGTATTCACGCAGCGCATCTTTGATATTTTGCAGTTGCAAGCGCAACTCCTGCATAGGTGGCATCTTAAGGCCGCATATAAATGCCCTTATATCCTCAACATTTTTTTCATAAGCTTCATAAGCAGTCTTGTACTTTTCATTCTTGTCTTTTAATGAAAAATACCTGTCTATAGAATTCTCCAGTCTGTGCAGCGCATTTATATATTGCGAAAGCCTGTTCTGTCCGTCTGAATCAAATCCGTGCGAACCATATCCGTATTTTTGTAAAAACGCTTCCACAGTATCACGAAGAATCTTATAATTCTCCTGCATACGCTCCGTATCAGAATTCTTCTGTTTTTCAGTCAGCCGCTCGTACTGTTTGACATTTTCCTTTAATTGGTACAGGTCTGCAACAATGCTGTTTTCATCAAAGTCAAACCCATATTTTGTCAGGAACTGCTGTACTTCAGATTCTATGCGCAGTATGAGTTCCTCGTCTCCGGCTATTTCCTGGCGGAGAGCTTGATATGGTTCGTTAGAATCCGGCTTAACTGAATTTGAGTCATTAGAATCGGTCGTGACATAAGTTGTCGTAGGCATATGCTCTTGTGACAAAACTTTTTTTGCGTCGCCTGAATTTATAAACAGGCTCATAAGCATAGTAACGATGCCGACAGTCAGAATCACTGCGCCTCCTGCAATCAGCGAAAGCATAAAGTTAATCAATACTCCTGCCACTGCCGTAATCAGACCTGTGACAGCAAGAATGAGTCCCATATCAAGTGTTCTGCGACGTTTTTCTTTCGTTCTTTTTTCATTTGCTGCGGCTTCAGCTTTTGCAGCCTCTTCCGCCTTTCTGGCTTCCTCAGCCTCCTTTGCTGCCTTGGCCGTCATCTCAAGCATATCTGCCGTTGCTCTTTTAGAACTGAGCGTGTTCTTTTTTTCTGTCCTGACCGCCCATGAATTTGACAATTTATCTATGGTTTCCCATGCGGGCATGCCGTCCGAAAAAATATCCTCAAAATGAGCAAGACTTTTCTGTTCTTCATCCGTAAGCATACTCTTTTCTATATCACGTCCAAGAGTCTGCATTTCATTTACATTTATATTTTGCTTCTCTATTTCACCTTTGTCAGGAACCCCTGAACTGAACCGTGTTTCCAATTCAGTAAGTTCAGACTCTTCGTTTCCTTCAAGCTTATAAATATCCAGTTCCTTTTTTAATCCTGCTGCATTATTTTCAATACTTATGTATTCGTTAACTTCATCCGCTGTTGGGATTTTTTCCGGAAAGAATGCTTTTGCATGCTCGAATTCGCTCTGCTTTTGGCATTCAAGTTTACATAAACTGTCATATTCTTTCTTCTTTACCGCAATATCCTTGTATTCGCTGACTGCTTTCTGCTTTTTCTGCAATATGCCCTGCTCTTCCTTTAAACTCATATAGACGCCCAGCAAATCGCTTTTTAACCGTGAAAGCTCCTCCATGGAGACGTCTATGGCTTCACCGTTCTTTATCTCCTGTTTCAGGGTAGCAATCTGCTCTTTCTGTTTATACAGTATTCCTGTTTTCCTCGATTTGGAAAGGGAGTTCAGCATCTCATCAATTTTTTTGTCCGCCGTTTCATAGTTATTCAGATCATTCGTATTATCCGTCAGATTGCCTAATTTGGCATTAATCTTGTCGGTCGTCGTAGTTATGCAATCGTTTTGTGATATGTAAATGCTGCGTAAAAATGATGCACGGTCAATCTGAAAAAGTTCCTCGCCGATATTACTTGAATAATCTGCAGTTTCCAACATGGTATCTGCATCCTGAAGTATGAATTTATCATCTTTTTCCTTACTTCCAAAAGTACGGGATATGATATAAGTCCTTCCGTCCGCTTCAAATGTAAGCTGTCCTCCGTATACACCACCCTGCCAGGGTCTGTAATGTTGCCTCTCATTTTCAATCTCATTTCGTCTGCCTTCATTATCAAATCCATAGAACATGACTTTGATAAACGTCGCAAGAGTGCTTTTTCCCCAGCCATTGTTCTCACATATTACTTTCATTCCGTCAGGATTCACGAAAGAAACCGTCCTGTCGGTCAGTTTGCCAAAATTCTCAATATGGCATGAAATCAGCATCATTACTTACACCTCCTCACCGGCAAGAATCCTTATTCCGCAGCGGATAATATCCGCCTTATCTTTCTCGCTTAGTGTATCATCCTGCTTAACAGTCCGAACGAATTCGCCCTTTAAGGATACATCAAGGGCAAAATCATCATAATTTACATGCAATCCTGTTTCATCATATATTTTCATAAAATAGAATCTTTCTTCATACTTCTTAGTCAGATAAGCAATGTCTTTTTCACATTCCACATCTACCTCACCGGTTAAGATAAACTTCATCAGGCTGCTTTCCGGATACATGTTCTGCACAAGTTCGTCATCAATCCGGCTTGCAATGTCCATAATAGTGTTACAGCCTGTAACGTCAATCTCTACCGCATAAATATTTCTTTTTGCAAACGGCATGAAGGTTCTTTTGCATCTGCGCGTTTTTTCGTCAATATCAAGCAATACGAAGCCATGCTCTCCGCATTCGTCAAAGCCGCGCCCCTCAAGAGCTCCCGAATAGCAGTATACTCCTCTTCCATCCAGCGTCTCTTCTTTGTATGAATGAATATGTCCAAGCGCAAGATAGTCAATCCCTTTATTCTTAAGTTTACGGATGTTGATAACTTCCGTTTTATCTTTGGCAGTATGTTCCGATTCCTGACCATGCATCATAACGATATTGAAGCAGTCCGAATTTAGCACCAGAGAATCATATACCCCGCCTGAGTTATCAGCATTAAGCTCTATCCCGCTTACCGTTACGGGCATATCTTCTGCGCATTCTATAGTGTAGCTTGTCCATGAATCGCCAAATAACCTGAGATTTTCCGGTATGTCATCCATATCGCCCAAAAAGCTGTCCACATCATGGTTTCCCTGTAAGTAAAAGAAATCAATCTGAGGATGCAGGGCGATTGCCTGCTGCACTATATTAAGCGCGGTTCTGCTTACTTTTTTCTTATCAAAAAGGTCACCTGCGATAAGTATGGCACGGACTTCGTTGTCTTCTGCATATTGAATCATTCTGTTGAAAGTCATGAGGAGTTCGCTTTTGCGCTCTCTGGCTTTCTCTTTTGAAAGATTTGATGTCATGTTGGAATCGAGGTGCAGGTCGGCACAGTGTAGGATTTTCATATGGTGGCAAGCTCCTTTCTTGGGATGTGGATACTTAGGGTTCAAGTGGAGGTAAAAGGTTTCTTTATAAGCTGAGGGGGCAGATTGCGCAAAATGTTCGCTTGCGCCTGACTTCGGAAGTTTATTAAGGCAACTTTTGCGTACTGAATCCATTTTGTGCTTTCGAAACTATCTATTTCCAAAACGTAGTTGTACAATATAGACAATATCATAAGCAGGTGCTCTGCCGCTGTCGGTACTTAGCGAGGTTCTTTCGAGCTTAGTACCGCTACTGGCGGCAATGCAGCGAGAGCGTGCCTGCGTTGATTTGTCTATATTGTACAACGGCCGTCTTGAAAAATCACTTCCCAAGCACAAAATCAATCGCCATCAGATACCCCTCTAACCCTTTCCCGTATATCTGCTTATCGCAGACCGGCGCGGTTACGGAAACTTTGCGGAAATCCTCGCGTTCCATGATATTTGAAATATGTATTTCCACCTTAGGAACTTTGATGCTTTCAAGCGCATCCCTTATTGCATAGCTGTAATGGGTAAAAGCTCCCGGATTGATAACTATGCCTTCCGTTCCATCAAAGTAAGCGTCCTGAATCCTGTCGATAATGGCTCCTTCATGATTGCTCTGGAAAACCTCTATCGTGCAGCCTTCCTCTTTTCCTTTATCCGCTATCATATTAAGCAGATAGTCATAATCCTGTGCTCCATACACACTTTTCTCCCTAATACCCAGAAAGTTCAGGTTAGGGCCGTTGATTACCAGTATTTTCATTTTATTATACATGCTCCTTTCTCAACTACTCTATCACATTTACAATTTCATCCAATATAGTGTCAAAGTCCTTATTATCCACATCAACAATCACATCCGATGCCTGTTCATAAACAGCGGCGCGTTTCTCCATTAATGTCCGTATCTTTTCCCTTGGATCATCGCACTGTAAAAGCGGTCTGGTCTTGTCATGCTTCACCCTCTCATATATTGTCTCTGCCCGAGCGCGCAGATAGACCACCATTCCCAGCTCTTTTAAGAGAGCGTGGTTCTCCTCACGCATGGGCAGACCTCCGCCTACGGATATAATCTGGTTATGTACCGTCGAAATCAGCTTCTTTATGCATTCAGTCTCCAGATTCCTGAAATACTCTTCCCCATCCGTTTCAAAAATTTCAGAAATCGTCCTTCCTTCTTCTTTCTCAATCAGCTTATCGGTATCCAGCATCGGCTGGCGGAGTCGGTAGGATAATTTGACGCCTATAGTGGATTTCCCGCAGCCCATGAAACCTATTAAAATAATGTTACCCATAGAATATTCCTTTCTGTGTTACAGCCTCATCGCGGCTTTCATCTTTGTATATGCTTCGTCGGCTTCTTTATCGCTTATTTCTACCTGATTCCACAGTTCATATGCGTTGACGCCCTGATACAGAAGCATTTTCAGCCCGTTATATGCCTGACCGCCAGCCTCCTTTACCAATTTCATGAAACGTGTAGTGAACGGTCTGTAGACTAAATCGAAACCTGTATGTACCTTCTGATAGAACGCGGTATCTTCAATAACTGCCTCATTTTCATTTGGCGCAAGCCCCACCGAGGTTCCCTGTATCGTAAGAAACTTTCCGTCAGGCAGCTTCGGATAGTCTGATAAAAGCATGGGGACGATTATTTCGCATCCGAAAGATTCATTCACCTCTTCGGCGACTTTCTGCGCCTTGTCAAACGTCCTGTTGAGCATATAGACTTTCTTGGCTTTTTTTGATGCGCACAAGTATGCGACTGCCCTCGACGCTCCGCCTGCTCCAAGCAGTATGATTTCTTCTCCTTCTATACGAATGCCCTCGCTCTCCATTGCTCGCTGCAGACCGCTCATATCCGTATTGTATCCCTTATATCCTCCCTGTGTGCGTACCAAGGTGTTGACTGCTCCAATCTTTGCAGCCAGCTCATCCACTTCCACAAGGCTTTTTATAACTTCGCTTTTATAGGGAACGGTTACGTTAAGTCCCAGAATATTCAGCGCATAAGCGCCTGTTACCGCATCCGCCACTTGTCCCTCTTCTACAAAAAAAGGCACATAGACCAGATTGTGTCCGCAATTTTTAGCCAACGTATTATGGATTGCCGGTGACATCGTATGTTCCACCGGATTACCAATCAGGCCGCATGTTCTTGTTTTTCCGTCAATCATTTCCATAATCGGGTTCCTCCAATTTCTGCCAGTCGATAGTAATCTCTTTTACTATCTTATCTGCGATATCATAATACTCCCCTTTGCTGATATCACGCTTTTCAAAACTGTCATTATCACTTATGAGATAACCTCTGCTCTCTGTACCGTCCTCCAGAAAACATTGATAGTCGCCTAATGTTATCTCCTTTTTTCCTTTCCCATCAAAGAAGTAATAATATTCTTCATTTCCTCCTACATGTCCGCCAAAATCACAGCAGACTCCCATCCTTCCATCATATTTTACCAGATAGGCTCCGAAATTTCCTCCCACAGCGTCGCAAATAACACTTAATATGCCATAGTTACACTGTATTACATATAATTTAGTACCAGAGCATTGTATAATCAATTCTTCTATCCCATCCCCGGTCATATCCAGAAAGGTATATTTCAGTTCCTCTCCATGTTCCGTATAATATGCAAAATCAAACAAATCCGTAATGGTTTCTCTGACAATTTTTCCATTAGAAATACTATTTAAATCATTGTGGTAACTTATTTTTTCCTTTCCTTGTAAAAAACGTATAAAAATTTCCCTATGTTCCAGATTATATTCCTCCGGCG
>JAIDPH010000317.1 GCA_029062885.1 Lachnospiraceae bacterium
CATTCATACGTACGGGAGCGCATCCGCTTACGGCAATTCTATGGCTTAAATCGGTGGAAGCGGAGACAAGACATACAGAGATAAAGGTTAAAAGCGTTTACGCCGACATGGAAAGAATCACAACGCAATTGTCTGAATACGAGCATCGTCATATTGCGGCAAGGCCGAATGATGTTGAAGATTTTGGCGCGGTTATATTAACTTTTTCAGATAAATCAAAAGCAGTCATCATGGCTACGGATACCTTGCTTGGCGGCAGCAAAAACTATATTGAGCTGTATTGTAATGACGCGGCCATTAACTGCAGACTTACAATGTCAAACCTGATGGAAACATATTTTCTGGATGAGGACAACCTTGATGATGTCTATCTGTCAGAAATGCTGCCTCAAAAAAATGGATGGAATTATCCGTTCCTTGAAGATGAAATTATTCGCGGGTATACGGACGAAATGAGAGATTTTATAGAATCTATATATTATCACAGGACGCCTAAATCCGGATTCGAATTGGCTTATGATACCGTAAAGATAATATATGCCGCATATAAGTCCGCTGAACTGAAAGCACCGGTAGAATTGTGAGAGGATGCGTATCGAATGAGGCTGATTCAGAGAATTCCGCAAGTCGAAGAATTGTGCGGCAAATATTCTATTTCAAAAGAAGAGCGGGAGAAGAGGGAAAACCTGTTGTTTGAGATTCGTGAAATACTCTCTGGAAAATCCCAAAAGAAAATAATCATCGTGGGACCTTGCTCCGCAGACAGGGAAGATGCTGTTGTTGAATATGTACATTTGCTGGCCGAACTTCAAAATCGTGTCAAAGACACATTCCTATTGATTCCGAGAGTATATACCGGAAAACCGAGGACAAGAGGTGATGGGTATAAGGGAATGATCCATCGGCCCAAACCATCCAGCGAACATGACGATCTGGTATCAGGAATCATAGCGGTTCGGGAGCTTCATCAACACATAATTAGAGAGACGGGAATGTATGCCGCGGATGAATTGTTATATCCGGGTTTATATTCATATGTTTCAGATTTGCTTGTCTATATGGCTGTCGGCGCACGGTCAGTTGAGGATCAGGAGCACCGGCTCGCGGCAAGTGGTTTAGATATTCCTGTCGGAATGAAAAATCCAACCAGCGGAGATCTTTCGGTGATGCTAAATGCTATTTCCGCAGCACAGCGGGGCCAGAGGATTTTATTTAATGGCTGGGAAGCGGAAACCGATGGAAATAAATTTGCGCACGCTATATTGCGCGGGTATATCAATATTGCGGGAGAAAACGTACCCAATTATTATTACGAGAATTTAATAAAACTGCATGACGCGTATTACAGACAAAATCTTAGGAATCCGGCTGTTATTATAGATTGCAATCACTCTAACTCAAATAAGCAATATATGGAACAGTGCAGGATAGCGGAGGATGTGTTTGATTCCTGCAGGAGAAGCAAGTCGATTAACCAGCTGGTTAAAGGTGTTATGATTGAAAGCTATCTTGAGGATGGCGCACAGTTGGTTGGCGAGGGTGTCTATGGTAAATCCATAACGGATCCCTGTCTCGGGTGGAAAAGAACGAAGTCGTTGATACTGGGCCTACAAGACAAAATAGCATGATATTTATGAGGAGCAATGAAGTATGAGGTTGTGTGAACGCGCTGTTAACTTTGTACAGGTGATGAATGAGGACGGTGCTGTAAGATTATGCAGCTGGCTTGGAGATGGTGGAGTTATCGGCTATCTCACAAAAAATTCATTGGAGGAGATTTATCATAGTGATGAGGCCAGACTGATACAGGAAATGCATGCCGATGGCGATCATTCTAATTGTAATCCGAACCAGTGTCCTTATGTCGCCAACAATACCGTGGATACGGTTTCTGTTGAGATTGATGAGATTCCGCGGTTCCCGGAGGCTTTGTATCTGGCTTATGAAAATGTATGCAATTATCGATGCCTGATGTGTGGTATTCCTGATTGCATGGCAAAAGCGGATGCAAAAATACTGGAAGAAAAATACACGAAAATTGACAAGGAACTTAAAAAGGCATTGCCCTATGTAAAACATATAAGCGCAAACGGACTTGGGGAATTGTTTGTAAGCAAACATACCCTTAAACTTCTTTCTGAGTGGACCCCCCTGGCTGACCCGAAGGAAGTGTCCGTAACTCTTGA
>JAIDPH010000318.1 GCA_029062885.1 Lachnospiraceae bacterium
CCTTAACACCTTGCGCCTCTTGTTCTCTTGTGAAACGGTCTGCCTCCGCCTGAGCCTTTTTCGCCTCTGCTTCTCTCTGTGCCTCAAACTGCTGTGCTTCAGCCTGTTTCTGTCTCTGGTACAGCGTTGCGTCTGCTTTCTGTTGAGCAGCATATTTCTCTGCCTCTGCCTGTTTCTTTACCTCGGCTTCAAGCGCACGTTCCTTTACCGCAACTTCGTTCTGCTTTAATTCAATCTCGCGCTCCTGCCTTGCGATATCAGCATTTGCTGTGGTAATCTCGATTGTTTTACGCTGCTCTTCTTTCTGAATTTCATAAGCGGCATCCGCCATAGCGCGCTTTGTGTCCGCTTCCATCTGCAGTTCAGATTTCTTGATAGCCAGTTCGTTTTGTTTTTTTGCAATCTCTGTCTGCGCTGCTACTGCCGCATCATTTGACTCCTTATCCGCTGCCGCCTGCGCAACCTTGATATCTCTCTCGCTCTCTGCCCTGGCAATTGCTGCTGCCTTCTTAATCTTGACAATATTGTCAATACCCAGGTTCTCAATCACATCATTGCCATCCACAAAGTTCTGCACATTAAAGCTGATAACATCAAGTCCCATTGCCGCAAGATCCGGTTCTGCGTTTTCTTTTACCAGCTCCGCGAATTTCTGACGGTCGGAAACCATCTCCTCAAGACGCATGCGTCCTACAATTTCACGCACATTACCTTCCAGTACCTCGCGAGCCACACTTGCTATGTACTCCGTATTCTTGTTCAGAAAATTTTCTGCAGCAAGCCTTAACTTATCCGGCTGGTTACTGATTTTAATATTGACCGTCGCGTCTACATTGATGTTGATGTAATCCGCTGTCGGAACGGCATTACTCGTCTTTACATCAATAGGAATCAAACGAAGATTCAACTTATCAAGCCTCTCAAAAAACGGAACACGGATGCTTGCCTTTCCGATTACAACCTTTGATTTTGTCTTGATACCTGAAATAATAAATGCCATATCCGGCGGTGCTTTCACATATCCTAAACAGAATAATATGATAATCAATACCGCAACGATAGCACCTACAATTAACCCCAACATACCTTTTTACCTCCATATTCTTTTGTTTTATTTTGTTCTCACAAAAAGTATATCACTTTACTGTCAGGCTGTCACTTCATTATTTTTCCTTCATTTTTCGTATATAATATGCTACAATAAGCTCAGGCTCGACAGTCAGAGATACATTTATATAAAGGGATGGAAAAATAATGGAGAATGCAGTCATAGCACAAAATGATAGAGGATGCCTTAACAGAAACCAGATAAAATATATCGTAATTATCGCTATGCTTATCGACCATATTGCATGGGGATTCGTGGACGCCATAAATCCGCTTCTTGGCGGAATAATGCATGTAATCGGCCGCCTCACAGGGCCGACAATGGCGTATTTTGTCGGTGAAGGATACCGCTATACAAGAAATGTCGGTAAATACCAGCAAAGACTTGCTGTCTTCGCCCTTATCTCATGGTTTCCGTATGTGTTGTTTGAGTCCGGACGACTGCCGTTCTATTTTGAACATGGGAAACTTATGTTCATTCCTGCTCAAGGCGTTATTTTCACACTTTTCCTCGGTCTAACCGCAATCAGACTCTGGGAGAGTGAAAAAGTCGGAAAACCGCTTAAAATAACCGGTATAATACTACTCTGTATGCTTTCTATTATAGGCGACTGGGCTTTCATGGATGTGCTGGGCTGCCTGTTTGTTCACGTATACCGGGATAAACCCAGAGCAAAATGGACAGCTTTCACGCTTACATTCCTGCTTCCGAATGTCTTTATCATAATGCTGTCCGGTTTTGAAAATATGTGGTTCCAGTTCGGCGTGATTCTTGTTCCCCTAATGCTGTATTTTCTCTATAACGGGCAAGGCGGCAGCAAAGCGAAGATACATAAATGGTTTTTTTATCTGTTTTATCCGGGACATTTTATTGTGTTGGCACTGTTGAGATGGGTTATTTTTAAATAAATTATAGGCAGTCAGCCTGTTCTTTCACATCCGGCTCTATCCTTGCGTACAAATTAGCTGATTTTGCTGCCATTATATAACGCCCCTTTCCCAAATCTTATTGTTTCCTTTTGCTGGATTCATTATACCAATACAAGATTCGACAATATCACCCAGTTTCCAACAGCATTTACAGACAAATTTCCTCATTCAAAGGGTTTTATTATGTACTTTTGTAACTTCTCCGGCACTTCATAAGTTTTTAGATGTTCATAGCCGGCCAGTTCTTTGTTCCCACTTGAATCAACACGATATGCCAGTTCATCATATCCTAAAGGATTATGCGCCCCTACCTGTGGTGCGACACTGAATTTAACAGAAATGAATCCCGGCTCTTTCTTTCCGATATCCACAATAGTTACTTCATAATTATAAACCGCAATTTCTCCCGAATAATATTCCGAATAGAACTCCGTAATCTCCTTTGTGATATCTTCAATAAATAATGCTATGACCAGTTCGTCCGTAATTTCTTCCTTTGTTGTCGAATCCATATTGAATGTTTCTATGATTGGTTTTCTATTCCTATAAAGGTTGAATGACAAAAAGACCAGCAATATCATCAGGCAGACAATAATTAGTCTATATTTTTTCATAAGGTTCCATACTTTTTATTACTATATCTATATCATGAATCTCTGCAATATTCATCGTCAATGACAAATGTCCGTGTAAGCGCGGTCGCATGGCTCTATGATTATACCAATCAGTACTCATAAACCCTTGCCTCATAAGGCTTTAAAATTCCCCGTTTGGGATTTTTATAATTGCAGATTGCAAGATGTCCTTTCCTGCCACG
>JAIDPH010000319.1 GCA_029062885.1 Lachnospiraceae bacterium
AACGGCTGGAAATATGACAAAAGATATATTCTCTGGAGAGTACTTTACCAGTTTATCAACTCGCTGATACCGATTGTTGCCACAATAATGCCCAAATTAATAATTGATGAATTAATGGGAAATCAGGAAACAGGTAAGCTGCTTTTGTATGTTTCTATTCTGATTGTCTATACTGCAGCAGCGACCATATTCTCTGAATATTTTAATTGGGATGGATTTAGCAGACGATGCAGAGTAAACTCAGAGTTTGACAGTGACCTGCATAAACATTTGGTAGAAGCTGATTTTGAGAGATTAGAAGACCCGAATTTCTTAGATATGCAGAAAAAGGCCAGCAAATTCTTATACTGTGATTGGCATGGATTTGGTTATTTGCTTGACTGCTCAATGAATGCATTAGGTCAGATTTTTACATTAATTGGAATAGCTGCTATTATAGCTACTATTGATTTTAGAATATTGCTCTTGTTTATTGTACTGATCATTTTGGGTGCATTGATTGAAAAAAGGGCTAAGCAAAATGCAATTAGATTGTCAGAAAGTATCATAAAAGAGCAAAGAGGCTGGACGTATTATGCAAGTCTGTTTGAAGATCATAGTTTTGCAAAGGAAATTCGATTAAATTCTCTTGGGAAGTGGCTGCTCGACAGAGAAAGGAATTATTTTACCAAAGTAAACGAGAATCAAAAGAAACAAAATGACGGATTTATTATCTCCGGATTTTTTGGTGCGATTTTTACATTGGTTCAGCAGAGCGCAGCGTATACTTACTTAATATATTGTGTAGTCAGTGGCTCCATTTCAATTGGATCATTTACAATGTATACAGGTGCAGTTACAACATTTTCTATTGCATTCCGTAATGTGCTTGACAGTCTAATAGAAATTCAGGCGTATGACACTTATTACGACAAGCTTGATGAATACCTGAATTTGCCAAAGACATTGCGAGAGGGTAAGGAATTGATTGATGCAGACAGAAATCATTTTATTGAATTCAGAAATGTCAGCTTTAAATATTCCGGCAGTGATGTATATGCTCTGAAAAATATCAATATCACAATTCCCTTTGGTCAAAAACTCTCCATTGTTGGGGAAAACGGTGCCGGAAAGACAACATTTGTTAAATTGATGACCAGAATGTATGATCCGACAGAAGGTGAAATCCTTTTAGATGGAGTAAATATCAAAAAAATAGACTATGAACAGTATATGAGCTTTTTTTCATCAGTATTTCAGGATTACAAGCTATTTTCATTTTCTATCAAAGATAATGTTGCACTTGCACAGCCAGTGGACGATGATAAAGTAAGAGATATTCTTGAGTATGTAGGGTTCGGTGAAAAATTACGCAAGCTGCAAAATGGTATTGATACTTCTGTTTTTAAGAATTTTGACGAAGAGGGATTTGAACCATCTGGAGGAGAAGGGCAGAAACTTGCTTTGGCGCGTGCTTTATATAAAGATGCTCCTATCGTACTATTAGACGAACCGACTGCAGCCATGGATCCGAAAGCTGAATATGAGCTTTATCAAAGATTTAATGAAATGGTTCAGGGTAAAACCGCAGTATATATTTCGCATAGACTATCAAGTGCTAAATTTTGTGATGTAATAGCGGTGTTTAGTAATGGGCAAATTATTGAGTATGGGTCACATGACGAATTATACAGTAAAGGTGGATTATATACGGAGTTATTTTCTATGCAATCTCAGTTTTATTGTTAGCGATTTTGATAGTGAATTGAAGTAAATCAAATTTCCGTTTATTGAGTTATGCAATTTCTCTGGTACAAAAACAAAGGGTATGCTGTTATAAAAACGGCATATCCTTTTTGCATGGAAGCATCTTTATTTCGGGGAAAAATCTGTACGTCAATATAAATGTATAGAATTTTATATCCAAATTCCTTATAATAAAAGTGTCAGAAGCACTATGTATGATAAAGTCATGAAAATCTATTAAGACAATGAGGTTTGGAATGGCAAGAAAATTTCGAATAATATATGGAATCATAATTGCAACAGTCACGATACTTTTTCTGATATTCGGGGAAAGAAAAGATCCTCGATATTATATTACAATGTTTATACTTGCAATTGTAGGAAAAGTATTATCTAAAATTATAGACAATCGGGAGTAAACCGATTAATTCCTAAAGGTATTGTACTTTTGTGGAGACAAATGAAGAATATGTCGAAGACGGTGCAAGTAAAGAATATGATGGCATGATATACTTAACTTATTATACGAAAAAAGGAAATTGACGAAACTATTTTATGTGAAATTATTCAGGACAATAAGTTCATTTATGGGGAAGTGTTAGGGAAAATATAAATTTAACGTAACTTAGTAATGTGATAAGGAGATAGCATGAGAAAACGAATCGCATTTATTATAGTAACAGCATGTATTTTATTGATCACAGGGTGTGGAGCTTCAAACAGTGCAGAAGGTGTTGCAGACTATCCGGTAGCAATTATGGTAAATGACACTATTTATCTATTAGAGTGTAATCCTATTCCCACAGAAGTTGATGAAAGCGCAATTATTGGATATACAGAGTCATATACAGGTACTTTTCCGGAGAATAACGGAGAAACTAATTTTGATCCTGAATTGGGAATGCCATATGCACAAGTGGAAGGTGGGATAGCGGTTTTATATAAGAATGAATGGTATCTGTGCGCTCCATTTTCTATTGAGCATACCACTACCTTTCCTGGGATAATCATTGACCATACTCTTGAGTCGTTAGTGCCTGTTATTTGTGTAAAGACGCTGGATGAACTGGCAATTCCGTATGAAGTGGTATTTTTTGAATTGCCGGAAGGTGAAGAAGATTGGGCATTGAAGATAGGTGCGGAAGTGATCATAACTTGTTCCGGTGGATGGACAGAGCCGGAGCCACCACATTTTGGAACATTGATCTCCATTACAGAAATGGGAGAAAGTGATATAGATACCGATGTATTATCACCATGGTACGGAGTAACGACGGAAAGCGAGATTTCAGAAGCGGAAGCAAGCGGAGCGAATGTAGATGCAACATGGGATTTTTCTGAAATTCATGGTAATGAGGAAGGTTTTATAGTTTCAGCACAGGATTTGTACAATGACGGAGGATGGGGCTGGTTTCCTTGCCTTAAACCCGGCACATATCATTTTCAGGTTATGGGAGTAAAAGAAGATATTTATTCTCTATCTGCCACCCATAATCTTGTCTGGAAGGTTTATTTGATGGAGGAACCATTTATAGATACGCCTCGATTTATTCCACAGGCGGGATATGAGGCTGTTGTGACTGGTGATGGTTCTGTAGAAATAGCGGAAGGTACTTATATTGTTATCTATTGTTCG
>JAIDPH010000032.1 GCA_029062885.1 Lachnospiraceae bacterium
GCTTCTAGCCGCTGCAATCTCCTCCGGCGAGAGCAATTTACCCAGAGAACCTTGAACCAGCTTCTCCAACTGTTTCACAAAATCATTATCCATCTTCTCTTCTTTCCGGGCACCTTTTGCACCCTTGCTCACTTTCTTGTAATACCAGAATATCGAATTCGTAAAGACTTCCTTTTGGCAGCTTTCTTTATACATTCTAATATGCTCTACTGCCTTTTCCAAGCTTGCCAGTGCATTTTCTTTTTCGCCCTGCCCTGCATAGAGCTCCGTCATGCACATATAATCCCATACCGGTCTGTCGTGATAATATCCCATCCTGCCGTCATAGAAGAAAAGTTCCCAAAGTTTGACTCCTGTGGTACATGCCATAATCCGCTCTGATGTCGGTCGCTCTTCGGAAAGCGCTATCTTTTGCAGTCTGCTCCAGATATAAGACAAAAATAATGCCAGATTATCATCCCGCAGGCTCTCCAACTCTTCCCCTTGCAGCATATGCTCTAAAAGCAGATTTCTGCAGACAGGCATGTCAGGCAGACTGTCTGCAATCTTTTGGGCTTTTTCTACGTCTATTTCACAGTAAAACAAACCTAACAGATGTTTAGCACGATATACCAGCCGGCTGTCTCCGGACTCAGAAATAATTCTGTTCCCGTAAAATATGGCACTTTCAACCCTGTCCTTATAAGGCTCTTCCCTTCTCATCTTGTATATGCAGCTTACATACTCCAACAGGATGTTATAATTCCTTGGATAGAGATTAACTCCTTGCATCAATTTTTCAATCGCGCCGTCTATGTCACCTCGTCCTTTACGCTCCATCACTTCGTTTAAAATACGAGTCTCGTCTTCCGTAACTTCCGGCTCTCCATATAAAAGATAGTCCGCCGTAACACCGAAATAAGACGCAAAACCTGACAGCATCGTAATATCCGGAAGGTTTACTCCGGATTCCCATTTGCTGACAGCTTGCGCTGTCACGCCTATGTGCTCCGCCAGCATCTCCTGTGTCACTTTGTTCCTTATCCTCAGTTCCCTGATTACCTTTCCAATCTGAATTTCCATTTCTGCCCTCCATACTTTTATTCCACGGCAGTCAGAATCCAACTGCACTTTTTTCACGTTGCCGGTATATATAACCCGGTTTCTTCGCCGCGTTATCTGTATTGTAGCAGATCACGAAAACCCCTTCCATGTAGCAAACGTCAAGTTGGACTTGACTGCACTTCTTCTTATGCCAACTCAAGCTCAAACCAGAACTCCACTCCATTGTCATAATTACTGACTCCGTATAACTGATTCATGGATACCATAATTGCTTTGACTATAGATAGACCGATACCGCTTCCGCCATATTCTCTCGTTCTTGCTTTATCTACTTTATAAAATTTCTCCCATAAATGTGTCAGACTCTCCTCCGGTATCGGATTTCCGGTATTAAAGACGGATATCCTGACCTTATTTTCCGTTTTATTCAGCTTCACATCTATGATTTTTTCATTTAATGCATAGTTCATGGCATTACTGAAATAATTCATAAAGACTTCTTCTGTCTTGTACTCATCAGCCCATACATAAATCGGCTCATATTCTTCCATTCGTATGGAAATCTCTTTTTGCTTTAATAATATTTCTGATGACTGAATATAATTTCTTATCAGCGAAACTATATCAAAACGCTCCATCGTTACTATATCGTTACCTGATTCTAATTGGTTCAACGTCAAAAGCTTTTTTACCATTGTATTCATTTTGACAGCTTCATCCATAATTACGTCACAATAAAACTCCCTGCTCTCTGCATCATCACTGATACCCTCCTTCAGTCCTTCCGCATATCCCTGAATAAGAGCAATCGGTGTCTTTAATTCATGCGATACATTGGACAGAAATTCTTTACGCATCTCGTCTATTTCGTTTTTCTTCTCTATATCCCTTTGCAGTTCATTATTAGCGCTTTTTAATTCTGAAATCGTCTTCTCCAGAGTATAGGATAACTCATTGATATTATTTCCGAGCATAGCAATCTCAGTTCTGTCCCTACCGCTGTATTTTGCGTCGAAATCCAGATGTATCATGCGTTCGGATATCTTGGTAAGTTCCATTATCGGTCTTGTTATTCTGCCTGACACCCATAACCCTATTACTGCGCTCACTAAAGCCGCAAAAACACCTACGTATGCCAGGAATTTGTTCGCAAGCTTTACGCTTTCCTCAATGCTTTCCATGGGATTTTGAAATAAAAAAAGGTTACCGTTGTCCAGAAGCCCCCACATTTCCACATATTCAGTCTTGGTTCTGTCATCAAGCATGATTCTTATTGAATAGTTTTCCCCCTCTTCTAACACCTGAATACTCTGGGAATTGCTCTGTCCAAACAGATTGTTAAGCAGACGCCTGCTCATTATTTCATAGTCGTTGCTTGAAGTCTTCAATGTCTGTGTCTCTGCATCCAATAAAATAAAGCTTATATTATATCTGCCGCATATTTTCTGAAATTCAATATCGAATTCTTCGGTGCTTATCGTTCCGGCATTAGATGCAGCATTCATATAGTTATAAGCATTCATCAGGAAGTTCTGTTTATTTTTTATATAATACTTTTCCAAAAAAGTATTGTTTATAAACCAGCAGAGTACTATTGTTCCTATTATCAAAAGACAGAAAACCCATGCAAATTGCTTCTTAATAGAATACTTCATTATTATTCATCCTCTAAAACATCAAAAGAACAGCCTCTTGCCCACGGACTTCCTATATCGCAACGTCCATGATGGTATTCACGTTTTACTTCTCCCTGCTTGAATTCATCAGATACATTTATTTTCAATCTGCCTGCATCAGAGGCTGCAAAATTATCCAGCATAGTTATAACCTGATCCAAATTCATATCATCCATATATTTTCACTCCGTTTCAAACTTATATCCCATTCCCCAAATAGTCTTAATCATATCTCCTTTTACACCCATCTTACTGCGTAATTTCTTTACATGTGTGTCAATAGTCCTTGCATCTCCAAAATAGTCATAATTCCATACACTGTTCAATATTTTTTCTCTCGATAATGCAAGCCCCTTATTCTCCAGAAAAAATGTCAATAATTCATATTCTTTGAAGCTGAGTTCCACCTGTTGTTCATCTATTGTTACACTATGAGCTGCTTTGTTAATGACTATACCGCCTGCTTCAAGAATTTCACCTGCATTTGCCTGATTCGTGCGCCGTAGTATTGCCTCAACTCTTGCTACCAGTATCTTGGGGCTGAAGGGTTTTGAAATATATTCGTCTACGCCAA
>JAIDPH010000320.1 GCA_029062885.1 Lachnospiraceae bacterium
CGAAATCGCGCCTTATTTTGTTTATATTGAATAAGTTCTGGTTATTGAGATAGAGTATTGCAATTACCTAATATAAGTGTAATAAGAGGAAAATTATTTATGATATTGTAATTTGTGAAATTAGGTAATAAAATTAAGTAGATTATGATTAGTAGGGTTGAATAAGTGCAGTATACAGATTGGAGCCAATATGAATAACGAATTGTATGAAATATATGAAAGGAATTTTCCCTTCATTATAAGAGCGAAAGAAACTGTTTTGCACATTTTAAATAATGCAGACAACATCATTATTGAGCAAAGAGAAGAGCATAATGCATTAATTGGTGTATCTGTCATAAATCAGAATACAATACTTTTATTATGTGTAGATAAACAGCACAGGAATAAAGGTATAGGAAGCCGGTTGCTAAAAGATTCTGAAGAAGTTATCAAGGATAAAGGATATGACAGGGTTGTCATCGGGGAGGGTTTTGATTATATTACGCCCGGAGTGCCTACTGCCAGGCATTATTTCAAGACGGAAAACGTGGATTTAGATTGTAATATTGATGATAAAGCTGCCGACTTTTTTGAAAAAAGGGGTTATGCGCATTTAAGGAATTGTGATTTTTTTGATATGAAGTTTAATTTAAGCGAATTTAACAGCGAAGAGTATAATGTAGGTGATAATATAGATGGTATTACATATAAGTGGGCGGTATTAGATGAACTGAGAGGTATATGTGCATGCACAGATGATGCCTGTCAGGAATTTACACAATTTTATCAGTGGGAAAAGCTATATGATACAGGCAATGACTCAAGGGTTTTAATTGCGGTCATGAATGACGAGGTAGTAGGTACTTTGATTGTCGGAATTGAAGACAGCGAAAAAAATATAGGCAGTATCGGCTGTACAACAGTCAGTCCTGCCTATAATGGTCGTCATATTGCAGTTAATCTTGCTACGATCGGAACAAGGTATTTAAGAGATATCGGGATGAAAGAAGCTTTTCTTAGCTATACCTATACCGGATTGGAACACTTATATGGATATGCCGGATATAAAATATGCGTTTACTATATGATGGCGGAGAAGAGTATTGGCGGTATTTAGAAGCCTTCTCCATTCACTTTCTGCGCAATAAGCGTATCCATACAGTGCTTATGCGGTGTACCGCCGCTGTTGCAGTCGAATACATCTTCGGTGCATAAATGAAAAAGCCAGTCATGATAATATCCGAATAACTCTCCTGAATGCCAGGGGTGCCTTTTATCTTCATCTCTTGTACTATCCGGCGCACGATTTATAAAAGGTTTTCTGACAAACACATTCATAGCGTTTATACCATTATTTGAGGTATGAGCTTTCAAACTGTTGCAGACATCTTCTCTTTGATTAAGCGGGATAAAGTGGAATACTCCGCTACTGAATATAATGTCATATTCGCTGTCGGGACGATAATCAAAAATATCAGCTCTGAATAAATTTACTTCTACTCTGTTATGTTCGGCAAGCCTTTTTGCCTTTTCAATTCCTGATTCGGATACATCAAATGCAGTTACCGCATAACCGCATTTTGCAAAGAAAACGGCGTCTTTACCCTCGCCGCAGCCAATATCCAATACGCGGTATGGTTTTATGGGAGGGAGAATTTTCATGATATCATAGCAGATACGGTTAGGCATGAGCCCCCAGTAATATCCTTCGGTATTGTATCTATTGTCATAATCGGCTGCCACTCCGCGGTAACCGAGCAGTGCATCAACAGTTGTGTTAAGCGCTGCCGCCAGCTTAGGGAGCATAGCGATATCGGGAAATGTCGTTCCGTTTTCCCATTTTGATATTGCCTGAAAAGAAATATTAAGCGATTTGGCAAGCTGATTCTGGGTAAGCCCGAGTTCTTTGCGTCGTTTGCTTATTACTTCACCTGTTTTCATGTTGTACATTTGCAACGTCATCCTTTCTCATTTACTGAACACAGCGCTGTGATATCTTTATATTAATATGGTAAAGCATATATAGCAATAACGTAAGAGGGGAATCGGGGATAATGATTCAACCGGCGGTTGAGGCAACACTAAATGAACCTTACGTAAATATGAAGAAAATCAGTTTTTTGCAGTTGACAGTGTCAGTAAATGTGTTAAAATTAGTACAAAGCATATCACTTTCTAGATTATTATATCAAATCAAACATTCTATTGTTTTCAGAAAATCTATGCTTTTATTCCAATTATTTAAATAATAAAGGCAGGAGATTTTCAAGTGTGTAATACTTTGTTTTTCTCCTGCGGAACAGGAGGAAACATGAACTTTATTTCTTTGAAAAATGATTATGCGTTCCGGGAACTGTTTACCCAACCTTTTTTGTGGAAACGCTACCGTATGCAAAAGATGGGAATCATGGATTTGGCACTGGATATTAAGCTCTCGGAAGAAGCTAAAGCAGGAATTGAAATGCAGGTGCGGGTTCAGAAGAACTGGACCAAGAGGACATTGTTTTATCTGGCGAAAATGTATACGGACGATTTGAGGACAGGTCAGGATTACGGAAAACTGCGCAAATGTATCAGTATAAGTATACTGGATTTTAATCTGGTGGATAGTGAAAAATATCATACGATATACAGACTGCGTGACGAAAATGGAAAAGACCTGACGGACTTGTTTGAAGTACATATCATAGAGTTAAGAAAAAAACTCTACGGAACTGAATTAGTTAACGACTGGATACGACTATTCAATGCGGAAAGTGAGGAAGATTTAAAAATGATTAAATCAAAAAGTACAGGAATCAGTGAAGCAATCAAGGAGCTGAGAACGATGAGTCTTGGTAAAACATTGCGATATATGCACGAAGAACATTTGAAAGCGGTAAGAGACCGCAGGGCAGAGGATGAATATGTACGGGATATTGGAAAGGCGGAAGGAAAAATAGAAGGAAAAGCGGAAGCTGTTGTACAACTTTTAAAAGATTTGGGAGACGTTTCCGCTGAATTATCAGAGAAAATTATGGCTGAAAAAGACCTTTATACCCTGGAACGCTAGCTGAAAATTGCTGCAAAGGCAGAGAGTATACAACAGTTTGCGGAAAGAATGGAAAATTGATAGCTTAAGATACGGGAGAAAATGGAATGAGAAAAAATGAGTTGAAAGAAAACGGGATGAGGAAAAGGCAGGTAGGGAATTATTTAAAGGCGTATCCTCATATTTATGAGGCATTTAGAAAGGATTTATTGTTCAAGAATGTTGGAGTAGCGGGAGCTATTGCTTTAGATGTAATGTGTATTTTTATTGTTCTTTTTATTGCAGTGGTTACAGCGCTGTATGGAGACGGAGACTATTTCATGTTCTGTTGTATTGTCGATGCCATAGTTTTGATTATACCGGGCATTTGCACCTTTGTTTCGCTCGAGGAGTCGAAGAGAAGCGGGATGATAAGTCTGACGGAGCTGGAGCTTATGGAGAAGGATTTGGCATGGGAAAAAGAAAAGGTCGGTAACTGGGGGTACAGTACGAAAGAGTCTATTATTATTGGATTCTACCGTATCCCCAGGAAAGGACAGAAAGCTGTATATCGGGGGAAGTCCTTTTGTCGTATCGGTAGATACAGAGGACAGGAATATGAATTAGAGTTTTTTTATGAGGATGGAACTCATCTTTCAGTATGGCTGCGGAAAGATTCTGAGGCTTCGGATGAGAAGAATTTTGTACAACTGATTCGTAAATATGACGATAGTATCAAAATCTATAGATATCAGAAAATGTGTTCATATATGGGGGCAAACGGAATGCACTATCCTTTTGAAAGGCTTAAAGCTGAGGTACCTTTTGTGAGGAAAGAACTGATTGATGAATTGAATACACTGTGTAATGGAAATTCCTTCTGGAAATTGGAAGCCAAAAGCGAGAACGAGCATAATGATAATAAGGAAGTGGAACTAACACTGCGCGGCACTGCACTGACATGGCTGATATATATTGCAGGGATTTGCTTGTGGATTTGTATTTTCTTATTGTTCTACTTCACACCGATTATCCGGAGGATTTGGCATAATTATTTGGTAGCCGGAGGACTCGTTTATTTATTAGTGCCATTCCTTGTTTTGTGTGGAGCCGAATTGTGCTGGTATTTATGTTTTTTCAAAAAAGCACGTAAGATAACAGATAATGCCACAGCTATTTTATACAAAGGCACTTTCTAAGGAAGCAAAGAGAAAATAGTAAATATTGATTTGGAGACGTAATTAGTATGCTAAAGAAACTGGAAAAGCATGATTTTGACCAATATGTAGGATTTGCTTATGAGCTTGCGTTGGATATAACTAAATCAGGTTATCCTACATATGCTGACGGAATAAAAACAAAAAATGATTTTATTGCTCGCGCTCGCGAGGCTTTTTCCCGCGATGGTGAAGAAATACTGCTATTTGAGCGAGATGACAAAGTAACCGGATGGATACACTATTATCACCTGCCGGATGACCACTATCTTGGAACCACCTCGTTTTGTGTGGCTGAAGGAATGCGCGAGGCTCTTACCGAGTTTATAGCATTTGCGCGTGAGAATTTTTCCGGCAGTGAACTGTATCTGGGGTTTCCGAAAGAGAATATTGAAGCGATTGAGGCCCTTAATGCCTATGGGTTTGAGTGTATTGAGGAAAGCTATAACAATGTCATGAATTTCGAACACTATATGCAGCAGCCTGAAAATGCAGATGTTATTCCCATTACACGGGAGAATTTCCAACTTTTCTCAGATATTCATTCGCAGTATGATGAAGATATGTATTGGACCTCACAAAGAATACTAAATGCGATTGACGGCTGGAGAATTTTTGTCTTACTGCGAGAGGGGAAAGCCGCAGGGGCAATATATTCCAGAATTTTTGAAGACAAAACTATGTCGGAAATCTTTGGTGTGGACTTCCCTAATGGTATCTATGACAGTAGGGTGTACAGAGAACTGCTGACAGCGGTGTTAAACGATGACAAACGCAGGGGTACGAAGCACATGGTTTTCTTCTGTGATGAGGAATCGCAGTCCGATGCGCTTGCCTGTGGTTTTCATTGTGTAGGCGAATATGTATGCTTCCAAAAGAAAATGTGAATATAATATGAGGCTGAAAGGCGAAAAAGGGTAAAGTCATTTCAACCAGAATGCAGGAGATAATAAGATGGAAAAAAACGGTATGAGGAAAAGGCGGGTAGGGAATTATTTGAAGGCATATCCCCATGTCTATGAGGAATTTCAAAATGCTATAAGTATGCAGAATATTGGCATGGTACTTTTTATCATTCATTTGGCAGTTTTTGCTTTTGGTACTTTGTTTTTTTGGATGATTGGAGAAAATGATTGGTGCGCGCTTTTGGGCACGATATTGTATATTTCTGTATTTGTTGCTGCCTTTTACTTAACTCATGTTTGGCTGAAAACCGAAATGATAAGTCAGGAAGAACTGGAACTGATGGAGAAAGATTTAGCAGGGGAAAAGGAATTAGTAAAGAACTGGGGGTATAGTACGAAGGAGTCTTTTATCATTGGTTTCCACCGCATTCCCAGAAAGGGACTGAATAGTGTATATATGGGATATAGAATTCGGGAGGGGCGTATTTACTTCAGTGTTGGAGTGCCGCAGACGTATTACTGCGAATTGGTATTTTGTTATGATGATGGTACCTACATTTCGGTGGGATTGTTGAGGATAACGAGGGATTCAGACGAAAATGACTTTATGCAGCTAATCCATAGATATGACGATAGTGTCAAAATCTATAGTCACCAAAAAATGAAGGAAAATGCTCCATTGTTTTGTCCTTTTAAAAAACTTAGGGCTGAGGTACCATCTGTGAGAAAAGAAACTGTGGATAAATTGAACATATTGAGCAACGAAAACCGCTTCTGGCGGATGAGAGCAAACAGCAGGGACAAGTGGGACGGAAACAAGGAAGTGGAATTAAAGCTATATGGTACGACACTGACATGGCTGGTTTACTTTGTGTGGTTATGTTTGTCGATTTACTTATTTTTTTATATAGGTGTCCGGTCGGAAGCGGCAGCGTTGCTTGTTCCGGTAATAGCCGGGGTATTCTATTACCTGTTTTTTGTCATAAACGCCGGGAAGATAACAGATAAAGCTATAGATATTTTTTATAGAGATTTATGCGGAAATTAATCAAAAAGTTGAAAACAATGAGTCTTGGTAAAACATTGCGTTATATGTATGATGAACATTTGAAAGCAGTTAGAGAGCACAAGGCAGAGGACGAATATGTGTGGGATGAGAAAAAATGAGTTGAAAGAAAACGGGATGAGGAAAAGACTGATAGGGAATTATTGGAAGGCGTATCCGCATGTTTATGAGGCGTTTCAAAAGGAGATAAAGAGACGGTATACCAATATTAAGTTTTTGATTATTTTCTTGATAGTCTGGATTACTTTTGATTTGACTTGTAGATTGCTTGGAGATGCGGATGTTAGTGACTGCTTGAATTTCTTTGACCCCATGATTGCTGTGATATTAATAGGTCCATTTTTTTTGTGGTTTTTGCTTTTTTTAAAAACTAGGAAAATAAGTCTGGAAAAACGGGAGATGATGGAGAACGATTTGGCAGAGGGAAAGGATATGCTACGGGACTGCGGGTACAGCACAGAGAAGTCCTTTTCGATTGGTTTCCATCGTATTCCCAGAATAGGACTGAATACTGTATATTTTGGGAGAGTTAGCAATGGTGGGCGTTATGGTTATGGCCATGAATTGGTGTTTTATTATGAGGATGGAACCTTCATCAAAGCAATACCGTTTGCGGGGGAATTAAACAATGAGCAGGATATTAAACAGATGGTATGCAGATATGATGACAGTGTTAAATTTTATAGGCATCAGATAAGGGATACAAGCGGCACATTGCTCGGCAGAAAGATTGATGCTGAGGTTCCATTTGTTAGAAAAGAAACACTTGATGAATTAAGCACATTGAGCAATGGAAATCCATTTTGGCGGATAAGGGCAAAAAGCAGGGACAAATGGAATGGCTACAAGGAAGTGGAAATAGCATTGCGTGGCACAGCACTGACATATCTGCTCTATTTGGTGTGGATTTGCTTGTCAATTTGTTTCGTTCTCTTTTTCGCCGGCCTATTGGAAGCGCTTGTGTCGCACGTTATATTATTGTTCGGATTATGCTGTTTAGTACCCGGATTATGCTATTACATGTTTTTTTACAAAAGCGCCCGAAAGATAACAGATAAAGCTATGGATATTTTTTACAGGGATTTCCTGACCCGCTAGCATAAAACTGCTGCAAAAGCGGAGAGCCTGCAGCAGTTTGAGGAAAGCATGGAAAACTGATAGCTCATTTCAAATCTTCAAATGCCTCCTCGGATGCTTTGTGCTCAAAATATCCCTCTGTTTTGACAATGCCACATGTGTATATATCTCTGTTACATTAATCGAGCTATGCCCAAGCATTTCCTGAATATAGCGGATATCTACGTCCTCTTCCAACAGACAGGTTGCAAAAGTATGGCGGAACATATGCGGTGTGATGTGCAAGTCAATATCTGCCAGAGAAGAGTATTTGCGAATCATCCGTCTGACTGCCTGATCGGACAGAGTATGTCCGGACTGATTTACAAAAAAGTATTTACAGCGTTCTATTTCTGCCTGATATTCAAGTGCGTATTCTTCCAAAATGCATTTAACATCCTGATTTCCAATCTGTATACGTCTTTCCTTAGAACCCTTTCCATATATTAGTATATTGCAATCATTAAGATTGACGTTTTGGGCTTTTAAGGAGCAAAGCTCTGAAATCCTCATACCCGTTGCAAACAAAAGCTCTATGACTGCAGCGTCGCGCAGGGCGTTTCGCTTTTGATAGGCGGTTTTTGCCAGTAAGCGTTGTTTATAAATTGTGGATAAGAGCTGCTCCATAGTATGCAGCGGTATAGTTTTCGGCAGAATAACTGGTTCTCTGAATTTTATCTGTACTTTGTTGAATGGGTTGACGTCAATATAGCTCTTATATTCCATGTATCGGAACAGCGCTTTTATAGATGCAATTTTTCTTTTTACTGTCTTGGGTTTATACGTCTGGTGCAAAGTCATAATATATTTCTCAAGAATATCTGGTGTTATGTCAGCTGCATTTTTCGATGCTATATGTAAAGTGAACTGATTTAAGTCAATTCTATAAGCCTTCATAGTTTTGGCATCCAGCCGTTTCTGGTACCGACAGAAGTCTAAGTAATTGCTAATGATTGTCTGCAAATTGTCCATGATGATGTCTCCTTTGTCTATTGTATTTTATTAAAGATATATTGTATACGGATTTGATGAATACTGCTATCCGTAAATTATTGTTTATGAAAAAAACGTTCAGCGATACGATAATGATAGATAAAATAGAGTGGTAAGGGTATTTAAGATTATTAGCTGCTAATTGTATTTAGAATAAAAATGTGCTATAATTAGTAAAAATATAATTTGAGATTTTGTATTGGCAGAAAATTGGCGATTAAATTATTTATATTTCTTGAAAGGAAAGGTACATACTATGTTCTTTTTTGTGATACTTGGTCTATTGTGCTTCATTATGGGAGTTTTTTCACTTGGTTTTAGCATAAGAATTCTAAAAAAAGGTAAGTGTGTTATAGGAAAAATTTGTGAGATAGAGGAAGCTTATAGGAGCCCTGCAATATGTTTTTGCATAGAGGTGCAATTTAATAAAGACGGACAGGAGATAAAGCGTATCGCGCTGGAAGCCTTTGTTCCGCTTCCCTTTTTTTGAAACATAAACTTTCAAAATTGAGAAAGAAACACATTGGAAGGCAGGTACATGTTTATTATAATCCGGATAATGATTCGCAGGTATTGCTTTTGGAATATATCTGGAAAGATTTTTTAATAAGTGCTTTTATAATATTCCTGGGAATTATAGGGATTTTAGCTGGAATTTTTCATTGGTATTAAGGCAAATTTTGTCAACGGCAATCGCAGGAGTATAGATATTTAATCCGCCATCCCCTTGACAAACCAACCGCAACCAACTATAGTAATAACTATATTAGGCAAGAAGCATAATCAAAAGGTAATGACAAAGAGGAGTAGATAATGTCTGCCGCCAGAGAGAGCGACCAATAGCTGGAAGGACGCTTCGGATAAGAGTTATTGAAGGTAGCTTTAGAACCGGGATGCCGAAATGAGTAAGTGTCCACGATTTATCCCCGTTACAGGATAGGATTCTGATGGGAATCTATGAGTGAAAAATCAAGGTGGTACCGCGCAGATGCGCCCTTTGCTGACAGAGCAGTCGGCAGAGGGCTTTTTTAGTGTGAAAAGTGTGAAAAATAAATCTTTCACACGCAAATTCGCAGGTTGAGGCACATGTTTGAGAAAGGAGACTAGATATCAATATGAGCAAAGAATTAGCGAAGACCTATGACCCGAAGGGCATAGAAGACAGATTGTATGCAAAGTGGATGGAGATGAAATATTTCCATGCAGAAGTGGATGAGACGAAAAAACCTTTTACTATTGTCATTCCGCCGCCGAATATCACAGGGCAGCTTCATATGGGACACGCACTTGACAATACAATGCAGGATATTCTTATTCGGTTTAAAAGAATGCAGGGATATAACGCGCTCTGGCAGCCGGGAACGGACCATGCTTCGATTGCGACGGAAGTAAGAATCATTGAAAAGCTGAAAGAGGAAGGTATAAAGAAAGAAGACCTCGGACGTGAAGGATTCCTTGAACGTGCATGGGAATGGAAGAAGGAATACGGCGGACGTATTATCGGACAGCTTAAGAAACTCGGTTCTTCCTGCGATTGGGACAGGGAGCGTTTTACGATGGATGAGGGCTGTAATAAAGCAGTTACGGAAGTATTCTGCAAGATGCATGAAAAAGGTTGGATTTATAAGGGCAGCAGGATTATCAACTGGTGTCCGGTATGCAATACTTCTATTTCAGATGCCGAGGTGGAATATGAGGAGCAGGCAGGGCATTTCTGGCATATTAAATACCCGTTGGTTGATGAGAACGGCCAACCAAGCAAGACAGAGTTTCTGGAATTTGCCACTACACGTCCGGAAACGATGTTGGGAGATACTGCGGTTGCTGTTAATCCGAATGATGAAAGATATACTTATCTGAAAGGGCGTCAGGTTTGGCTTCCAATCGTGAACAAGACGATTCCTGTTGTTGAGGACGAGTATGTTGATATGGAATTTGGAACAGGCGTTGTTAAGATTACCCCTGCTCATGACCCGAATGACTTTGAAGTAGGTAAACGCCACAATCTGCCTGAAGTCAATATCATGAATGATGATGCTACCATCAATGCCAATGGTGGCAGATATGAGGGTCTTGACCGCTATGAGGCGAGAAAACAAATCGTAGAGGAACTGGAAAAAGAAGGATTGTTGGTAAAAATCGAGGATTATTCTCATAACGTAGGAACGCATGACCGTTGCGGAACCACTATTGAGCCGCTTATAAAGAAGCAGTGGTTTGTAAAAATGGACGAACTTATTAAGCCTGCCGTAAAAGCAGTAAAGGATGGTGAGATAAAGCTTATCCCTGAAAGAATGGAAAAAATTTATTTCAACTGGACCGATAATATCAGGGATTGGTGCATAAGCCGTCAGCTGTGGTGGGGACACAGGATTCCGGCATACTATTGCGATAAGTGCGGAGAAATCATAGTTGCAAAAGAGCTGCCGACAGTATGCCCTAAATGTGGCGAAACTCATTTCACGCAGGATCCTGATACACTGGATACGTGGTTTTCTTCTGCACTCTGGCCGTTTTCCACATTGGGTTGGCCGGAAAAGACGAAAGAACTGGAATATTTTTATCCTACTGACGTACTTGTAACAGGATATGATATAATCTTTTTCTGGGTTATCCGTATGATTTTCTCGGGATATGAGCAGATGAACGCCAAACCGTTCAATACAGTGCTGTTTCATGGCCTTGTAAGAGATTCCCAGGGGCGCAAAATGAGTAAGTCTCTGGGTAACGGTATCGACCCGTTAGATATTATTGATAAATATGGTGCGGATGCGCTGCGGCTTACGCTGATTACCGGAAATGCGCCGGGGAACGATATGCGTTTCTATTATGAAAGGGTGGAAGCAAACCGTAATTTTGCCAATAAAGTATGGAATGCGTCACGTTTCATAATGATGAATATGGAACAGGCTCAGGACAAAACAGGAACACGCGGATGGGAAGTCTCATATGATGAAATAGAAAGCAGCTTAGAACCGGTAGATAAGTGGATTATCTCCAAGTTAAATACGCTGGTTCAGGATGTAACGGACAACATGGAGAATTTTGAGCTTGGTATCGCAGTACAGAAGGTTTATGATTTTATATGGGACGAATTCTGTGACTGGTATATTGAGATGGTAAAACCAAGACTCTATAGTAAAGAGGAATCTGACGAAGCAAGCAGGAACGCGGCATTGTGGACCTTGAAAAATATTCTGATTGACGCTTTGAAACTGCTGCATCCATATATGCCTTTCGTAACGGAAGAGATTTTCTGTACGATTCAGTCTGAAGAAGAGTCAATAATGATATCAAGCTGGCCTGTATATTTATCTGAAAGGAATTATGCTGAAGAGGAGTCGGCGATTGAACTTATCAAGGAAGCAGTACGCGGAATTCGTAATGTCCGTACGCAGATGAATGTTGCGCCATCTAAGAAGGCGGCTGTATTTGTGGTAAGCGAGAAAGAAGAAGTGAGAAAAATCTTTGAAGACGGTAAGCTGTTTTTTGCTTCTCTTGCAGGAGCCTCTGAGGTTACGATACAGCAGGATAAGGCAGGTATTGCGGATGATGCCGTATCTGTTGTAATTCCTAATGCAACTTTGCATATTCCTTTTGAGGAGCTTGTTGACATTAAACAGGAAATCGAGCGTCTTGAGAATGAGAAAAAACGTCTTGAGGGCGAACTTGCTCGTGTTAACGGTATGCTGAGCAATGAAAAATTCATCTCTAAGGCGCCTGAGTCAAAGGTAGCGGAGGAACGTGCAAAACTGGAAAAATACACACAGATGATGGAACAGGTAGAGATTCGTCTGGTACAATTGCATAAATAATAAATTACCAAAAAAATATCAAAAAAAATAGTGTGTTAGGACTGGAAAAGATAAGCTTTTTGGTATAGAATGTAATATAGGAATGTTTGCAGATAAGGAGGTGAGTCGCGTGAGCACACAGTTTTCTTCAGAACAATTGGATAGGCTTAAATCTGCAATGGAAAAATTGAAAAGCATAGGAGAGCCTGAGGCAGCTGCTGTATCGGAAGAAGAGCAGGTGGTTGAAGAGGAGGACAGTGTCTTATCCAAGGGAACCTATTTGAAGGTTGACGAGGATGAGATGGCTGCGTGGCTCTATCTTACTCCGCCGCAAGATGGTGAGGCTTATAAGAAAAATGATTTGATTGATTATCTGGAACGCCATGGAGTAGTGGAAGGTCTGCATCAGTCGAATCTTTCTGCTATGATTAAGAAGAAGGTTTATAATAGAGAGATTCTGGTTGCAAAAGGGCGGGAGATACAGGAAGGCCAGGACGGTTATTTTGAGTATCTCTTTTCACCGGAGGAGTACGGGACGCCGAAGATCAGAGAGGATGGTTCCGTCGATTATACTAATATAAATGCTCTGCAGAATGTGAAGGCAGGGGAAAAAGTAGCGATTTATCATAAGGCAGTACAGGCAGTTGACGGATGTACTGTACTTGGTAATGTGTTAAAGGGTAAACTTTATCGTGATCTGCCTCCGATGCGGGGAAGAGGTATACGCCGTGAGGAAGAGGCATATTATGCGCAGAATGACCGCAAGATTGCTGTAAAAGACGGTAGAGTAGATATACAGAATGGGCATGGGATT
>JAIDPH010000321.1 GCA_029062885.1 Lachnospiraceae bacterium
TGATTATTCTGTTCAGTCCTGCATTTATGATTAAAGCAGGGCTGAAATAATACAGCGTGACAGGAAACAGGAGCAGAGAAGTTATTAGCAGCAGCTTTCTTATTCGTTGTCTTGTCATAGTGAAAACCTCCATAATGTAATTTTAAATATCAGACTGATATATCAGTTTGATATATTTTAAGATGTTTAAGTTTCTATGTCAATAGTTTTACAGAAACTTTCTTTTAGACTTTCTTTTAGAAAAGGATTTGGACGTTTGGTTTCGGATAAAGAATAATTGAAAGAAAGAATAATTGATGATATTATTTTTTATAATTAAAACATGACATACAGCTGACGTGTTTCGAATAGTATAATAAACATTGTTAAAGGAGAGTCAATGAAGATAGACAGACAGATTGGGATTTTATCAATACTGTTACAAAAAGATACAGTTACGGCGCCATATCTTGCAGAACAGTTTGAAGTTTCCAGACGAACCATAAACAGGGATGTTGAAGATTTGTGTAAAGCCGGAATTCCCATTGTAACTAAACAGGGAGTAAATGGCGGCATCTCGATTATGGAGAACTATAAACTGGATAAAATGCTGTTTACACAGGGAGAAATGCAGGATATACTTGCGGGACTCCGCAGCCTGGACAGTGTAAACGGAACGAACCGCTATGGAAAGCTGATGGATAAGCTGGCAGCAGGTTATTCCGATTTTATGGTTGGAAACCAATCGGTACTAATTGATTTATCATCATGGTATAAAGATTCTCTTGCTCCCAAAATCGAGCTGATACGTGCGGCGATTGACAAATGCAGAGAAATGGAATTTGTTTATTATTCTCCAAAAGGCGAGTCAGTCCGATGCATAGAACCATATTATCTGATATTTCGATGGTCAAGCTGGTATGTATGGGGATGGTGCAAGAAGCGTCAGGATTTTCGCCTGTTTAAACTGAACCGCATCGATAATCTGAAAATATCAGAGCATATTTTTCCGAAAAGACAAGCGCCAATGCCGGATTTAAGAGATGAAAGAATTTTTCCCGGCGGAATAAAAGTTAAGGCGTTGTTTGAACCGGAATGCAAATGGAGATTGGTAGAGGAGTTCGGAAGTGGAAGTTTCAGCGAGCAGGAAGATGGAAAACTTCTGTTTCAGGCAGACTATACGGATAAGGAGAATCTGATTACCTGGATTTTGTCTTTTCGGGATAAGGTAGAATTACTGGAACCGAAGGAAATCCGAAAAGAGATTGAAGTAAGCATTGAACTTATGAAAAAGAAATATGAGGGTGGTATTTAACTTATTAAATGATGGAGGAGAAGACTGTATGAGATACACATGGATTGATGAATATTTGTTAAGTAAAACAGGGGTGACCAAAGATCTTCAAAAGGATTGGAACTGGCTTCGCTATCATATAGGCGGCAAGATGTTTGCTGCGGTTTGTCTGGATGAGAATGATAAACCATATTACATTACATTGAAACTGGAACCGGCCGAGGGAGATTTTTTGCGTCAGCAGTATGAAGACATTATTCCCGGATTCTATATGAACAAAATGCATTGGAATTCCATTAAGCCGGATGGCGAAGTGCCGGATGATTTATTAAAAGACTTACTGGACAAGTCTTATCAGCTTGTGCTTGGAGGGTTAAGCAAGAAAAAACAACGGGAAATTATGGAGGGTAAGGATTTGAAAAGTATATTAAGCTGTTGTGGTACTGATTGTTCAACATGTGGATGCTATGGGAACATGTGTAAGGGATGTAATGAAAGCTCAGGAAAAGTTTTTCATGCACCGGAAGGGCAGGCGTGTCCGATATATGAATGTTCCCTTAATCAAAAAGGACTGGCAGGCTGCGGCGATTGTGACTGCGTTCCATGTGATATATGGAGAAAGACAAAGGATCCGTCTTTTTCAGAAGAAGAATTTGAGCGTAACATACAAGAGCGTGTTTCAAGATTAAGGAAAGGGTGAAAGTATAATGGCATTTGATTATAAAAAAGAGTACAAAGAATTCTATATGCCGAAGAATAAACCAAGCATAGTGGAAGTACCGCCTATGAATTATATTGCGGTCCGTGGGAAGGGAAATCCTAATGAAGAAGGCAGTGAGTATAAACAATCCATTGGATTATTATATGTCGTTGCTTTTACGATTAAAATGAGCAAAATGGGCAGTCACCGGATTGAAGGATATTTTGATTATGTTGTGCCGCCGCTGGAAGGTTTTTGGTGGCAGGAGAATACTAAGGAAATTGATTATAGCAAAAAAGAGGATTTCCACTTTATTTCAGTAATCAGACTACCGGATTTTGTGACGAAGAAAGACTTTGACTGGGCTATAGAAGAAGCTGCAAAGAAAAAGAAAGAGGATTTTTCAAAAGTAGAATTTCTTACAGTTAATGAAGGATTGTGTGTGCAATGTATGCATATCGGTTCCTATGACGATGAGCCGAATACGATTGAAATAATGCATGAGTTTATGACAGATGATGGGTATGAGCTGGATATTACTGATACAAGGTTACATCATGAGATTTATCTGAGTGATGCCAGGCGGGTAGTTCCTGAGAAGTTGAAAACAGTAATCAGGCATCCTGTAAAAAGGTGTGCAGTCCGTCCCTCATAAGTTGATGGAAAACCCCTATTGACTTTCCTTTTTGTGCTTGCTAGAATTTATAATTAATCGGGTTGAAAGTATAATCCTTCACCGTATAGTGAGGGATTTTTTATCTTGTAAGAAATTAATGAAAAGTAAGAACAGGGAGTGATGATATTGGAGAAGCGGGTTACTGTATTTTATTTTGCAGTATTGCTGATAGGAATTATATATGCTTGTTTCGTTACATTTTCTTTTCGTAATAATATAGATAACAGGACTGTGGATAAAGAGGTTATCATATGGGATGACCAAATGGAGAAGACGCAGGATGGTGATGTATATTATTACAGGTGTATTTTGCCTCAGGAAAATACGAACGGTAAAGTAATCGTGTATAATACTGTACATATGTACTTGGAGGTATTTATTGACGGAAACAGAGTCTATGCGCTGAAAGGAGAAAAAGACAGACCGGTTAAGACTATGGGCTTTTGTTGGAATGTAATATCTCTGACGAAAGACGATGCCGGCAAAGAAATTGTATTTCAGGTAACTCCGGTTTACCGTGATGGACAACCGAAGGGAAACTTTTTCTATGGTACATATCAGGAGATAGAGCATAAAATCTTGTCAGAACGGTTTGCACGGCTTGTTTTATCCATAATGATTGCATTGGCAGGCATGGTCATGCTGCTGTACGGTATTTTCGTGGTAAAAAAAGGACAGGATGCGGAGACTATTATACAGTTTGCTATATTTGCAATTATGCTTGGCACTTGGTCCGGCATAGAGACACAGATAGTAGATTGGTTTTTCCCATGCAGCACGATGGTTGTATTTGTGTCTCATCTGACGCTGATGACCATGACGATTCCCTTTATCCTCTTTTTGCGTCATATGTACCATAATGGTGAGAGTAAACTGTGGAGATTTTGCTGTTATATTAATTGTGCAGTAATTATCGCGCGGGTCATTCTGCAGATTACGGGAATATATGACCTGCGGGAGACCTTGTTGCTGACACATATTTCGCTTTTGCTGTTTGTCGCAGTTATTGTGGTAATGACTATTCAGGAAGTAAAGGTGAACAAATTCACCGGTCATGTTAAAATCAACAGTATCTGTGTAATGATTATTCTGGTAAGTACCGTACTGGAACTGGCGATTTACCGTATCAGCAAGAAAAGTACGCCTTTGGGCAGTATCGGATTTTTCATCTATATAATAGCGATGGGAATTGCAAATGTGCGAAGAACCAGTGAACTGATGGAGCAGGCAAGAGAGAGCGAGCTGTATCGCAAACTTGCTTTGACGGATGAACTGACAGGGCTCGCAAATCGTACTGCTTTTAGAGAGGATTTGGAAAAGCGCATGGCGCCGGACAAACAAACCGGAGAGGAAAAAATACTTCCTACCGTTGTTTATATGTTTGATTTGAATGATTTAAAGAAATGCAACGATACTTATGGACATGACTATGGGGACAGGTATATTAAAATGGCGGCTGATACCTTAAAGAAGATTTTTGCACATGTAGGCAAATGTTACCGAATCGGCGGAGACGAATTCTGTGCATGGGCGCCGTATACTTCCTTAGATGAAATCAATGAAAAACTGCATATGCTGGAGCAGGATATACAGGAGTTGAACAAAAATGATTTCGTTGTAACAGTCAGTATTTCCGTAGGCTATGCAATCTATCAGGAGGGCATAGATGGCGGCGGCCTGTACAGCACGATGAAACGGGCAGATGAAATGATGTACGAGAGAAAGCAGGAATATAAGAAACATATATTAAAGGCATAAGAAAGGATTGGAAAAATGGAAAGGACTAAAATTTGTGATGTAAAAAGTGTAAACGGAAAAACCGTGAAGGTTCAGGGATTTGTTGAAAATGTTCGCAATGGAAAGGCTATGCTTTTTGTTGTTATCAAGGACATTACCGGAAAGCTGCAGGTAACTTTGGAAAAAGATGCGCATCCGGAACTGGTGGAAGATTTTGAAAAGCTGACCGCCGACTCTGTTATTACTGTAGTTGGTAAAGTAGTGGAAAATGAGTATGTTAAAATGGGCGGAGTGGAGCTTATTCCTGATGAAATAATAATTGAGAGCATAGCATCCCCGCTTCCGATTTCACGCAGCTATATTCCCGCAACCAAAAAGCAGGCTGCAGTAGAGCGTTCAAGTATAGACCAGAGAATAGATTACCGTTGGATAGACTTAAGAACAGATGAAAACCAGTTAATGTATAAAGTGCAGACTGCTTTTGTTGCCGCTATCAGAAATTATCTTCTTGATAAAGAGTTTATAGAAATCCATACGCCTAAGCTTATCGGTGCGGCAAGCGAAAGCGGCTCCGATGTGTTTGAAGTAAAGTATTTTGATACTACCGCATATCTCGCACAAAGCCCGCAGTTTTATAAGCAGATGGCGATGGCTTCCGGTTTCGAGCGCATATTTGAAGTGGGACCGGTATTCAGAGCAGAAAAATCTTTTACCAGCAAACATGCCACAGAATTTTCATGCTTTGATCTTGAGGTAAGCTATATTGACGGCGTTGAAGATGTTATGAAGCTTGAAGAAGAAGTTTTGATTGCCGGTCTTACCGCTATTAAAGAGCGTTACGGAGAACAGATAAAGGAACTGTATGGCGTAGATGTGGTAGTTCCTACTGCACCGTTTCCGGTTATAGAGCTTAGCAAGCTTTATGAAGCGTTGGAGGAAGAGTTCGGATATAAGATTGATGACTCCGAAAAAGGCGATATGACTACGGAGGCAGAGAAGCTTAGTTATGAATGGGTGAAAAAACATTACGGTCACGAATTTTTATTTGTTATCGGATTTAATGCCGAAAACAGAGCATTCTATCACATGAGAGACGAAGCCGGAGTTCCGTTGGGATATGACCTTATATGGAAGGGCGTGGAGATTACCACAGGCGCTCAGCGCGAGCACAGATATGATGTACTTAAGAAACAGGCTGACGAAAAAGGACTTACCGAGGATGTCAAGTTCTACCTTGAATTCTTTAAGTACGGTTGTCCTCCCCACGGCGGATTCGGGCTTGGTATAGACAGACTTACAATGTTGATTTTTAATCTCTCTATCAAAGATGCTATGTTCCTGTTCCGTAGTCCTAACCGGTTGGCGCCTTAAGTATAATAAATTTTTACATTTATCTAAAGCTGCAATGTAGTTCACCATCAAGCAGTAGAATATCTGTTTGATGGTGTTATTTATTATGGAGGCAAGCATTATGGAATACAGATTGGCAAAGCCTGAAGATGCAAAGGAGATATACGAAATAGTATAGTATACAATTAAAAAAGTATATCCGAAATATTATCTTCCTGAAATTGTAGATATGTTTTGTGAATTACATAATGAAGATAATATAGGAGAAGACATTGAAAATGGGAATGTTTATGTCATTTTGGAGAATAACAAAATAATAGGAACAGGAAGCATAAAAGAAAATCATATTACAAGAGTATATGTATTGCCGGAGTTTCAGGGAAAAGGATTTGGTACTTTTATCATGAAAAAGCTGGAAGAGAAAATTGTAAAGCAATACGACATGGCGGAACTAGACGCCTCATTACCTGCTTGTAAATTGTATTATAACTTAGGATATAAAACGATAGACCATGGTATATTGGAATGTGCAGGAGGAGTTATACTGGTTTATGAAATTATGGAAAAGAAATTACAGTGACATTATATCTAACAGTGAGGCCGAAAAAATATGAATTATTTAGAAAATTACTACTCAAATTATGATGAAGAAGGAAGACTTTTAAGCAGGCATGGGCAAGTAGAATATCTTACTACAATGAAATACATTCATGAAATTATGGGAACTGCTGAAAAGAAAAAAATACTGGAAGTAGGTGCAGGAACCGGAAGATACAGCATAGCGCTTGCAAAAGAAGGGCATGTTGTAGATGCATTGGAATTAACAACTCATAACTTAGAGATTATGAATTCCAAAATATCCGGAATAAAAAATATAAGAACTCATCAGGGAACGGCGCTTGACCTGTCCGGATTTGCAGATGAAACATTTGATATGACATTGGTACTAGGCCCAATGTATCATATATATACGAAAGAGGATAAGGAAAAAGTTTTGGAAGAAGCAATAAGGGTTACGAAAAAGGGTGGACATATATTTGTAGCGTACTGCATGAATGAAGCAACTATGATTCAGTTTGCCTTCAAGGCCGGAAAAATATGGGAATGCATAAACAACCATATGTTGACTGAGGATTTTAAATGTTTATCTGAGGAAAAAGATCTATTTGAAATGGTAAGACTGGAAGAAATCAATGAACTGAATTCAAAATTTGATAATGTTGAGAGAGTGAAATTAATTGCTGCTGACAGTGCGACCAATTATATGAGGGAGTGCATCGATGAAATGGATGATGCCACATTTGAAGTGTGGATGAAATATCATTTTACAATATGTGAACGTCAGGATCTGATTGGAGCTACGAATCATAGTTTGGATATTTTAAGGAAAAAATGATAGGGGGTTTTAAGCTGCGGTAGATAATCGGAACTGTAAATGATATAATCATATTATTATGATGATTTTGAGGGAGAAAACATGTCGGAATTAACATCTATGATAAATATCGGAAAAGAAATGGCAAAAAAGCTGACAACTGTTGGAATAGACTCATCTGAAGAGCTTATCAGTACAGGCGCTAAACAGGCATTTTTGAAATTAAAGCAGACATATCCAAACGTTTGTCTTGTTCATTTATATGTGTTAGAAGGCGCAATTTGCAATACAGAATTCAATAGTCTTTCGGAAGATAAGAAAAAAGAATTGAAAGAATTCAGTGACTTCTTAAATGGATAATGTCAGATGGTTATAACAGTAAAGAGGATAATGAAAAAATGAACAACAATAAAATACTGTATCGAAAATGTCTACGCATCCTATGCCTGTCATTGGTTGGCATTTTATCCGGATGTGCCACGGGCAATTCGTTAAATGAACTTTTGAATGAAGCGTCCTCAAAAACTCAAGAGGTGAGGAAAGATGGGCCTTTGCCGGAACTCTGTGAGCAGGAACTAAGGAACTGTTTCGGAGAAGATTATCTGATATCCGACGGCGTAGATAAGGAAGGCCAATTTGACGATAAAGATGGACAAGTTCAAACCTTTAATTACACGGAATGGGAGCTGACTTATCAGGACGCCGATGAGCAGGAGCGAGTTTTTGTAATCAATACTAAAGTAGGTGGACAGCCTTCAGAGAGGATAGAAAAACTTATTGAGAGCTATTTTTCTGATTTGGTGGAAGAGCATTATGAGCAGAAGTTCTGGAATAAGATGAAAGCAGAGATGCCGGGCTGCAGGGAAGATAGTGTTCTTTATTTTAAGGAGTATAGTCTTTTTTCAAATCCTGATGTGCCGGAGACGTCAGTTATGTTTGATGAAAGACTGAATTATTCTTTAATGGATAATGTCTATTTTCCACAGCTTAAATATACTGATGTATGTATAGACTTTCCATATATATTTAAGCTGTATTTGTATGTTGACTATGAGAGTGATGATGAGGCCGAACGTATGGCACAGCGTCAGGATACGGAAAATAGATTGCGTGAAACTATGGATGCAATGATAAAATATACGGGAGAATCACTGAATGCCACAGCATCCGTCACTATGATGGATGAGAATGGATTTGTTGATAGCTTTTCGATTGCAGTATTAAAAGGAGATTATTTTGAAAATGGCGATAGAATAGAATATGAAAAAGCCCTTCATGAAAACTTCTTCGGACCGGTTGTAATTGAATAAATATATAACTGCCGATTTTGAATGCTGATGCAGGAAAATATCGGCAGTTTTTTTTGTAGCTTTTTCCCAACTTAAATTGTAATGTCAATGAGAGGGCGGTGATGAAATGTGGATAAGTTATTGCGCGCAGATGACTTAGAAGTAATTGAAAAATATTCCAATGCGGTGTATCGAATGGCCTACTCATTGGTCAAGAATAAATATGACGCAGATGACATACATCAGGAAGTTTTCGCTATCTATATTGTCAAAAGACCGAAGTTTGAAAATGCCGAACATGAAAGGGCATGGTTCATGCGGGTAACTGTCAATTTATGCAAAAATCTATGGAAAACTGCATGGAGACGGAAGGTTGTCAGTTTGGATGAGGACTTTGAGGAAAACATTGAAATGGTAGCAGAGACGAAAGATGACGAGATTATTGATGTGGTGAGGACGCTGCCGAATAATTAAAAGAAGTAAATACATTTATTCTAATAATAGGAATTTTCTATAAAGGAGATTTCTGATATTTTAAAAATGAAACCTTCGACAGTGCGTACTCATTTGACGAGGGCAAGGGCTAAGCTGAAGGAATTATTGGAAAAAGAATAATTATTGATATGGAGGAATCGGCATGGAAGATTTTGAATATTCTTATAAAAAATCATATGAACATATCTTTCCAAACCCTGACTACCTTGGGAAAATTATTGCTAAGGTAGAAAAAAGACAGAGAAAGAAGCGAGACATATTAATTTTAATGATGCGACAGGTGGCAGTTGTGTGTGGGGTAATGCTGTTGCTGTCCGTGACAGTACTGCCGGTTACGGCAAGAATCTTTCCAAAAGTTTATAATATAATTGAGAAATATACTCCTGCGCTTGCGGATTTTGTATTGCCTGTAGAAACAAGCGATACGATCAAGGGCATCACAATGCAGGTTGAAGCTATAGATATTAAGGATAATACGGCGGAGGTTATAGTTTCTTTCTATGATGCGGATGGAAGCGATAAAGATTTGATAAAAGGCTCCATTGATTTGTATGACAGTTATTATCTGCAAAGTTATGGCGCATCATATGAAGCCGGAGGATGTGAGTTTCTGGAATATGATGAACTTGAGGATAAGGCGTATTTTAAAATAAGTTTATTCACTGATGGAAGCTATAGAAGTGAAAAAGTAAGGTTTGGAGTTCATCAGATATTGACCAATAAGAGTCGTGAAAAGCAGTGGATTGAATTGGATAATATTATAAAAAATCCGAAAATGAAATCAGTATCTTACGGAGGCGGTGGTAATCAAGATAGCGAGCTTTACAATCAATATTTCGGAGAAAGCGCTAATGGTTCTTCGCAGTCAGGTGGGCTTGTTATGGATATTGCAGATGTAGATGAAAGTATGATAGAGGCTCTTACCGTTACAGGAGTGGGATATTCTGATGGAGTTTTACGAATACAGACATGTCGTGGTAATTTTGGCGATGCGGATAGGCACATGCGTTCATTTCTCGTAGACAGTATGGGGAATGAGAGGGATTGTGACCTTTTATTAGGATGGCAGGAGGAGATAAACGGAGAAAGCGTGTCATTTGATGAACATCTGTTTCTTGTAGATGAAAGCGAACTGGACAAGATACAGATATATGGCATCTTCCATGCTGCTGAAAACAGCGTAAAGGGCAACTGGGAAGTTACTTTTGAATTGGAGCCTTTTTCTGAATAGTGTGATGGCGTAGTAGGAACATTGCAAGGCTTAAGGATTTTTATGGAATTGCAAAAAGGTATATGGTAATATTAAAAAGTAGTTTGACTTATTCATTGAAAGGCATCTAGCCATATTCGAGGGAGTAATATGAAAAAAGTTAAAAGTATAATGATAGTGTTATTATCTGTTTTGCTTGTGGGGTGTGCAAACCCAAAAAGTGCAGAAGAACCGATAGAAGCCGATAATCAAATAGAGCAGAATATCAATCAAACAGATAAAGAGGAAGAAAACGGCAAACAGTACGATTCGCCAACTGACCTTATACCGAATAACGATCTGCCATACGGTCGACCGGTGGATTTTGACACAAGCGGTCTTTCTGACGCTTTCGTTTCCGCTATTAATGAATATTGCCGCACAGGTATATTTCCCGATGGTCAGGGCGGATTCGATATCCCTAGCACAATTTTCTATGCAGTGTATGATGTGGACGGGGATGGAGAAGACGAATTGATTTTGAAAAACCAGGACACTTTCATGGCGGGAATGGTAGAGCAGGTTTATGCCTATGAGAATGGTGTTTTTAGAAAGGAGTTTTTTGGGTTTCCTGCCCTGACTTATTACGACAATGGTATTGTTCAGGAAAAGTGGTCCCATAATCAGGGAAAAGCGGGGGACAGGCTCTGGCCTTATACCTTGTATCAATATAATGCTGATGATGACAACTACATAGAGCTGGGAGCTGTGGATGCTTGGGATAGGGAATTGGCGGATTTTATCAGCGATTATGGTGAGTTCCCGGATGATATTGATACTGATGGGGATGGTTATATTTACCTCCTGCTATCATTTGACTGTATTAGTCAACAACACAACACTGACATCGTGGACGGTCCAGACTACGAAAAATGGAGGAATCAATATCTGGACGGGGCTGAAGTGCTGGAAATCCCATATCGGAAATTGTATGTTGAGACTGTTTTTCCCAATGCTGCCGGGTGAAAATGTAAAGTATGGAAAAGGCTGAGCAGAAACGCTTGGTCTTTTTTTTCACCTTTTGTTGTCTTTCTGCGTGTTTAAAATATAAAGGTGGGAAAAAATGTCGGTAGAAAACCTGATAATAGAATACAGTAATATGCTTTTTAAAATCTGCAGGATGCAGTAAATTTCATAAACATTACAGAATCAATGCAAAAAGAAATTATTCAGAACGTAAAAATCCGTACAAAGAGAAAAAGCACCGTTTTTCCAATGTGGCATAAAGGGGCATGGTTTACGAATAAGCAATGAACCAAATAACTCGCAAGTTTTTCGTAAAAAATAAATGATTTGTATAATAGGGTAAATTCTGTATCTGGCTTATATGTATATTTGAAACTGTTTATTTTATGTGGTAATATTTTTTAATACAATGGATTTTTATATTTCTGTCAAATTGATTTTGCGAGAGGAAATATTAATATGAAAGAAATTACAGCTGCCTGGATTCAAACTAATAAAGAGGCATATCGGGCAGACGAAAAAAACAGTATATATGAAGAAGAATATAGTAAAAAATATATATCAGACATTGCATTCAATGAAGAAAAAGCAAAGTTACAGACATTTGAAATTTCCATAGATATTTCAACAATGGAAGCTGTTTCGCAAGGATACGCAGGAAGATGCTGGATTGTTGCAGGATTAAATCTTTTGCGGGAATATATAGTAAAAAAGCTTGGAAAAAATACTTTGCAATGCGAAGACTTTAAGCTTTCCTTAGGCTACCTTTGTTTTTGGGATAAACTGGAGAAAGCGAATTGCTTTTTGGAAAAAACGATTCAATACAGAAATGAACCGTATGATAAAAGAGAGGTATATTCATGGTTTCAATATGCAGTTACTGATGGAGGATTTTGGACGAATTTTAAAAAGCTTGTAAAAAAGTATGGGATTGTCCCGGCAGAGATAATGCCGGAAACATTTCAATCCTCAAATACGGAAGAGATGAATAATCGCTTGAATTATTATCTGCGAAAGATTAGTGCAGAGATAAGAAATGCAGCTTTAGAGGGGAAAGATATAGAAGATATTGCAAAAATAAAGGAGCAGGCACTGGAAAGAATTTTTACTTTTTTATGTAGATGTTATGGCTGCCCACCGGATACTTTTTCCTATTCTTTTGAAAATGAAAAGCAACAGAAACAATATACACCTGAAACTTTCTATAATGATATGGCAGAAGAATATTTGGACAAGTTTGTTAATGTCATATCTCTTCCCTATGAGAAATTGCCCTTTGGGGAAAAATGTGTATTGACAGATGTTTTTCAGGTGATTGGCGGTCAGGAGGAACAGTTCATAAATCTTCCGTTGGCTGAATTAAAGGAAAAATGTATTGAACAGCTAAAGGAAGGGATTCCTGTGGTATGTATGGCTGATGATGATAAAATGTGCAGAGAAGAATTACAGTTGTGGGATGACAACAGTTTTGATTATCTGGAAGTTACAGGTTTCGATTTTGAAATGAACAGGAAAGATTATTTTCAGCTAAAAGCCGGAATTGCAAGTCATTCTATGTTGATAACAGGCGTTCATTTAGGAGAAAACGGAAAGCCTGAGCGTTGGAAAATAGAGAATTCTTATGGTACGGATGGCATACATAAAGGGTATTTTGTTTGTTCAGATACGTGGTTCGAAAAGTATATAATAAGTGCCGTTATAAGTAAAAATATTTATTAGAGATTGATAGCAGTCAATCACAAAACAGAAATTCCTTCAACATTTGGGATATTATGTGATAATTATGTCTAGAGG
>JAIDPH010000322.1 GCA_029062885.1 Lachnospiraceae bacterium
GCCAGAATACATAGTAATTTCAATAAATTTTTTATATCTCTGCTTCCCAGATTTCTATTCATTAATTTAATAACTATTCTCCCTTCTAAATCGGCAAATTTACCCTGACCACACTTTTTATATATTATGTGTATGTATGTCAGAAAATGCACTTCATAAAAAGTTAAGAAAAAGCAGCCATATTAGCTGCTTTTATTGTTTGATGCGCTCGCACTTAAGGCACTTCCATTTTTACATACCCCCGAAATGCCGGATCTTGTATTTTGACTCCTAGCAACAGCTAGGTGGGTAACCGCAATCATGCTTCTGCCTTCCCCTGCACAAAGTCTGTAATGACCGAGGGCTTGACATCCACATGAAAATATAGGAATCCCGTTTAAAGTAACTGTAGGTTCAAAATAACAAGAATTATCGAACATTCCAGGTTAATTCCATTATATCCAATATGAAGTTAAAATACAACAAAAGAAACCTTTTTATTAAAAGTTTTTAAGAAGTATTTATTAAGATTTTTTTAAACTTATCGCATCATATTGAACCTATGCACTTATCAAGTTATAATCATATGTAATATCTTTGGAAGCTCTATAGGAGTCACCATAAATAATACATAAATGAACCGAGGTCGGAATATGGACAACACCGATAAAAAAATTCTTATGAATAAACGCGAGACAGACTGGTTTCGCGGAATTGCGGCGATGATGGTGGTATTATCTCATTACGGTCATTGGTGGAATATACTCACACCAACAGAAGGAAATGTGGAAATATTCAGGTTTGCCCTTACAAAACTGGGGATTTACGGCGTAGATATATTTTTCCTTTTTTCAGGATATGCCATGGTAAAATCCCTCGGTAACAGGAAAATGAACTGGCAGTTTATATGGAAAAGGATAAAGAATGTATTTATTCCATATATAATCGTAATAGGCGTCATTGAACTGCTTTCCGGAAACCTGACTTCAATTCATGAGTTCTGGCTTTTTATAAGCGGTTATAAATACTGGTATATGTGCATATTATTCATATTCTATATTGGATTTATAGTTATCTATGCAATAATACGGGTAAAAGGAATCAGAGTAATAGCTTTTTGTGTCTTCACATATGCCTTATGTTATAAGCTTTATCAATATGAGATGTCCCCATTCTGGTATGTATCTAATATTGCCTTTGCCATAGGTATAATTGCAGGTGAATATGAAGATATAGCCAAAAAGATTGTTGACAAGGTATGGATTCCTATGACTGTTCTACTGACAATCGGCATGGCATTCGCCATAAAATGGGGACTGGAAGGCGGAGTCAATTGGGGCGGCAATCCCGAAGATTATCAGATATGGGTGCAAATCGGCGCAACCGTTATCTGGACTCTGCTTATATTGATTCTTGCCTCAAAATGCCGTATAAAGGAAGTTATATTTACCTTTTTGGGTAAGAATTCCCTTTACATATATCTTACGCATGTGTTTGTAGCAATGAGATGCATAAATTTCTCTAAAATTGATTCTATGTCGGTCAGATTCATAATAAGTCCGATATGCATTGTTTTTGTGGCGTTTTTATGTAATCTGATTATATCCTGCATGTGGAAGTTAATTTCCATGCCGGTCTCTATAATAAAGAAATATAAATAACTTGCATAATATCGATTTACACGGTATACTTTATCATGCAATAATACAAGAAAAAAGGAGAATATACCAAATGAAAAAATTATCAGTGATTCTCACATTAACCCTCTCCCTCCTACTCTATGGATGCGGAAACCAGGACGTCAAGCATAATGGTGTCACATCGGTTTCAACCGTTAAATCAACACTTCATGGTAATTCTGATGCACTTATTCAAGCGCAAGTTCAGTATTCTGATATTGTAATCACAGCATCGAACGATAATGACGACTTTAATGTTGATAACAACGAAAATCTGAATGCCTCAGCAGATACAGCAGGAGAATCCAAAAGCGGATTTATCAAGTTTGCCGCCACAAATGAACATAATGTTTTGGGACACACGGTTAAAGAATACGAAGAAGCCAGATTAATGTATGTAATTAACTCCGTGAACATAAGAAAAGGACCTTCGACAGCCTATGAAAAAGTCGGCACACTAAACAGTGGACAGGCAGTCATCGTACTTGGACAGGCAGATACTAACTGGTACGAAATTGCCTACGGTGCAAATAATGAACTCAGGGGCTTTGTCAGTAATAAATATCTGAAAGAAAACAATATAGAAACCGCCAAACCAACGGATGAAGCTTTCACGGCGTTACTGCAGAGTTTTCAGGCACAGGGCATTACGCTTACAGAAGAACAGTTGAACGCACTTATTGCCGCATGGGAAAGCATGCAGGCGGCTGCTAATACTCCCGTTCCTCAGACTCCTGCACAACCGGCAACTCCCACAGCACCGGCAGTTCCCGAAACAACTCTCATACCTGATGTAAGAAATACAGCAGGACTAATTCTTGTGGGAGACTCCCGTTTTGTGCAGATGCAGGAAAGCGTAGGCGCTAACTACTGTACATGGATTGCAGAAGGCGGCAAAGGATATACATGGTTTGAAGAAAAAGCAATTCCACGTATTGATAACTGTGTAGGAAATGGTTCCAAAATATTGATAAACCTTGGTGTCAACGATACCAGAAACCTGCAGAAATATATTACTCTTGTGAATGCAAAAGCCGCTGAATGGACAGCTTTGGGTGCAACCGTTTATTATGCTTCAGTAAATCCGGTTTGGGAAAACAGGTATGTTACAGAGGAACAAGTAGAATATTTTAACACTCAGATGCGAAATAATCTGGGTCCCTATGTCCACTGGATAGACAGCCACAGCTATCTTACTTCTGTTGGATATAGACTGGTGGACGGACTGCATTACAGCCCGGAAACCTATCAGGTTATTTTCGCTTACTTTATGAGTTGTATGTAAAAGTACATACTATTTAGCAATTCTATCACAACTCATTATACAGCGAAAGGCAGGTTCTTTAGAACCTGCCTTTTATTATACATTAAAATTGCAATAACTTGTTTTACTGCTTTTCAGGACCTGCGGACACCAATGCCTTTCCTGCTTCGTTACCTTCGTATTTCGCAAAGTTCTTAACGAATCTGCCAGCTAAGTCTTTTGCCTTAGTTTCCCATTCAGAAACGTCTGCATAAGTATCACGCGGATCAAGGATTGCAGGATCAACGCCCGGAAGCTCAGTAGGAACTTCAAAGTTAAAGAGGGGAATCTTCTTGGTAGGAGCATTGTTAATGTCGCCATTTAAGATTGCATCAATGATTCCACGGGTATCCTTAATGGAAATTCTCTTTCCTGTTCCGTTCCATCCTGTGTTTACAAGATATGCTTTCGCACCGCTCTTTTTCATTTTCTTAACTAATTCTTCTGCATACTTGGTCGGATGAAGCTCTAAGAATGCCTGACCGAAACAAGCGGAGAAGGTAGGTGTAGGCTCTGTAATTCCTCTCTCTGTACCAGCTAACTTAGCTGTAAATCCTGAAAGGAAATAGTACTGTGTCTGCTCAGGTGTCAGAATTGATACAGGAGGCAGTACACCGAATGCATCTGCTGATAAGAAAATTACGTTCTTAGCGTCAGGAGCTGCGGATACAGGTTTTACAATATTGTTAATATGATTAATCGGATAAGAAACACGAGTGTTCTCGGTTACGCTCTTATCTTTGAAATCAATCTTTCCGTTAGCATCCAAAGTAACGTTCTCAAGAAGAGCGTCACGCTTGATTGCATTGTAGATATCCGGCTCGGAATCCTTGTCCAGATCAATAACCTTCGCATAGCATCCGCCTTCGAAGTTAAATACGCCGTTATCATCCCAGCCGTGCTCGTCATCACCGATAAGAAGACGCTTAGGATCGGTGGAAAGTGTTGTCTTACCGGTTCCTGAAAGTCCGAAGAAAATAGCTGTATTTTCGCCATTCATGTCTGTATTTGCAGAACAGTGCATGGAAGCAATACCCTTAAGAGGCAGGTAGTAGTTCATCATTGAGAACATACCTTTCTTCATTTCTCCGCCGTACCATGTATTGATGATAACCTGCTCGCGGCTGGTGATATTGAAAGCAACACAGGTTTCGGAGTTAAGACCTAACTCTTTATAATTATCAACTTTTGCCTTGGAAGCGTTATAAACAACGAAATCCGGTTCGAAATCAGCCAGTTCTGCATCTGAAGGCTGGATGAACATATTCTTAATGAAATGTGCCTGCCATGCAACTTCAACGATGAAACGTACTGCCATACGAGTGTCTTTGTTTGCACCACAGAACGCATCTACTACAAAAAGGCGCTTGTCGCAAAGCTCTTTCTTAGCGATATCCTTAACGGTAGCCCAGACATCTTCTGACATAGGATGGTTATCGTTCTTGTACTCGTCTGAAGTCCACCATACTGTGTCTTTGGAATTTGCGTCCATAACGATGTACTTATCTTTAGGAGAACGACCTGTGTAAATACCAGTCATTACATTGACTGCTCCAAGCTCACTTTCCTGTCCAACTTCAAAGCCTTCCAGACCTGCTTTTGTCTCTTCCTCGAATAACATTTCGTAAGAAGGGTTGTGAACGATTTCTTTGACACCGGTAATGCCATACTTGCTTAAATCAATTGCCATTTTTTTAACCTCTCTTCTTTCATAATTATAGTTGATATATAGAACCTATTATCATACTTATATATATTTATACCATATTTAGGAAGATAAGTAAATACAAACACTTTTAATTTTATGCTTGCAATCCTTTCCATTTTCTGATATTATATAAACGTTGTGTAAGCGGAATAAGAATTAACCGTATTGTTAGGAGGTGCAAAGATGGCAAAATGTGATATTTGTGGTAAGGGAGCTCATTTCGGAAACAATGTAAGCCATTCGCATAGAAGGTCCAACAGAATCTGGCATTCTAATGTAAAAAGAGTTAAATGCAAAGTAAATGGTGCAGCTAAGAGATTGCATGTATGTACTCAGTGCCTGAAGTCTGGAAAAGTTGAAAGAGCTTAAATTTAGATTTATTAGGTAATTGAAATCGAAAAAGACCCATCTTTACGATCGGTCTTTTTTTGTATGTGAAAATTTATTTTTACGGGTGAAAAATTTTTCACCCTATGCTCGCTTCTCTGTATCAAAACTTCGTTTCAGATTTTCATATTCACTGTTAATCATCTGGATGATTTCCTTATCTCCTGCAACATTGTCCGGATGGAAAATCTTAATCAACTCCTTATACCGTTTCTTTAATGAGAGCAGATTATTTACACCTTTGAAAAAGGCAGATACCTCTCCATAACTCACCTCATATGAAGACTGACTCATAATTTCTTTTTGCGCCTCAAGCTTCGCTTTCTCCTTCTCCAGGCGTCTGCGGTCAATATCAAGCTGCTCAAAGCCGTCCTTAAGAATCTGCATCTTCTTTTCAAAGAAATTCCTATCCTGCTCCAATTTTTTCTTCTCACCGGACAGCTTACGATTCAGGGACTTCATTTCATTTTTAAATTGTTCTTTTTCATGAAGAAACTGTTTCTGTGTCTTCTCTAAATCCTTGGATGCTGTAATAATTCTGACGTTTTCACGAAAAAGCCATGACTTAAGTTTATCTAAGTCCTCTTTTGAACCATTTTCAAGTGTTTCTTCAAAATTTATCTCCATACTATACTCCATGTATACCACAAACAAACTTCAATACCTAATCGCAGCAAAAAAAATTATAACCTATCAACAATAATAGTACAATCAAAATCAGTCCGATAAAACGATTGGTCATAAAAAGCATAAACAGCATTCCTATTGCGACGCAAAGAGCTACAAGTCCAATCAGTTTTTTCATATAGTTTTCCTGCCTATGCTTTTTATATATAATATGCAATTTTTTTTATTTAGTGACTTTATTGCTCATCCTTGTTTTCTTCGGGAAATGCAATGTCTACTGCAGCATCATCTGCAATCATATCCTCTTTCGGAGCAGTAAATTTATCTACAATATCAGGAATCATATCAATCACCTTGGTAATTGTATCCTGATTCTTGATATTTACTAACTTCGTAGAACCGTTTTTGATAACAAGCACCGCGCTGGGACTCATTTTAGCGGAAAAACCTCCTCCACCGCCGTTCTTTTTATCTGAACTGCTGTCTCCTTCAG
>JAIDPH010000323.1 GCA_029062885.1 Lachnospiraceae bacterium
CAATATCATTAAATCCATTCTGCTCCAAATATTTTTTTATTCTAATTCCATTTGGAGTATATCCATATATTCCTATCGTTTTCCCTTTATCTAATCTATACGGCATTTTATGTTCCCCTACATATCTTCAAAAGAAATGTCAATTCTTCTGTCCCATGTATGATTTTCTTTTATTACTTTTGCCGGATTTCCTGCGATAATGCAGTTCTTCTCTGTATGCAATTTCACTAAACTATTAGCTCCAACAATACACCCATCACCAATATCTGCATTATGTAATACTGTTACACCCTTTCCAATCCACACGTGATTACCTATTTTTACATACTCTTCATTTAATCGCGCTGTATTGATCTTCTGAACCAAATCGAAAATGCTATGCCCGCCATAAGCTATAACGGACACATCATTAGATATCATACTATCATTTCCGATTTCGACATAAGCATTTTCCCCATTTAAACATAAGAAGCGCTCTCCTACCGTTACGCTGTTGCCAAGCTTTATGGCCGCACCTCTAGATGTTATTCTTGAGTCTTTAGCTATTACACTGCTTTTTCCTATTTCCAAAACTCCTCCATTAATTGCCTCCAATTGCACCTCTTTATATATTTTAACATAATCGCCTATCACAACGCTTGCTTCATTCTCTACTACGATATGCGCAGATTTTTTTGCTTCCATCCCTTTTCCGATCTTCACTCTATTGTTATACCCAATCATTGTAATACTGCAATTAATCTCCGCATCATCAAACTCAATTGTATTGCCGTAAATATCCTTATATGCTCCGCCACACTTAGTAACTGTTATCTGCGGAATAGCCTTGGATATATAAATATAATCAACATTTTCCTGCATCTGAAAACGGTGCAGCCAATCTGTTATCTCTTTTCTGACACCTACCACTGCTACTAAGACAAATATTGTATCATTTTCCATCATGTGTGGCTTCACAACCGGAAATCCATGATAAAATTGCTGTTCCTTATGCGCATCAATATAACATTTTACCCTAATATTTTCTTTTTCCAGTACTCGCTGTAGCTCTCCTCCACCGGCATAAGCCCCCCAAATAGCGACCTCTCTTCCACTGATAAGCTTCTTAAGCTGCGTAAAATCTACATTTTTCAACCACTGCCCGATTATTTTATAATCCACGTTAACATCCTCTTAGAACTAATATGTCATTCTCTTATTAATATCCAATTTCACGTCTGCCAGATAATCCGCAATCAGACATCCCGCATTTCCATTTCCGAAAATGGGCTCCGATTCATATTTCCCATGCAGAAGCTGTTTTTCTACTGCCTCACGAATAGCCTCCGCCTTGTTCTCTACATACATGGCATTTTTCCCATGCTCTCTGCCTTCCTGTCTGTTGCCCACGATTACCGTAGGCGTTCCCAGCCATGAAGCTTCTCTTATAAACGAACTGGAATTACCTACTGCACATGCGGCATTAGCCAACAGTTTATTATATATCTCCGGCGGAAAGTTCTTATAGTATCGATACGGCAAAGCTCTATGCTGCTCACGAAAAACGCGCAGTCCCTTGGAAACCCTGTCGCTCCCCGCATCAATATTGGGCCACAATACCAGTTTCTGCTCGGGAAAATACTGTAAAGTCTCCAAGGTTGCCATAACCTGCTCATATCCATCATTCAACTCTGTAGTAACCGGATGCTGAATCATCAGGATGTAAGGTTTCTGCATGTCGATCTTACTCCCGACTCCTGTTCCGAGATATTTTCTACATTCTTCGTCCAAACTTAAATCCTGTTCAGCCAACGTGTCAATCGACGGGCAACCCGAGTTCAGGATTCTCCATTCCTCTTCTCCCATCTTGATAAGCCGCTGACGGCTCAGTTCCGTAGATGGGAAATGATAATGCGCAAGTTTTGTAATGGCATGCCGCACTGTTTCGTCAATGTTTCCTGTGATCTCTCCTCCTTGGATATGTGCCAATGGTATATTTAAATAACTGGCGGCAATGGCCGTAGCCATTGTCTCAAAGCGATCCGCCACGGTGATGACAACATCCGGCCGAAGCTCCTCAAATGCAGTTGATAACTCGATAATGCCAAGCGCAGTAGATTTAGCCTGTGTAGCAAGGCTTTCCCCTTCCAGCATATAGTATATTTTCTTATCAGGTTTAAAGCCATCTGCCTCTACCACATCTACGGCTTTTCCATAACGATCCAATAACATGGAAGCGCCTACAATCAGTTGAAGCTGTAGCTCGTCATGCTGCTTTATAGCTTTCAAAACCGGTTTTACTCTTCCGTAATTAGCTCTGCTTGCTACAACCACACATATTTTTCTCATTCTTCGACATCCTTCCATGATATTATACTGTCTTTTGCAATATCATTCTTTATTTTCTTTCCGCATATTTTTTCATAATCTTCTACCAAAATACCCGATTCACAGAACGGCTTCTTCAATACCATGGTATCATCACTCAAAATATCGCCCGCAAAGAGATTTTTCCTTGCATATATACTTTTTGAAAAGATATTCTTAAGTGCTACTCTGTTATCATCAAGAGAATTTTTATTAATTTCCGCTGTCAGCATTGTCTGTATAAAATCAGTTCCGCACACAATTTCTCTCAATTCATCCATTGTAACGGAGGCTTTCACATCCGGCCCGAACATTTCCCTGCTCATTGTCACATGCACTTCTACAACATCTGCCCCTAACGCGACAGCCGCTAATGACGGAAAAACCGTAGCTGAATGATCAGAGATACCCACATGACAGTCATATGTCTTCAGCAGATGTGGAATCGTAGCGATAGGAATATCGTCCGGTCTCGACGGATATGCAGTTGTACATTCCATAATAATCAATGGATTCCCGGATTCATTGATCATATGGACCTGTCTGTCAATATCTTGAAAGGTACTTAGCCCGGTTGACAAAATGATTGGTTTGCCGGTTTGCATTGCCCTTTTAAGTAACAGATCGTTAAATACCTCTCCGGAACCAAATTTCCACGCGGGTACTCCGATTTGATCAAGCATCTCCAATGCCTTTATGGAAAAAGGTGAACTCAAGAAATCAAGACCTTTTTCTATAGCATGTTGACAAAGCTCTTTCCATTGCTGCTGTGTAAACTCCATTCTTTTCCAATAGTCATAGCGGGTATTATCGCAATAACTGAATTTAACGCGAAAGGGCTCATTCAGAGTGCTCTCTTCCTCGGCAATATGCGTCTGAAATTTAATTGCGTCTGCCCCTGTTTTTGCAACCGCATCTATAAATGCATGTGCCTGTCCTAAACTTCCGTCATTATATTGGGAGACTTCTGCAATAATATATCTCTTCCTTTTCCCATTCAAAAAATCATTAATTTTCATATTAACCATTTATAACTTTCTCCCATGTAGCAGAAATCCCCTGCGCAAATGATGTTTTAGGATAAAATCCTGTGTCCTTACACAATCTGCTGATATCACCAACCAGATACATTACCTGCTCCTTGGCATAATCTTTTTGTCCAATTCCTTCCAACAACGCGGCATATTGTGTAATACGCGCTATCTCTGCAATATATTCATATAAATGATTTCCTGTTCCGGATGAGATCGGATACTTAGTGGCCGGCTCTCCTTTCCAAATAATCCTGAGTATGGCCTCCGCCACATCATCAACATAAATAAAATCCCACATTTGTTCACATGGAGTCAAAGCAATTTTTTGCCGGTTTTTCGCTGCATTTAAACACGACATAATTAAAGTGCGCGATTTATCGTTTGGTCCATACGCGCTTAAAAGTCTTGGCCAATACAGCTTTATGTTATGCTGTTCACACTTTTGCAGACTATATTCAAATGCGCGGCACTTAGCAATCGCATATGCCGTCTCCGGATGATCCGGTGTATTCTCCGTGATCATTTCATTCACTCTTCCACACTCAGCCTGAGATCCTACACACAGAAGCTTATTACAGCCTGTCCGCGCTGCCAGCTCAACGATGCCCTTCATATAGTCAACATTTTTCATCTGTCCGTCTAGATTATATCTCGGGTCGGCAAAATCACTGTTCCATCCGACATGTATTAAAGCATCACACCTATCGATCACATTCTCCAAACCAGTCAGGCGGCTCATATCCGCTTCAATAATCTCAACATTGGCAGAACTACACAATGTATTCCGCCGTAAAGAATTTGGCCTGACCAGCGCATATACTTTACACTCATCAACGCTGCATAAGCGGCGAATCAACGCATTCCCTATAAAACTTGTAGCGCCAGTAATAATAATTTTATAACTCATCTCCGCCTTCTTTCACATAATTATCAAATTTTTCATACCTTTGGAAAGTTTCCGAATCTAAAGGTGGATATAAATCTATTAACGACGGAGAAACAATCTGTCCGTTATCCAAAACTTTATTTCCCAATTTAGGCTCTATTGCCTGTTCTTCATCTTCAATAATCTCACAGATCACACAGCCTTTCCTGTGAAATATACCTTCCAGTATTTTCTCCAGTTCATCATTACTCTCACAGCGTTCATAAGGAATACCATACGCATTTGCAATACCTTCAAGCTGTGGCAGAGTCAATCCCGATTCATCGGTACATCCTGAAAGTCGTCCGAAATTTTTTGACTGGGATATAACAATGGATCGATATCCTCCATTATTAAAGACAAAAATTTTAATTGGAAGATTATAATTAACGATCACTTGAAGTTCTTGTATATTCAATTGAAAACTACCGTCACCTGCACAACAGACCACTTCTTTATCCGCGGCAATTGCCGCCCCGATTGCCGCCGGAATATCATATCCCATAGTGCCGCAGTTAATATTTCCCCACATTCGTTGTTTCGGATAAGCAATGCCACATTGTTTGATCGCCACAGAAGAACAACTGTTGCCAACTATGCATAAATCATCTTCCGGCATATATTTTTGCAGCAGCTTTGCAAAATAATATGCATTAACATGCTCTCGAAACCTGAATTTATCCTGATAAATGGGGAATCTTTCTCGTACTTCCCGGCAATATGCAAGCCATTTACTATCTATATCCGGCTGGAAATTCCGTTCAAGCAGCCATTGTATAAAGTTCTTCAGATCAGCATTCACCGGATAATCAATCTTAACAGTCTCTTTCTTTAATTCTTCCTCATCGACATCTACAACAATCTTGATAGATTCCGGGGAAAAATCCTTATAATTAAAACCGATCTGCCCAAATGACAATCTGCACCCTAAAACCAGCAAAACATCTGCATTCTGGACAATAAAATTACCGGCTCTTCCCCCGTTTATTCCAAAGTTACCATAATTCTTCTCATGCCCAACCGGTAACAGATCTGCAACACTCTTAGCCATCAACACCGGAATATCAGTCCTGTCACATAACGCCAGAAACTTGTCATATGCCTCTCCTGTCCTGACCGCCGATCCTGCCAGAATAACAGGGCGTCTGCTTGTACGCAGCACATTTAAGATTTCCTCCTGATAAATGAACTCTGTGTCTTCGTTCGGAACAAACTCCTCCATCTGCTCCTCGTCAACCTGCATTCCCTGTATATCTAACGGGATGTCAACCCAGCAGGGTCCTCTCCTGCCGCTGTTCGCATAATAAATTGCCTTCTGCAGTTCATACTTTATCTTATAAGCGTCTGTCACGGTAACCGCATACTTTGTCATGGGCTTGACCGAATCTACAATATTATATTCCTGCTCCCCAAACTGCCTTAATTTCAATCCTGTGCTTTTAATTGTAGCTGTTGTCTTTACCTGTCCGGATATTACCAACATAGGAATATTGTCAAGCCATGCGCACAATACACCGGTCAGAGTATTCGTTCCACCCGGTCCGGTAGTCACACACACTACAGGCATTCGGTTATGCACACGCGCATAGGCCTCTGCTGCTATTGCAGCACCCTGTTCATGCAGGAAATATATGCATTTCAGATCATCTGCACTACCAAACGCATCATTCAAATGCATTGCCCCGCCGCCTGTCAGAGTAAAGCAATGCGCAATATGACTCTCCACTAAAATATCTTTTACAATATCTGCTACTCTTTTCTTCATATGTTATCCGATCCTATACCGATATTTCTTACAATCAGCACATTTTACTTATTTCTATATTCTATTTCCCATGCCTATAAATGTCAAGGAACGTATTGCCGCCCCTCTGTGCTAAAATATTTCTTCCTTCTTCCTCTCCACAGCCCGTCCGTCTGCAATCTCATAGATCACATCACAATTCCTAATCGTCGTCAGTCTGTGCGCTACAATAATAAGCGTTTTATTCCCCTGCAGGGAATCAATAGCTTCCATAACCGCCGTCTCCGTCTCATTATCAAGCGCCGATGTCGCTTCATCCAATATCAAAATCTCGGGATTATAATACAGTGCTCTTGCAATAGCTACCCTTTGCCGCTGCCCGCCCGAAAATCTGACACCTCTGTCACCCACGATCGTATCAAGTCTGTCCGGAAGCCCCGTCACAAACTCTTTAAGCTGTGCCTGTTCTAATGCCTGCCATACCATTTCATCATTCGGCTCGTCCACACCAAATGCTACATTATTGCGTATCGTATCATCCGTCAGATAGACTGACTGCGGAATATAGCCCACGCTGTTACTCCACTGCTCAGAGATTGTCCTAATATCCACTCCTTTATACTTGATGCAGCCTTCCTGTGGTCTGTAAAGCCCCAGAATAATATCTGCCAGAGTTGTCTTACCTGCACCGGAATGCCCGATCAGGGCCACCGAGGTTCCTTTATGAATATGCAGTGTAATGCCGTTTAAAACCTCCTTCTCTGCCGCGGGATATTTCCAACGAACATTGTCAATTTCAAGATAACTGCCACCCTGTTCCGTCTTCGTAATAACCGCTCCACTCTCCTGATCCTGCTGTCTCAAAAGTTGGATATCCTCCTGCACCGCCTGTTCTGCCGCCCTGACTTCTTTAAGGTGTTCATAAGTCTTATTCAGAGAGGGGACAAAATAAATAATTTGATTAACGCTGCTGCTGATCCTGCCCAGAGAAGGAAGAATACGAAATGCCCCTACTGCAAAAGCAGCTAACTGAGGGATGAACGTAGTCGTGTCAGTCCCGCTGTAAACACGAAAACTGACTGAAAGGATCAAACCTGCCACACATACGGCTTCAATAATATATGCCGGACTTTCGGAAGCAACAGTCTGACCGATCAGCGCCTTCTGCTGTCTCTCAAAGGCTCTCTCATAGCGATTGACAAAAAACTGCTGCCTATGCATTACAATAACTTCTTTAATCCCTTGAAACGCCTGTAAAGAGTGCTTCTGTGCTTCTCCGTTACTAAGCCTGTATTCCACACCAAGTCTTTGCATCGGTTTTCGAAATCCCAGAACAACACTGACAAAACAAATAACCGCCAGAACAATCACGCTTACCGCCATCATGAAATCTGTTTTCACAATAAAGATTATTATCGCAAATGATGTAAGTATCTCCGCAATTACACGAAACGCATGGTGCATCATCTGATAGACCGCACTCACATCCCCCATAATTCCCCGAAGTAACTCGCTTGTATTTACCTGCACGAAAAAGAGATATCCCCTCTTCATATAGGATTTCATCATTAATACGCTTAATTCCCTCTGCACCCTTGTAGAATACCTGATTCTATAATATGAGAGAATTGTCAAATATAAATTTTTGAAAATATAGACAAGTGCAATGCCGATTCCCAATATCAGAACCAGCTGTGTAGAATATACAACATCAAAGAAGTCCACCAGCGGCTTAAGATACTTATTCTGCAACAATGCCTCCGGATTCATCATTGCCTGTACGAAAGGTATAATAATTGACACGCCCAATGTCTCAACAACAGCACCGACTAAAGTCATAAGCAAAATGACTACCCCCTGTCGCTTCTGCTGTCCCGTCAATATAAACTGAAATTTATTCCAGATATCTCTTACTTTATTTAATTCATGCAACATAGCCATCTCCTGAACCGGCTTCTCATCAAATATGCCTAGATGTATACTAAACGATATAATGCCGCAAAACCTATTCATTAACTAATTTTCCGGAATTGCAACCAAATGTGTGTGTACTCCTGACCGCAAAATATATCTATATTTACATCCCTCTTGCTCTAAAAAGCGGGGAATAGTATATATATCTTCAATGTGATGATATACACATATGGCCATATACGGTTTGTATTTTTTGATATATTTCATACCACCCTTTAATATATCCAGTTCCAGCCCTTCCACATCCATCTTAATCACCAGTCGGCCTTCAATATTCAGGTTTTCCTCATCTAATGGTACTATCCTTATTATTGTTCCTGCTTCCCCTTGAGCCTCTGTCACCCCAAACATACTGGAAGACTTAGCAAAAACCTTCTCTTCTCGTCTCGCCCCCAGCGCTTTATTGAATGCAATGACATCCTTTTCATATGACTTACTCTTTATATTGTCACATAACATCCTGTAATTGTACTCTTCCGGTTCATACGCATAATATCGACATATCTTATCACCATACAATTTATACAGTTCGTCAATCGTATCCCCCACATATGCACCCAGATCAAGAATTGTCATATGATCGTTTCCATTTAACTCATTCAGATAGAAATATCCATCCACACCCTGCATACCCTTGTTTTGCATATAGGATGTAAAAGTAAAGTCTCTTTCTTTTCTTATCTTCACGATAAAATCTAATATTTCCTTTGTAATGGCATCATTTATATCATATATATTATATAACTCCTTTTCATATTGCAGTATGAACTGATTGCTGTATGCCAATAATTTATCGTCATACTCTACATTTACCAACATCAACCACAAAAACGGAGCGACCCTGATATCATATCGCTCTAATTCTTCTCCAAGTGTCTCCTGTAATCTTATATAAATATCATCAAAGAAACACGACGCAATAATAATCGTCCTGGAATCATAATCTTTAATCGCATCCGGAGATATTATCGGTATGCCCTCAATACTCTTTCCCCACTTTGCAGGATTAGCATCGGCAACACATACAGGCATTAATTTATGTGTCTGCATTATTCTCAATACTTTTGATGTTCCGCTTCCGGCTCCGTATAAAATTATATTCTCTCTTGCCATTATTTCCTCTTTCTTAATCATTATTTGTTTCCTGTCCATCATAAGTACACAGATTCCTGCTTCTGTTATTAAGAATGTCTTCCTTCATCAACTCGTACGCCTTGTCCAGACTGAGAAGCCGGAAGTTCACTCCGTTGATCTCATATGTTCTCACCGCACTCGCTTCAATAAACTTTTCCTCCATAGGATTGATGGTAACATGCACATTCTTATCTAAATCCCGCACAAACATGGAATAGGTTCTTATTTCTTCCTTTCCCTGTTCATCAATATATCCCGCTGTAAATTCCTTTATATACCGATATTGAACGTTTCCCTCCCATTCTTCCGCATAATGCGCAAAAGTAAAGCTGTCCTGATAGCTGACATCTATAAAAAGATTTTTCGCCCGGACTTCCTTTAGATAAGCGAAAGGCGAATCCTGCCCGAAGGAATCTTTGTTCTCCATTTCATATAGTCTTTTGGCATCCTTGCCCCACACCGCAAAAGAGTATAGCGGATGCTTTGTCCTGACATAATCCTTCCTCTTTAATGCCACTTTTCCTAAGCTACCTGTCCTACTGGGCGTCCGGTGATAATCGAAAGTGACACCTTTGCAAAAATCCCAGTTAAAAGTCGGAAGAAGTATCGTTCCTTCGCTTCCCACTGTCTCCATCAGGCTTTCCAGAAATATATTCAGGTCAGTATCATCTTCATGTTCCAAACATTGGAACAGCAATCCTTTCAAGTCGGAAGAAATCAGTAGCGTGTCGCCCTTATTAATAGCCAGTTTGTCTACTATATCCCTCAAATGAACATATTCTTTATACCTATCATTACACATCAAAATTTATTCTCCGCTATCTTTCACCAACTTAACAATCAGTTCCGGAAATACCCTGTCTCTTTCATCGACATGATAAGACAGATTATGTGCCGCCATGGTATACAGCTTCAAATCCTTCAAAGTCGCTGTCTTCTTATGCTCCTGAATATCCCGAATCGCCTGCTCGCATTCCTTCACGGTCCGCACATGATACGCAAGCGGCGACGCATTCTTATAAGAATAGCCGAACAAAATCGCAGGCACTCCGTAGAACTGTGACTCCCAGCATGCCGTTCCCGTCAGGGAAGCAACTGCAAAAGCATTTTTAATCAGCTCATAAGTGGAACACTCCATCTTCATTAGCCTGACCTGCGGCATCCTCAGCATATCCTGATAATAAGATATACCTCCGAAGAAAGCGAGTTGTGCAGGATGCGCTTTCACATACACATGCATATCTTTCGGAATGCTCCGGCATAATATCTGTAATGGAAAAATCTGATCCGTGTAGGCTCCGCCACCCAAAGGATTAGAAGTTGCTTCCGGTTGATAGTGAAGCGCAAAATAGATATACTTTTCTCCGGACTTGGGCAACTCGGATACCTTCTCATAGAAATCATTAACTTCCTTCGTCTCTTTCCAATACGGTCTCGCATAGATCCACTGCTTATATGTGGCTGGAACAGCGCTCAGCAATTTCGGTATCCTCGTAAGAGAAGCACCCAAAAATCCGATTCCCATGCCATATTTCTCATACTCTTTACCCAGAATCCCTCGCCATACCCGAATCAGGTTCGTTTCACCATATCTGGCACGGAATGTCTGCCGCAGTTTATTACCCTTCATATAAGCCGGTTTCATTTTATCCGGATCAAGAGATGTCCACTTGGTGAACTCCTCCTTTGTATTGCCCTCCAGTTCAATATCCTCTGCTGACTTATCCCTGTACACTTCCTGCAGCCTCGCATACTCCTCTCCGATTGCCACGTCGGAAGTCATATAATCAGTTAGCGCATAATCCCTGTTAGGAATCAGAGAAGCAAACGCCATCATCACGGGAATATTCTTCATCTTACACAAATGATAGATGATCGATCCATATCCTTCATGAGGTATCCTTGTAAAAAAGACATGTGTAATCTGCTTCCGTTCCAGCATACTGTTCCAAAAGAGCAAATTACGCATGAATATATGATAATGGCTCTCCCATGCGCTGCTGACCTGAAAATCATAGCGCTGTTCAAATCTTCTCTGCTGGTTTATAATTTCAACGACATAGGGATTCATATACTCAAAAACCTCATCCTCAAGCGGAATGAATTCCCATAACTCCAACTGCTCATCCGTGAAAATCCCTCTGGCAACATCTTCCCTCAAATAACAGGTTCCCAGATCATCATAATACTTCAGCTCATCCTTATCGTTCACGATCATATAAAGGTTATCCACCTCTATCTCAGACAACGCCTTATCAATCATCGCCCTGTTAAGCGATTTCTCCATTACCCCCGGCAACAGAAGATTAATCATTTATGCTCCTCCCTAAACCATTTCCCACGTAAGTACCGTATCTTCGGGTGCGTCACACAACATAGTCCTTCCAAGCACTACCTCTATGTCTTTTGGAGAAATACCCGTGCCCGGTCTCTTTGCTATTACATCCTCTACCGTGACTATCTCCCCCTTCTTTATATCCCTTGTCAGAACAAGAGAACGCCTCGCTTCCCTCCTGGGAATCAGCTCGCAGGGCAAAACCTCCTTCTTTTCTTGTCCGCTGATCTGCGTGATCAGTTCAAAATTCCGGATTGCTTTTGCGAAATCGGCCGGATCACCTGCATGGTAGTGGTCATTTCCCTGCAAAGTCTTGTTCAATGTAAAATGCTTCTCAATAACCTCCGCACCATACAAGTATGCTGTTGTAAGAATCGTCATCGTCTCATCCGGCAGCGTATGATCACTGTAACCGATCTTGTACTCCGGAAATATTCTCTTCATAGTCTTAATAATATTCAGATTTGCATCCTCGTTCTTACAGGGATAAGAAAGAACACAGTGCATTAGACATAACTCCTGACATCCCGCTTCCTCCAATACACGAACCGCCTCCTCGACTTCTGAAAGATAGGATGCGCCCACCGACAGCAATATCGGTTTACCTTTCTCCGCAATATAGCGCAGAAACGGATGATTGGTAAGATCAGAAGATGAAATTTTAAAAATATCCACCATGTCTGCAAGGTAATCCACCGACGCACAATCGAAGGGCGTTGACATGAACTCAATCCCTATTTCCTTACTGTATCTACACAGCTCTCCGTATTCCTCTGCATTAAAGTGATCAAACTTCTTGAATAGTTCATGCTGTGTCTTAGTGGGTTCCTTAGTCGTATCCCAGTATGCAGGAGAATTTTTGGAAACAATAGTATCCGCCTTGTAGGACTGGAATTTGACCGCATCAATCCCCGCCTGTTTCGCTTCAAAGATATATTTCTTCGCTGCCTCTAACGGCGTTATATTTAATTCTCTTGCCGTATCATAATAGTTGACACCGATTTCGGCAATCACATAAGGTTTATTCATATAAGCGTTCCATTCCTTTCTTCAATTCTGTCTCCGTGCAAACTCTGCCCCTAATTTGGGGTTATCATCTATAACTCAGCATCTCTTGCTCTGTCAACACCTTCACCATATCAATCAATTTACCGGCCGGATATTCAATGATGTTACTGATATCAATCAAATCGTTCCTACCGTCGGCATACAGAATAAAGTCCTGCAGCTTGCGTACCTCATCGTATATCCCTTTCTTACTCACCGCGGGATATAGTCCGCGCCTGCCCAACTGCGGTTCACACAGACAATTAATACGAT
>JAIDPH010000324.1 GCA_029062885.1 Lachnospiraceae bacterium
AGACAGCAAATTTCTACATATCTGATTCCTATCAGTAAAGATTATTTCCCATAGACACAGGATTTTTTACAGCCTCTTTCGCTGCATTGCCACCAGTAGCGGTACATAAGGTGCCAAAATACAGCACCTAAAGTACAAGACCACTTACAGTGGTCTACGGTGGCAGAGCACCTGCTTATGCTTTGTATATATTGCACAACTACATTTTGAAAATAGAGAGTTTTGCAATTCTCTATATAATTGATTATGATTTGTGAAGCAAAAGGTGAATTTTCATCTTATTTCTTTTTCCATCCACGTGTATCATGTATAATATCTGCTTTTCCTACTGAAATCTTATAAACTATATCATTTTCATCAAAATAAAAATTTATTACAAAACTCCCATCTTCCACAAAATACTTTCCATGGCTATCTTGTTGCAGCCCTCGATAGCTTTTACGATATACTTTTTCAATGGTACTTTTATCTGTGCCAACTCCAATTTTTTTTCTTCCAAAACGATATTCCGGGTTTGTCAATTCTATTATACGCAAATAAGGATGTCCATTCGAATTCTCATTATACGAAAAAACAAATAAACGACCATCATCATATTCATTATAAATAAAATAATCACCGTACTCTGTATATTTTTCTCTTACTGTATTATCCGGTTCACCGTTTACCTCTAATATCTGATCATAATATAGGCTTTCTGTGTTCGCTAGAACTGAATAGTAATCATCACAATAAGTCGTATAGTATACATAATATTTTAATTGTATTCCCATCATAATTAATCCGACTAAAAAAACTATCAATATTAGTAAAAAGCATATAATCTTTTTATTTCTATTTTTCATATTCATATTCTGTTTTTGTTTCATAAAACCACCAATTATCAGTTATCCTTTCAGTTTTATACCAGTATCTTGCATCCCCACTAAAAGATATACCATCCAGATACTCTGTTTCTTCTTTGCCTAAATAACGTATCCCTATATCCAGCGGTGTATCATCTTCACTATAATAGAATCCACCCCCATATTTTTTATTTAGTAATGGAAGGTTAATTTGAGAAAAACTAACAATAAATACCACGTCACCGTCTGGTCGCTTACTAATTTCTAAAATATTGAAATCTTTAAATAATCTATCTATTTTTTTCATCATTCAAATCTTTATAATAATCCAACTCATATGTACCATCCTGACAGTTTTCCGCTATTTCCAACAACTCAGCTTCATGTGCTATGACTTTATCGCATATCTTTTCTTTAATTCTGCACTGTATATGCTCTGCACTGAAGTACACATAACATATAACACCTGTTATCAAGACAGAAACACCAAAAAATAGTAATATGATACTCTTTTTTGATAGTTTTCTTTTTGCTTCCATAATAATGTCAAGAACCATTTCATTCCTCCCTGACAGCCTTTATCTTCTTCTCCATAAACCCCTTCATCTCCCAACCGTATCTCTCTATTGCCCTATTATTATCACCTTCAACGAAAACAAGCCAAATCTCGGTATTCTCTGATTTTGATTTAATCACTACTTTATATTTAACTTTTCCTTCACAATAGAGATGAAACACATCTATCCCTTTTATCAATAATATATATACAATATCGCTCTCTTTCTTAAATTCATACTCAAATATATCATTCGTATTATGGCTTTTCAGCCTTTCTATAACCTCGTCTTGTGAGAATGGTGAAACAAATTTCATTTCCTCACGACTTTCCAACGAGGACGGCACTCCGCCATATTTGCTTAATCTAATCAGATACATTACTATTGTTCTTACTACAATAATACTTAAAATTAAATAAAATATAGACAAGATAAAAAATTGCATATTATCCTTGTTCATTCCTCTACCTCACATTCGTTTCCATCCACGTATACCATGCATATCACATACGCTGTTACTCTCCTGTTTCTTACCCATATAATTATAGATTACTTAAAACAAACATTTCATTCCGTCCATTTATGTAAACAACACTATATCCAATAACCGCATAATATTTTGCATCCTCTAAATCTATTTTTAAAGGTTCTGCATATGTGAGTATGCCGGGAACATGTACACTCCCCCACCAATACCGGTTTAAATGATTTTCTTTCTCTCCCCATCGATAAAATTCCTGCTTATCGGTACATACTACTGCACCATAGCCATTTACTGATATTGAAGATATTTTATCTTCGAAAACTATTTTTGTTGCTTCATATTTATCCGCAAATGTTACCGTTTCATCTCTTTTTTTGAGTAAATCAATATTATGTATATATATTTCATTTTCACTATCCATCATCTGAATTACAAGCCCCTTATAACCCTGCACTATACCTTTTACATTATCCTTAAGAAAGTTTTTCGCTCCATTTTCCATACTCCACAAAGTATGGTTCTCATCAAGGATAAATACCGCCTCCTCAGAAGCCGCAACATTTAAAATCGGCGTTTCCGTTTCAATCATTTCCATGTCGCTCATATCCGGATTTTCATTATCTTCAGGAGACCACATACATACGTTTTCTTCTTCCGTTACAAAGACAAATTGATTATATGTAGCATAAATCTCATTTACTTTAGGAATATTCCCAAGCTTTTTTATTTCCCAGTTTTGCCTCTTTTCTGTTGCTGTTTCCGCTTCACCGCTTTCACTTGACAAATACTCTTTTTTCCACACATAAACATTCCCCTCATTATCTAACGCCGCCGCATATGTCCACCGTCTTTGTGCACATATATCAACTACTTCAATGTTTTTCCAGAATTCCGGATTCCATAGATCAACATAATATTTTTCCGTATCATGGCATAATACATAAATATTGCCCTTATCGCCCAGCAGATAAGCAATTTCATAATTTTCACCTGATGTCATAGAGTTATTTAAGGTTATTATTTTGACAGGTACTTCTTCACCCATTACGGAAATATCTATCTGCTCTTTTTTGGGCACGTCAGCTTGCGGTTTCAGTGATATCCGAATAAAAATAATCAAAATTATCATTAAAATTATCAGAATAAATCTTCTTTTAATTTTGTTTTTCATAGTATATTCCTTATTTTTATTTTCCAAAATCAATATTTTTTCTAAAATGGTAAATAGAAAATCATTATTATTTCATTTCCATCCCATACTTACTCAAATCCACCCTACCGTCTATGACCTCAATCCCGTCGGCCTCCAATAGTTCCTGCTGTGTCGAAGGACCGCCGAAAGCAAACGCGCCTGACAGTTGTCCTTTTGCATTAACCACGCGGTAGCACGGAATTGAATCCGGATCAGGATTCTTATGCAAGGCATTTCCCACGGCGCGACACATTTTCTTGTCACCTGCAAGCTCCGCAATCTGCCCATAGGTGGCAACTTTTCCTTTTGGAATCTTCCTGACAGCCTCATATATACGTCTGGTGGGGCTGTCGGCAATTAGGTCATAGCTTTCGGAAATCATACGCTTAATATCTTCGTCCGGGATACTGCCGTCCAAAATAATCGTATTCCAATGTTCCTTATTCTGATGCCAGCCCGGAATTACGGCATCAAACGCCCTTCTCCAGAAATCCCTCCATTCCGGAGACACCTTGACATTCAGGTTTATATATCCGTTTCTCTCATATGTCCAAAGAAACGCCTTCCCGTTTCCTTTGATCCGGACAAGCTGCCAGTTGGAATCGTGGAATGGGGCTTCTTTATATGTATCAGGAAATGACAGCCCATAAGCAAGGGCTTCTTCACGTGTTTTCATGCACTCACCTCTATAAGTAAATGTATTTTCGTTTAAATATTTTTGTTATAAATAATTGTATCAAATAAACTATTAAAACATCAATATATTTTTTATCCAATGTCACGACAAAACCTAAAAATCAGCCATTTTCACCCTATTGTTTTCCTCCCGGCCATATGCTATAATTTCCATCAGAATAAACTATTGCCACTAAGAAGATGCAGCACCAATTAATGGAGGAATAATAGTTGTTATGCCAGAAAAAACTTCTTCAAAAAAAGCAATAATATGTGTTCTTGCCGTTCTCTGTTTAGCAGCAGTCATAACAGTTGTTATGTTATCCTTTCGAACCGTCCACTTTGACCATTCAGATAAATCTGACAATAAGACCGAATCCGAACCGGATTTAAGTCCTATAAGCACTGTGCATTTCTTCGAATTTGAAAATATTAAGATGGCATCAGCTACAGTATCTCTTACAGACGGCAGTAAATTAAATATAGAATTAATAATGACAAACGGCAAATACTATGATGAATACTGGGAGGACTATCTCCCAAGCATTTACACATATGACCGCAATTTCGAGGGCGATTATGAGCTTCGCACGGTAAATGAAAAAGGCGATATTCTTTTTCAGATAAATTTAGCGGATTTATGGCCGGATATTGGCAGCAACTTCAACTTCCCAGGTGAATTTGAACTGGAATGGGCAGATTATAACTCAGACGGCTGTCCGGATTTTTCTATTGGAATGCCATTCTCCTCAAGCAATATGGGATTTCTGTTATTCACTATGCGAGAAGACGGCAGTCTGGAAAAGTTAAGCAGCAGTGAGATTATGCTTAACAGTTTTGAGAAATTCTCGGTGATATTTGAGCATGACTTAAACGCTGATGGAATGCCGATTACAGGATATTTTTATAATAATGCAACGGGCGAGGTTGAGAACATTGTTTATTATTATAATGAAAATACCGGATTATACGAGGAACATTAATTTTAAGTAGTTATTTTTTTAACTAATAATACTTTACATTTGTATGTACTTGTGATATTCTAGGAGTGTTGAAAAAAATCAACATATTTTTAAATTTTTTGGAGGTATCTACGATGAACAAAGGTACAGTAAAATGGTTTAACAACCAAAAAGGTTACGGCTTCATCTCTGATGAGCAGGGTAACGACGTTTTCGTTCATTACTCAGGACTTAACATGGAAGGCTTCAAGTCTCTTGAAGAAGGAGCTGCAGTTGAGTACGAAGTAGTTAATGGCGAAAAAGGACCTCAGGCAGTCAATGTAACTAAGTTATAATCAGCCGGTCCACAATATGCAACGAAATGTGTTTATCACTTTTTTCGTTGTAATAAATTAATCAGTATCACGATGTGCCTTTTCATAATATAAATGATGAATTTTATTTTGAATTTGCAATATTGTTATAACGGATTAAAAGAAAAACCTGTTAACAAACAGGTTTTTTCTTTTATTTATTATTGACTTATATAGTCAAGCACCTCTTCAAACTTCATATCACCGCCGAATAAATCCAGCGCGCTTCCTATCGTCACATTAATTTGATTGTTTCCAAGTTCCTTTATAAGCCGTAAATCTTCATATGAGTGAATGCCGCCTGCATATGTAATAGGAATTTTATTCCATCTGCCAAGCATCGCTGCTAGTTCTTTTTCAATGCCACTCGCTTTTCCTTCCACATCTACTGCGTGAATCAGAAATTCATCGCAATAACCAGATAACATATCCATCGTTTCATTATTCAACATGACATCCGTATATTTCTGCCATCTGTCGGTCACAATATAATAACTACCGTTTTTCATGCGACAGCTTAAGTCAAGTACAAGCTTTTCCCGGCCTGTTTCCTGTACAAGCTTATGCAGATTTTCATAATTAATACGTCCATCCTTAAAAACATAGGATGTGGCAATAACATGAGAAGCTCCTGCATCAAGAAACTCCGATGCATTTTCAGCAGTAATTCCGCCTCCTATTTGTAACCCCTGCGGATAAGCCGCTAATGCCATAAGCGCCTGTGCTTTTGTCTCCTCATAGAATGGGGAATCTTTGGGATTAAGCATAATGATATGCCCATTTTTTATTTTTTTCTCACGATATAAATTTGCATAAAATGCCGCGCCGCTTGTAGCGACAAAATTTTCGACTGCGCTGCTGTCTTTGTCTTTTAGGCTGCCACCCACAATCTGCTTTACTTTTCCATTATGTATATCAATACAGGGTCTGAATTCCATGGTTTTTCTCCAATTTTTTTAATGTAAAAAATGCGCTGACTTAAGCAGATATTGCCATAACATGTTTAAAGTGCCAAAACGCTGTACTGCGAATATTTTATTTTCTATATGACATAATAACATATGAACAGGAATATGCACAGTTTCTGTTTTATCATATTAGTAAAGGAGTGAAATTATGAAAAAGATAAAAAAACTGCTATTTGCTTCTCTCATGGTTCTGACATTTTCCATGATGACTGCCTGCGGCGCTAATGACAATGCCGCAAACAATAACGGTACAAATAATAACGGAACAAACAATTCCACAACAGGCACCGAAACGGCAGGTAATACAGGCAACACAAATACCAACGATACTGCCAATACAAATAATGACAGTAATGTCAATTCTGTTACCAGCGGCGATAATAATACAAACGGTAATGATTCCCTCTTAGGAGATACCGGCAACGCCGTCGGTGATGCCGTAGATGATGCCGGAAATGCGATCGGAGACGTAGTCGATGACGTCACAGATGGTGTTGGCAACGCTATAGACAATGTAGTTGGCGATGATAACAACAATACCGATAATAACACTGTCGGCACTGACAACAATACTACTGTCGATACCGGCAACACTACCGATGTCGGAAGAAACGCAACCCGTAATGGTTCTTCAATGATTGGTACAAATTCCAGAACAAATTCTGCAACAAACAGAACTGCAATCATGAAGTAAAATATTCTAATCGAAATATCAGATTAAGGTTTCATGGCGCCGCTTTAGACTGCGGCGCCATGGAATTTTCATATTCTCTCAACAATACCGCCGTAACGATACGCCTGCAAAAGCTCATTCAACTGATGTATACTCTCCCTAAGTTCAGCGCCGATATCCGTATCAGCTATTTTCTGCCTTGTCGTGCTCGTTTCGAGAATAACCGAATCCGAGAAAATATCAGACTCATTGATTATCGCAGATTCCGTGGATTCGAAAGGCTCGTGCGCTACAAGACGCATACCGTATGAATTTGATACTAATGTATAGCCTGCAATTCCGGTCTTATCCTGATATGCCTTGGAAAAGCCTCCATCTATAATAAGCAGCTTTCCTCCGCATTTAACCGGCGATTCTCCCTTCTTTAACTCTACCGGAACATGACCGTTTACAATATGGGATTTATCTGCATCCAGACCAAATTCCGCCAGAATTTTATTAATTACGTTTTCGTTATCGAGCAGCCTGTAATAACTGTTCTTCGTCTCCTTGTGTGACTCTTTCTCTTCCACAAAATAGCGTTCAAAAGTCGCCATTTTATCTTTTCCGAAAACCGGAGATTTAGGACCTGCCCATATATACCAGATTATATCCTGTCCTTTAAGTTTCTCCTGCAAATCATGATTTGAGTAATATCCCTTTCTGGCATATTTTTCCAAAACATCATACAGTGCCTTTCCGCTGCACTCCTCGCCATATATGCTGACTTTGCTGAAATTTCCTTCATCATCCATCGGCATACAGCCATGATAAAGCAGGTTTGAATTATATACTTTGTAAAGACTGCCTTTGGAAAAAAGAAACCTGACATGCTTCTGGAGTTTCTCACATTTTACGAAAGCATGACGAAGACGCTCCATTAACTGTTCCTCTTCCTTAGTCAGTTCATATGGACGCTCCCTGTTGATGGTAGGGAAATCCGTGTCCTTCATATGATATTCTTTTCCTTCAATAACAACCGTTTTTTTATCATAATCAATATGATCCAGAAGAAGTCTGTCATTCATTCCAAAGTCCGGGCGGCGCATAATAAGCTGCCCTTCCAGTTTAAACTGAAGAATCGCGATTGCTTTATGCATTTTCATATCAAGACTTAAGTCTTTGGTATCATAATCAGTATTATATTTAATGGCAAAAGCATCGCAGTTTGTATCTTTATATACTTCCATTGCAAAAGTTGCAAGCGGAATTAAGTTGATGCCATATCCTTCTTCAAGGGTAGCCAGATTCCCGTATCTTGCCGCCATCCTGATTACATTTGCTATACAGGCAAGATGACCGCTTGCAGCACCCATCCAGACAATATCATGATTGCCCCACTGCACGTCAACAGAATGGTACTGTCTTAAAGTATCCATAATAATATGCGGTCCGGGACCTCTGTCATAAATATCTCCTACAATATGCAAATGGTCAACTACCAGACTCTGTATCAGATTACTGAGTGCAACTATGAACTCCGGCGCCCTGCCTATGCGGATAATTGTATGGATTATCTCATTATAATACGCTTCCTTATCCTGAATCTCCGCCTTTTCCGTAATCAGTTCCTCTATTACATAGGAAAAATCCTGCGGAAGAGCTTTTCTGACTTTGGAACGGGTATACTTGGAAGAAACCCTTTTCGTAATCTGTACCAGTCTGTGAAGCGTAATCTTATACCAGTCCTCGATACTGTTTTCATCTTCCTCACGCAGTACGATTTCCAGCTTTTCCTCCGGATAATAAATTAATGTAGCAAGGCTTTTCTTATCCTTATTGCTGAGGGTATTGCCGAATTCTTCATCTATTTTACGACGCACAGAACCGGAGCCGTTCTTCAATATATGCTTGAACTGCTCATATTCTCCGTGAATATCAGTCATGAAGTGCTCCGTACCTTTGGGAAGGCTTAAGATTGCCTGTAAGTTAATAATCTCCGTAGATGCAGCCGCAATCGTCGGATACTGCTTCGCCAGACTTTTTAAATACTTCTGTTCTAATTCATCCATATCAAATGCTCCATTCCGTATTTCTGATAACATTACTCATATCATACAGTCCCGCAGGCTTTCCTTTAAGGAATTTCGCCGCCTGAATTGCACCTTTTCCAAAAACAGCTTTAGAATAAGCCCTATGAGAGAAGGTAATCACTTCATCTGTTCCTGCAAAGATTACATCATGGTCGCCCACGATTGTTCCTCCCCTGACAGCACTGATACCGATTTCATTCCGGCTCCTTTTCTCCCTTTTTCCGCTTCTGTCATAGATGTACCGGCAATCTTCGTCAAGCTCTTCTTTTATGGAATCTGCCAAAGCTAATGCTGTACCGCTTGGTGCGTCCAACTTCTGGTTATGGTGTTTTTCTACTATTTCTACATCGAACCCGGCTGGCGATAGTATGGAAGTCGCATCTTTCAATATTTTTAAAAGCATATTGATGCCTAAAGACATATTGGCGGATTTAAGAACCGCAGTCTTTCCTGAAGCTTCCTTCACCTTGTCAAGCTGTTTATCAGAAAGTCCTGTAGTGCATAATACACACGGAAGCTTTTTATCCATGCAATAGTCAAGCAGCGCATCGACTGCCGACGCAGTACTGAAATCAATGATGGCATCAGCTTCCACGTCACATTTACCGATTTCCGTAAATACCGGATAGCTGTTTTTTCCTTCATCATATGCATCTATTCCTGCCACAGTCTCTATCTCATCATCAGCCGCAATCAGACTGCTCAGAGTCTGACCCATCTTTCCGTTGCAGCCGTGCAAAATCACTCTTACCATCTTATAACCATGTCTCCTTTCTCAACCTGTGAGTTTGGGCCACCAGGCACAAACTTGCGGTTGAAAGAATGCAATTCTTTCAACCTATTCTCCCTCTTATAAAATACCGTAATTCTTCATAGCAATGCGAAGCTTCTCTACATTAGCATCTTCCATTTTGCTAAGAGGCATTCTTGTCGGTCCCACTTCTTTACCCATCAGATTCAGGGCTTCTTTGACAGGAATAGGATTCACCTCGCAGAACAGGGCATCAAACAATTCTATTGCACGAAGCTGTTCGTTGTAGCTTCCCACAATGTCTCCTTCAAAGAATTTCGCACAGATTTCATGTGTCTGCCTCGGAGCCACATTGGAAAGGACGGAAATAACACCTTTGCCGCCAAGTGACAGAATCGGTACGATTTGGTCGTCATTTCCTGAATAAATATCAATGTCTACCTTACCCTGTGCAAGTGACGCCAGTTTTGCTACCTGAGAGATATTGCCGCTTGCTTCCTTGATTCCGACTATATTTGAAACCTCCGTGCAAAGCTTTACCGCCGTCTGAGGCATAATGTTACAGCCTGTTCTACTCGGTACATTATATAAAATAATGGGTAGTTTTACAGAATCAGCCACCTTCTTGAAATGCTCAAACAATCCGTTCTGTGTTGCCTTATTGTAATACGGAGTTACTAAAAGGAGTCCGTCCACGCCGTATTTCTCTGCTTCCGTAGAAAGATAAACTGCCGTACTCGTGCAGTTTGAGCCTGTACCCGCAATTACGGGAACCCTTTTGTTTACTTTCTGCGCACAGAACTTAATTACATCCAAATGCTCTTCGTGCGTTAACGTGGAGGATTCACCTGTCGTACCGCATACTATAATCGCATCTGTCCCGTTCTGAATCTGAAATTCAATAAGTTCTTCAAATTTCTCATAATTAACGCTTCCATCATTGTGAAACGGCGTAACGATAGCTACACCTGCACCTTTAAACACTGACATACTTATACCTCCCAAGAATAATATAAAAGCTGACCGCAATGGGGTCAGCTTTAATAATTGCCATTAAAAATATCCCGATAGCGCCCCATCTTATTCGATGACAGTCATACAGTTCTTAACTGCATGCCCAAGGAAAAACCTACAGACAATCTCTCCTTTCGGCATCTTTTCCTTTCCGAATATTTCTCCTGCGCCTGCCGCATCCATATTCCTACTGATAAAAAATGCAACCTCTATCAACTTTTATTCATAATATAAAATTATAATAACACTATCGCGTCAGTCTGTCAATATGCAGACCTGTCACTAATATGTTTCAACCCTCGTTATCTCATCCGCCAGCTTTTCTGTCTCGGCATCACATGTAACTCCGGTCATGATAATTTCCATTTCGTCAGGTTTACATAATAGTAATGTTTTTAATTCTTCCACTGTTATAATACCATTATCCAGCACTTCCAACACATCATCCAAAATAAGCAGACTGCATTCACCTGTATTCATGACCTTTTTAGCAAAATTCAATCCGTTCCTGATATTTATGAGTTGCTCGGTATGTCGTGACTCGGAGCGCTGTCTGAAGT
>JAIDPH010000325.1 GCA_029062885.1 Lachnospiraceae bacterium
TGTAATTCCTTACGATAACCGGATAATTCTCCCCAGCATTTTCGTTGTTCCTGAATTGCAGGTATATAAATATATCCACCTTGTATATATCCTTGTAATTCTTTAATCAATATATCGGGAAGGATTATTTTGGCATTTACATATTTCATACAGGTCTCCTCCTTGATTATAATAGTCAAGCAGCAAAACCTGCTTTATACAATAAAGTGACTTCAATTACTCCATGCAAGCGTCACTTTAAGCAGGTCTTGCATGGAGCCAAACTTGCTGGCTTCTTTCACTTACATATATAAAATCTCTCCTCATTAATTTACCTCCAAATTAAAAATAATTTCCCTATCTATCAGATTCTGTAATGATTTCATAATCCCCAACTTAGCATGTGGCCAAGTCAGACCGCCCTGAAAATACACTGCATAAGGTGGTGCAATCGGTCCGTCTGCGCTAAGTTCGATGGATGAGCCTGAAACAAACGCTCCCGCCGCCATTATTACCTGTGAATCATATCCCGGCATATCCCACGGTTCAGGAGTTACATGGCTGTCTACTGAGGCTGCCGCCTGTATACCCTGACAAAAAGCAATAACTCCTTCCGGCGTACCAAACGTAACAGCCTGAATGATATCATGTCTGCACTCAGTTGAGTTAGGGATTACCGGAAAACCAAGCTTTTCATATATGTTCGCAGCAAAAATAGCTCCTTTTAATGCGCTTGCAGTAACGGTCGGCGCAAGGAACAGACCTTGATAAAAAGAAGTCATGACTCCAAGCGAAGCTCCCACTTCCTTGCCAAGTCCGGGAGAAGTAAGACGGTATGCTGCATTTTCTACGCAGTCTTTTCTGCCTGTAATATAACCGCCAATTGGTGCAAGACCGCCACCCGGATTCTTAATCAGCGAACCGACAACCATATCAGCGCCCACATCACTTGGCTCTATCGTTTCTACAAATTCTCCATAACAGTTATCTACCATACATATGATATCCGGCTTGATTTGCTTTATAAAAGATATAAGTTCGCCTATTGCAGCTACAGATAATGTCGGTCTTGTCTGATATCCCTTGGAGCGTTGAATTGTGACTAACTTCGTCTTTTCATTGACAGCGGCACGAATTGCTTCATAATCAAAGCGGCCGTCATCAAGCAAATCTACCTGTCTGTATGTAATACCATACTCCTTCAAAGAGCCTTTGGACTCACGTATACCGATAACCTCTTCCAATGTGTCATACGGCTTTCCGACAGGAGACAATAATTCATCTCCGGGACGCAGATTGCTCATAAGCGCCAGAGCCAGTGCATGAGTTCCGCAGGTTATCTGCGGACGCACCAAAGCGTCTTCCGTATGAAATACCTTCGCATAAACTTTTTCCAGCGTATCTCTGCCTAAATCATTATAACCATATCCGGTCGTACCCAGAAGACACGCCTCACTGACCCTGCATTCCTGCATGGCATGGATTACTTTAAGCTGATTGTATTCAGCTATTTCGTCTATACTTTGGAACCTTTCTTTTAAATTCTCAAGAATTCCTCCGCAGTAATCCAGAACTTGTCCGGATATTCCGAATTGGCTGTACTGTTTTTTTAGGTTAATATTGCTTGATGTATTCGCTTCCATTTTATTAATTTATACTCCTTAATCTGATTCAATCGCAAGAGATATCTCTCCATTATCAGCTACAATAGATGCCAATTTTTCCCCGGCGGACATTTCAATATCAACATAAGACTTCCAATTATATGATTCCGGATCTACATCATAAACGCACAAAACATTATTAGTGTCCACCTCTAAAAGTATATTTGCAAACCAGATTGAAAAAGGCTTTACTCTCATTTCTTCCGTTATTTCTGTATCATAGTCCGAATAAATGCTTGAATAATCAAAAGTTACGATTTCCTTAGTTGCAGTATCAAAATAACCAACTTCAGAACGAATCATACCTGAGCCACAGGTATATGTAAAATATAACTCAAATTCACCATCTTCATTCAAATCTGCAATGGCAAATGAAGTTACTCCATCACCACCCCAACCACCAATTTGATATATTTCACTATCATATATCAATGCACCATAACCAATTAAATCCGACTTAAATATACTAATGCCATAATCATTTGAGATATCCTCCGGAACAACATTATAATAACGCCCCGCCGTCTCCTCATCATAATCATCACCAAATACTTGTTCTATGTAATCCTCAACACCATTTGATGATGGAACCATCTGAAATGTTACAATGTCCGTGGCATTTTGCTGTTCAGACTGTTGCTCACTTTTTCCGCATCCAGTCAGCATGTACAATGAAATAATCATTGCTGTTATTAACCATTTACTTTTTTTATTTCTTTTCATATGTTCTCCCATTCTATATTATCTCTTTATCCCCCAGCACCTTCATCATATACTCTAAAATCCCACTGTCTTGATTAGAATTCCCCGTACTCGCATTTCTTTTGAAATCCTGTCTCGAAACCCAAATAACATCCCTCTCCCTGCGAAACCATGTCAACTGCCTCTTCGCAAAATGTCTTGTATCACGCTTAATCCGGTAAACAGCATTCTCAAGTGTACAGCTGCCTTCCAGATATTCCAATATTTCTTTATATCCAAGCCCCTGCATCGAAACTAAATCTTTAGTACAGCCCATATCTTTAAGACTTCTTACCTCTTCAACAAGCCCCTGTTTTATCATTTCATCTACGCGCCTGTCAATTTTATCATATAATATGTTTCTTTCATCAGTCAAAACAAAATATGCAAAATTATACGGCGATATCTTTTCATGCTGCTCTTCATTATGCTCTGAAATAGGTTTTCCTGTCTTTTCATAAAATTCAATCGCCCGGATTACGCGCTTCACATTATTTGCATGGATAATTTCACAGGATTTAGGGTCTACTTGGCGCAGCCTTTCAAAAAGCACTTCGCTGCCCTGTTCTTTTG
>JAIDPH010000326.1 GCA_029062885.1 Lachnospiraceae bacterium
GCATAATATTGATATGAATGAATTAGAACAATATATATCATTAATGACAGATTCTGATATTAGGAAAATCATTATCAGTAAACCCGCATTAAAGTCGGAAGAATATAGGAAGATTGTCATAGAAAACAAGGGAGAAGTGTTTCAGGCGGCAAAATATACTAAGGAGCAGGTTTTTCATGAAAACATCATGCCACAGGATTTGCGGGCAAGATGTATGCAGTTTATTGAGAATCATTTCAGACAGGTCAACGGTATGACGGATGATAAGGAGCATATAATCCTTATTTCAAAAAACGGTTCATGCAATTATAAAGGCAAAAAGAATGATACAGATATAAGCAGCACCGCCCCCGTAAGCAAAGAACATAACAGAAAGAAAAAATACATTCTGGAAGAAGGAATGGATATAGAGCCATTGACTGACATGGGTATTTTCACTAAGGATAAAGAAATCGTTAATTCCATGTATGACAAATATAGGCAGATAAACAGATTCATAGAAATATTAAATGATGAAATTTCAAGTATGCAGATTAAAAAGCTGAATGTGATTGATTTTGGATGCGGCAAGTCATATTTAACCTTTGTTGTATATTATTATCTGACAAAGATTATGAAAATAGACGTTAATATAATAGGACTCGATTTAAAGGCTGATGTTATTGAAAAATGCAATATTGCCGCAAAAAAGTATAATTACAGCAATCTTAAATTTGTGCTTGGAGACATTAATGGATTTGAAGCTCCGTTTGACGTGGATATGGTAATAACACTGCATGCCTGTGACACCGCAACGGATTATGCCTTATACAATGCAATAAGATGGAAGGCCCGGATGATTTTTTCCGTACCGTGCTGTCAGCATGAACTTAATAAGCAGATTAAATCGGATAACCTTCCGATATTATCAAGGTATGGGATTATCAAAGAGCGCTTTTGTGCATTGGCAACAGATGCAGTACGCGCAAATCTGCTTGAGTATTCCGGTTATAAAACGCAGCTGTTAGAGTTTATCGACTTTGAAAACACGCCTAAAAATATCCTGATACGAGCAGTTCTAAGACCGATGACCCCGAAGAATGTCAGAGAGAGAGCTCTTAATGAAGTCTTTGCATTAATGAATGAATTTTCTTTTTCCCCGACATTGCTTCGGTTATTAGGAATAGAACTTCGCTGAGGAAGCTGTCTTTAAGGCGCCGCCTCAAAATAAGAGAGGCGGGGGGACATTTGTCCCGGATTATATTCTTTCGATTGATTATCAGGAATGATAAATTGTTCATCAAGTACGTCACCGGAGTACCTGACGGTATAATATCCATAATATATCGTACCTGAGCTCTGGTGTACATTGCATTGTATATGAAGAATATTATTTTTCCTTTTGAAATATGTATATTCCAGCTCTATTGTATCGGATTCCGTTAATTCGTCGGCAATCCTGTCTTTTATCTCTTGTGCGTTTATAAACTTTAAGTATTCAGACTCTGTTATTTCATATGCGATGTATTCCTTGTAAGATTCTCCGTCAAAACACAGATATGTATCTATCCAGGTGTGGGAATAAAAAAGGGTATCCGGATCGTATATGCCATCATAGTCTTCTACATCAAGAAGTATGTCTCCACTTTTGGTCATAAATACATAACCATATTCTTCAGATGCCTTGATGCATGCTTCTCCGTTTTTAAGGGATATGATGGAAAATTCTTTTGATGTCCCTATTAAATTATAAGAATTTATTACAACATGTGTTTCATAATTAAATTCAAGTAATTCTATTGTAAGGTCATCAAATAACATTGAATTTTGATGAATTAAAAGACATGTCTCGCCGTCACTGCTGCAGTACCATGTTTGAAATGGTTTATTATCGCCGCTGTCAGCAACTCCTATTAATTCTTTTAAACCGTCGTGATCCATATCGACATATACATAATCCTTCATCGGATATCCCGATGCAGCACGTGTTTTTGCAAGAAGTTCTTTTTCACTTAAAGATTGTGCTTCAAAGAACTCCATCCATTCAGGTATAAGTAAATCATCGGATAAAGTGGAAAAATCTACAATAGAATCCACGGCGCAGTCTGTTATTCTGTTTAGATACATATCTGCATAATCGGGAATTACTGATTCCCAGATTGTAAAGGAGAGCATTACAGCTTCCCAGATTGTGAAGGAAGGCATAAGAATCTCAAGAGCTTTACCGTCTCTTACAGTGCAGTCGGCGCCTAAATAGGTGAGCATGGGTATTCCTTCACATAAATATTTTCCGTTGTACTCTAAGATATCAATTATTCCCTGGTCAACACAATTGCAGTCTGTCATGTGTCCGGTTTCTTTTTCAATGCGGATTTCACGAATGCCGTGTCCCAGTATCAATTGCGAATCTGATTCATTAAATTTGTACCGTGTGAAATCTTTAATATCATCAAGAGCGAGATAAAATTTTCCATTGTATCCGTAGAAAGTTATTGTTGAGCCTGTACACTCATTGCTTATTACCGGTACTTTATATATCCGTACATCCATATCATTAGTGCTTTCAGCGTTCTCTATCGGATAATCGGTATTTGCATAGGCAATATTTGAATTATTAATAAAGATTATGAAGCAAAGTGCAATAGCAATAAACTTATTGAGGCATTTCATCGGCAGTTCCTCCATTCATTGTTTTGAGAGATGCTTTCCGGAGAAGTACAAATAGCAGTCACTTTTAGTTATTTTATCATGGAAAAGGTATAAATACAATAAAATGCGCAGACTACGACAATTAACATTTAGGCTATACACATTTATATCAATGTGGTAAAATTCAGATTGAATCGTAATTCGGAATTAAGCTATTGAGAATATAGGAGCATTTGATGCAGGAACAGAAAGAAGAACAAAAAAAGGAATTAATAAAGAAACTGATAAAAGAAATGCCTGTAAATCTGAAAAAGCAAAAGTTGTTTCTGGTATGTGGACTCGCTATCGCCGGGTTCGAAGTGCTGGGACTTATTTTGACAGGATTGGCGGCTGAGGGTAAGGCGTATGTGATTAAGCCCCAAAATGTACTTATGCTTGCATTCGCAGGAATAGCGACATTTGTCTTGACAACAGCGGTTTTGTACTTCATGTGGCATGGTGGACGCCGTTTTGTTACGGGTGCTCCGGAGCGCTCAAAGCTGCTTTCTAAGCCATTTTTTTATCATGTGGCTCTGCTTATTGGCTGGCTCCCGTGTTATCTGGCATATTTTCCTGCTATTTATTCCTATGATGGTGAGCCGCAGTTAATTCAATACACACAGCATACTTTCAATAATCATCATCCGATTGCTCATACTTTATTTATAGGAGCCTGCTATGATGTCGGAAGATTTTTACAAAAGAATCTGCATTGTCCCCTGGATGGTATGGCGATTTATGCCCTTTTACAGATGGTCTTGCTCTCAGGCGCTTTTGCCTGTGGCTTTGCATTCCTGATTCGCCGTAATGCTACGAGACGAATGCTTATCGGAACGCTTCTTTGGTGTATAATTTTTCCAGTGCATCCGCTGATGGCGATAAGCACTACGAAAGATACTTTTTTTACTGCATTCATTTTGATGGATTTTTTCCTTCTTGTTCAAGCGATGGAGGGCAAAGAGAAATTCGGTAAAAAAGAAATGATACGGCTTTGCATAGTAAATCTTGGTCTTATGCTGTTTCGTAAAAACGGAGTATATATACAGATAATACTTCTTGTAATTCTATTAATAACCGTGTTGTGTTGTTTCCTGCATTGTAATAAATTACGCCGCAGAGATATTGAGTCTTCAAGGAAAAAACACACAGAAGTATGGATAAGACTGGCGGTTGTTACGCTTTTAAGCATCTGTTTGTTTTTTGCAGTGGAGCAGTCTCTTGTATATATAACCGGCGCTGAACCGGGAGAGTCGGCGGAAGCGTTAAGTATTCCGTTACAGCAGCTTGCAAGAACCTATAAGAGCAGTGGCGAACAGATGAAAGAAGAGGATTTGGAGCTGCTGACCGCTTATTTGCCTAAGAAAGGTATGGAAAACTACCGTCCTTATATTTCGGATGGTGTAAAGATGTATTTCAATAATGATTTGTTCAGGAAAAATCCCTCGGATTTTATAAGAATTTATCTGCGGCTGGCATGTCAATATCCCGGTTCCTATTTATTGGCGCCGTTATATCAGACGATGGGAGATTGGTTCTTGACGGATATATCGCATTGTCTGGTATATCAGGATTGGTGGCGTGACAGAACAGGGTATCTGATCACAGATGCAATACCGGTATTTGCAGGTGATTTTGTTAAAAAAGAAAATCTTCTACCGGCGGTGAGAAATGTCTATGAGGCGATTGCTACGGATTGCGTGCACCAGCGTTTTCTGCCTGCAAAAATTCTGTTTGCTCCGGCATTATATTGTTTTCTGACACTGTTTGCGGGACTTGCTTTTTTGAAACAGAAGCGCTATCGTCAGCTGATTCCATGGGCGGCTGTGATGATTTACTTTTTGACTGTGGCAGCCGGCCCATGCGTGTTAATCAGGTATATTTATCCTTTTATGGCGTTGATGCCGTTTTTGGCATTTCAGGTACTCAGAGAGGAAAAGGCATGAATGGAATCTATTAATTTAACCGCTTCAAAATTTCCAGTAAATAATTCCACGTGCGGAGTACGCTGTCAGCGCTTAATGATTCTTGTGGCGTGTGGGCGCCTTTTATATTAGGACCGAAAGACACACAGTCGAGCTCTGGGAGTTTACCTGAGAGAATACCGCATTCAACTCCGGCATGAATAGCTTGAACTATAGGCTTGTTACCGTATTGTTCTTCATAGATTCTTATCATCAGCTCGCGGAGTGGAGAGTCCTTGCGATATTCCCATGCGGGGTATGCACCGCTGCAGCTTATGGTTCCGCCAAGTTCTTCAATCAGGCATTTTATGCGTTCCACGAGTTCATCCTTCTCGGTTTCCACACTGCTGCGTGCTGCAAAAGAATACATGACTTCCGTATCTGTGGAAGAAAGAATTCCGAGATTCAGCGAAGTCTGCACCAAATCCTTGATATCGCTGCTCATACACTGTATTCCGTTAGGAAGACTGACAAGCGCGGTAATAACCTTTGAAGTTGTACCGGTAGTCATAGCGGGGGTAGAGGCAGCAGGTTTTTTATTGCAAATATCCAGCTTAACATCCGGGTCTGTCAATTGGTATTCCCTGCTATAGATTTCATTTAATTCACGGACTGTATTTTCAAGACCAGATAAATCTGCATCTTCTGAAAGAAGAATCTGTGCCGACGCATCTCTTGGAATCGCATTATCCATAAGTCCGCCGCCTATGGAAATAATTCTGAACTGAAAGTCGTTGTAAAGTCTGTATAGGGTACGTCCAAGAAGTTTGCAGGCATTGGCGCGTCCCTTGTCGATTTCTACGCCGGAATGTCCACCCATCAGACCTGATAATTTAATGTCAACCACGATTCCGGAAGCATTTTCTCTTTCCAGTGGCAGCTTAGCGTTGACTCTGATTCCGCCTGCACAGCTTACCAACAGATATCCTTCTTCTTCTGAATCCAGATTCAGCATAATGCGCGACTGTAAAGAGGAACAGTCTAAAACTGCAGCTCCCAGCATACCTATTTCTTCGTCTGACGTAAATATGACCTCAAGCGGCGGATGGGGTATGTCTTCTGAAGCAAGAATAGCAAGAGCGTAAGCAACGGCGATACCGTCGTCAGCACCAAGCGTGGTTCCGTTTGCAGTGATGGTATTGTCATGTAGCTGTAGTGTAAGTCCGTCTTTGCTAAAATCGATATTGCAATCAGAGTCTTTTTCACAGACCATATCAAGATGTCCCTGAAGTATAACGGGAGCCGACTGCTCATAGCCAGAGGTTCCGTCTTTAAAAATAATGATATTATCTGAATCATCCTGAATATATCTTAAACCATGCGTTTTTGCGAAATTGACGCAATAGTCGCTGATTGCTTTAGTATTTGAAGAACCATGCGGAATGGCGCAGATTTCTTCAAAGTAGTGAAATACCGGTTTTGATTCTAAACTTGATAAAATTCCCATGATAATCTCCATTCTTGATTTGCTTAATAATAAATATTCCCAGATATTGTATCATGAAACAGGGGATTGTGGTATAATATTTTTATATTAATTCCGGACGGTCAGAGCCACATATATTACTATGAGAGGTGCGCCTTCGCTCCGGTTCAGACGCAGCGGTGCTAAGCTCGAAAATACCTCGCTAACCACCGGCGTCATCACAGGACCTCACATAGTAATATATGTGGCTCTGACCTGGTGAATGGAATTGCGAAACTGCTTATTTTCATAACGTAGTTGTACAATATAGACAATATCATAAGCAGGTGCTATGGAGCCGTCGGTATTTAGGTGCCGTATTTTGGCACCTTATGTACCGCTACGAGCGAACAATGCAGCGCAAGCGTGCCTGCGTTGATTTGTCTATATTGTACAACGTCCGTCTTGAAAAACCAAGCTTTGCAATTATATTACTATTTCACACCTGAAAGGAGTCCAAAACCATGTCATACACAGAACTTTTATCAGAAGCCTCACAAATGCATGATACAATCATAAACGACCGACGATTCCTGCATCTTAACCCCGGAACGGGATTTGATATTCAGGACACGATTTCATATGTAAAGAAACAGCTTACAGATATGGGATATGAACCGCAGTTATGCGGCAGGGCAGGAATCGTCGCTATGGCAGGCGCGGGAAAAGAAGGAAAAGTATTTATGCTTCGCGCGGATATGGACGGACTTCCAATAAAGGAGGAAGCAGATGTCGATTTTGCTTCAAAAAACGGGAAGATGCATGCCTGCGGACATGATATGCATACGGCAATGCTGCTTGGCGCGGCGCGTCTTTTAAAAAAGCATGAGGATGAAATCGAAGGAATCGTTAAGCTTATGTTCCAGCCTGCCGAGGAAATATTTGAAGGTTCTAAGGATATGATAGAATCAGGACTGCTGGAAAATCCGTCCGTTGATGCGGCAATGATGATTCATGTTATGGCGGGAATGCCGTTTCCGGCAGGAACAGTCATTACGGCTATGCCCGGAGTCAGCGCTCCGGCTGCCGATTATTTTGAAATCAAGGTAAAAGGGAAGGGATGCCACGGCTCGATGCCGAATACGGGAATAGATCCGATTAATGCGGCGGCACATATTGTTATCGCCCTGCAGGAGATTCATGCCAGAGAGCTTGCAATGGGGGACAGGGCAGTGCTGACAATAGGAACGATGAATGCCGGAAATGCTGCAAACGTTATACCTGACGTGGTAGTGATGGGGGGAAGCATACGGACGTTTGATGAAGAAACACGCATCTTTATTAAGCAGAGGCTGACCGAAATTGCGAAGGGAATCGCACAGTCATTCAGGGCTGAGGCGGAGATGACATTCGGCAGCGGCTGTCCGACTCTTTTCAATGATAAAGTATTGACGGACGAGGCTTATAAATATGTCAAAGAACTCTTGGGAGAAGGAAAAGCTTTTTCATCCAAAAGTTTAAGCGAAGCGGATGGCGGACAGAAAGCTTCTAAAACGGCAGGTTCTGAAGATTTTGCCTACGTGAGCCATAAGGTGCCGTCCGTTATGCTTGCTCTTGCTGCGGGAACGCCGGAAAAAGGATATATCTATCCTCAGCACCATCCTAAAGTTATGTTTGATGAGGACGCTCTTTGCGCAGGAAGCGCTGTTTATGCGTATACGGCGCTGCGATGGCTTGAAGAGCATAAATGAGTACGAGTAATTACTTTTTAACACAGCTTATTTTAAATGGCAGATAGTTTATATTATTTAAGCAGTGGTAATTTTATTTCAACAAAACGGGAATTGCTTGAGTGTGTACAAGACGAGGATAAAGCTGTTTTGGAATTGAGTGTATCATTACAAAATATAGTGACTATGATTTTGATAGAGCCTTTTCCATATTGTTTAGTTGGTGTCGGAATGCGTTATCAAGAATATAATTAAGAGTATTCAATTAAGCATTTAAAGTGGCTTTTACTGCGTAATATTTAAAAATGTGTTGTTAATATGTGAAGATTTGCTATAATAAATGTGTGGCAACATTTTGAGAAGTTTTGGAAGAAACCACGTTTTGATATCAGCACATGGCAATTATATATTTAATGTGAATACTTCTTGAAATAGAATTAAGGCTGGTTACTGGGAGAATTAAGAAATGATTATTTTAGATAAAAAATATAAAGTCAGTGAGTTGTATGAAATAAACTCTTTTGCAAACGGATTTGTGAAAGGAGTTGTGGATTTACAACAGGAATTGGTAGCGCTGGATGCGGACATGCACTATGAGCTGGCAGACTATCTGAAAGAACAGCGAGAATCAAAGGAAATTGATATGTGGGGATTTAATCTGTGGCTTGAAAATCAATCAATAGATGAAATTCTGGAATATGATTCCTTTATCAATATCCATAACAATCAGCTTCATGGTTTCCCGCGAGGTGGAATGGGAATATTGGATTCGGATATTATGGCAAAAGCTACGGAGGTGATCTGTAAATGGATTCAGTTTTGAGGGAAAAATGGTTTGATCTTTCTCTTGTTCAGCAAATGGTAAACATTGGAAACGAAGTAAAACGGGGATTGAAATATGATTCAGATCCAGAGAAAAAAAATATGTTTTTTGAAAAAGCAATACAATATACTCAACTTACAATGGAAGATTGCAAAAATGCCTATGTGTTACCGGAATTATTAATTAGTAAAGAAGTGCTGGAAGATTATTCCGGAGAACATAATCTTGCCTGCACCGGAGAGCAGATCGGCAGATATTATCAAGCATATCAATACCTTTTATAGTTCTCTTAAACGGCAACATTTTGGCAACAGAAAATCAGCAAGCCAAAATAAATGATGTAATTGGAGTAAAAGCGAGCGTGCATTTGCTAAAACCTAAACAAATATAGTTAAGAGCAATGAAGGACACGCCGAGAATAGATGATTGCAAAAGGATTGGAAATTTTTTCCGGTCCTTTTTTTAAAATTCCCAACTTTTTTGTCATATTTTTAGTCCTTAAAAAGTATTATATTTGAATGCGCATTTACTATTTACAGTTAGGAGGGGTAATTATGGCTCCGGACAGTTCTGTGAAGGAATTGTTTGACAGGTATTCCGATATGGTATATAGAATTGCCGTGTCCTATGGAAAAAATGTCTATATTGCGGAAGAGGTAGTTCAAGAGGTTTTTTTGCGCTATCTGAGAAAAAAGCCGCATTTTGAGAATAGCGAACATGAGAAGGCATGGTTTATCCGTGTGGCGGTCAATTGCTGCAAGAGCATGCTTAACACGGCATGGATGAAACATACACGTCCATTGGAAGAGGCCGGACAGGCTGTGGATTTTTCAGGGCAGAATGAAGAGCATGAATTATTTGAAATGCTTTCAGAACTTCCCGCAAAATATAGGATTGTATTATACCTACGTTATTATGAGGAATATCAGGTAAAAGAAATAGCGAAGCTGCTTGGAATCACCCCGAATCTGGTATCTGCCAGACTGGTGAGGGCGAAGAAGCTTCTTAAGCAGAAATTATTAATGGATATGGAGGGAATAGGGAATGAAGCAGGAAATATTTAAAAGCATGTATAATAAGATTGGTTTGTCAGAAGAACAAAAAAATGAAATATATGAAGAACTTGAAGAAGCGGCGGAAACCGGAAAAACAGCAAAAAAAGTCCGTTTTACGGCTCGGGCGGCAACCTTTGCAGTCTTGTTTCTGCTCTCCGGTATGACCGTATTTGCTGTGGGCAGGCTTTCAATGGAAGACAGATTTGCGGAAGCTATGCATCCGAGACACGAACACAATTTGACGCCGGATCAGAAAGGTTTTTACGAGAAGTATGGTAAGGTATTGGATAATGAAATTGAAACATATTATGGAACATTGAAACTTGAAGCGGTTTTGTATGACGATTATTATCTTTTAATTCCATACTCTTACAATATGAATCCTGAAGATGACGGCAATAGGGAACAATTTTCGGGGATAGGAATAGACGGATTAGCTTTTGTTGCTAATGCTAATTCAGAGTATACCAGCTATCCGTTAGACCAGTGTAGGTATTATAGTTCGTCTGATGATGGCATTATAACAGGAAGCTATATTTTCAGTCCAACTGATAATGAGACATTTGAACCGGGCGAAGTCATTCAGGTGTATACGAAAAAGCGAGCTACTACATCATACGTGGACAAGTTTCTTACCGAGTTTACACTTGGAACTAAGGTAGACAGGGTGAATCTAACTATAGATGAGCAGACGAGAAAGGCGTTTGAGGAAAACGGGATAATGATTGAGGAAATATCAGTCTCTCCGATATCAATATTTTATTCAGGTATAAGCAGTTTTAAATCAATATATACTAAGTTATCCGTAGTTTTAAAAAATGGTAGTGAAGTAGAGTGTTATTATGGTGGTAATGACAGCTCTGAACGTAAAGAGGCAAAGTTGTTAGAAGAGTATCCGTATTCGGTCAATTACTCCAACATGTTCACGGCTCCTATTAATTTGGAGGAGGTAGAAGGAATTCGAATTAAGACTGGAAAGACTCATATATGGATTCCGATGGAATATGAGGATTGATTTATAGTTTGGATGTATTAAATCTATTAGTAACATTTTCAGTATTATTTCTTTATGCAGAATTAGCTGTCTGTGCTTAAAGATTCGTTCGGAACATGATAACTCATGAAATTAGACCGAAGGAAACAGAATTAAGCGCAGACAGTTTTATTGTAAGCAAAACTTTTTATAGTATAATTAAGAAATAATTTGGTAATAGAAGGCTATGATTAAACTGGTAATTAAGACAGAAAAGGATAATCAAATTGACTGTTGTGTAATTAATGTGTATAATAATGTTATATGGAGGAACACTAATGAAGCAAAGAGATTTGATAAAGAAACTTGAAGACGGAGGATTTGTTTTCGAGCGGCATGGTGGAAATCATGATATATACAGAAGAGGTCATGATATAGAG
>JAIDPH010000327.1 GCA_029062885.1 Lachnospiraceae bacterium
GATTTCAACAGCAAGTAAAGAGGCTTCCGGTACCGGTAACATGAAGTTCATGTTGAATGGTGCGCTTACCATAGGAACTATGGATGGAGCTAACGTGGAAATTGTTGAAGAGGTCGGAGAGGAAAATGCCTTTATCTTTGGTTTAAGCTCTGATGAGGTTATCCGTTATGAGAACCACGGCGGATATAATCCGATGGAAATTTTTAATAATGATCCTGACGTAAGGAAAGTACTGATGCAGCTGATTAACGGAACCTATTCACCGAATGACCCTGAGTTGTTCAGAACTTTATATAATTCCTTATTAAATACGCAAAGCACTTCAAAAGCGGATATGTACTTTATTCTGAAAGATTTCAAGTCATATGCTGAAGCTCAAAAGAAAGTGGAAAAAGCGTACAAGGATGAGAAGGGATGGGCGAAGAGCGCCATATTGAATACGGCCTGCTGTGGTAAGTTTACGTCTGACAGAACCATTCAGGAATATGTAGATGATATTTGGAAGCTGGATAAGGTGGTTATACCGAAGAAGACAGTAAAATAGAGATGAAGGATGTATAGGTATAAGTTATGATTAATTTTAATGTACCGCCCTATACAGGGAAAGAAATAGAATATATGAAGCAAGCCATCGAAAATCAGAAGATATGCGGTGACGGTCCTTTTACTAAGAAGTGCAGCGAATGGATAGAGCAAAAAACCGGAACCGCAAAATGTCTTCTTACTACGTCGTGTACCCATGCGACGGAACTGGCGGCATTGCTAGCTGATATCAAAGAGGGTGATGAGGTGATTTTGCCCTCATATACCTTCGTTTCTACGGCTGATGCTTTCGTCCTTCGTGGGGCAAAAGCTGTTTTCGTGGATATAAGACCGGATACCATGAATATTGATGAGACCCTTATTGAGGATGCCATTACAGAGCGTACGAGAGCCATAGTGCCGGTGCATTATGCCGGGGTAGGCTGTGAGATGGACACTATCATGGAAATTGCAAACCGGCATCATCTGACGGTGGTAGAGGATGCGGCGCAGGGTATAATGGCATCGTATAAAGGGAAGCCTCTTGGAACATTTGGAGATTTCGGATGCTTCAGCTTTCATGAAACCAAGAATTTCAGTATGGGCGAGGGTGGAGCACTGTTGATTCGGGACGAAAAAAATATTGAGGAGGCAGAAATCCTCAGGGAGAAGGGAACTGACCGTAGTAAATATTACAGAGGGCAGGTTGATAAGTATCGCTGGCAGAATTACGGTTCTTCCTATCTGCCAAGTGATATGAATGCTGCTTACCTGTATGCTCAGTTAGAATTAGCTGATGAAATAACACAGGCAAGAATGGACAGATGGAATCAGTACAGAGAGCTGCTTGCACCGCTTGAGGAGGAAGGAAAGATCGAACTGCCTTATATTCCTGAGTATTGCAGTCATAATGCACATATGTTTTATATTAAAACCAAGGATTTGGAAGAGAGAGGAAGACTGATTGATTTCTTGAAAGAAAGAGGTGTACATGCCGTATTTCATTATGTTCCGCTTCATTCAGCTCCGGCAGGTATCAAATTCGGCAGATTTCATGGAGAAGATAAATATACAACAAAAGAAAGTGAAAGACTGCTTCGACTACCAATGTTTTATAAGCTGACGGCAGACGAGGTTGAGCATATTACGGAGCAGATAAAGTTATTCTATGCTTAGATATAGTTATACAGCACTCCATCATTCTGTTAATATCAGAATATTTTGTTAAGGGGTATCAGGAAGGTATAAACTTCATGAAAATACAAAAAGCTTGGGAGAAATATGGAAACTGTATAATAATGCTAATGACCATGACAGTCAATATTATTCTGTTGAGCTTTTTCTTTGATTTTTATTATGATATGAATGATGATGTGATGATGAAGGATATTATGTCAGGGGTTTATACCGGAACCCCTGACGGTCATAATATGCAGACATTATATATTCTGGGTGCATTTATCAGTTTACTTTACAGACTATGCAGGAGTGTTCCATGGTATGGTCTGTTTTTGTTTTTTTGTCAAATGGGAAGTCTTTATATGGTGGGACTTCGACTGCTTCGGTTGAGTAGGAAATGGTATACTAAGGCAGGCGGCATGGTATTGGTGACGGTATTTTTGTGGGGTGTAGTGTTGCCGCATACTATTGCTATACAGTATACGCTGACTTGTACTATGATGGCGTCTGCGGCAATCTTTCTTTTTATGACTTCACAGAGCAGTCTGTCAGTCAAAGAGTTTATCATTAGGAATATTCCGTCAATTTTACTTGTTATTCTGGCATATCAGCTTCGTACCGAGATGCTCCTGCTTGTGTTTCCGCTTATATGCCTTGCAGGTTTGTTTAGATGGGCGGAAGAAGAAAAATTTCTCATTAAGGAAAATTATTTAAAATATGGTATCGTGATTGGCACGATTCTTGCCGGAATGATTTTTAGCAGGCTGGTTGATTTCGCAGCATACGGCAGTGAAGATTGGAAAGCGTTTGTTTCCTTTTTTAATAGTAGAACGGAAGTCTATGATTATCACTATGATATATTGACGGGCGGAGAACATAAGGAGTATCTGGCGTCAATTGGTTTAAATGACGCGCAGCAGGAACTCCTCGATAATTATAATTTTGGGTTGTCTGAAGATATTGACGAAGAAATAATGGGCAAGATTGCAGATTATGCGGCAAAAGGTACAGATGTCGGTATGATGTCGGAGAAAGGGACGTCTGGTAAATTGTTTAATAGTCTGTGGTATCATGGAAAACTTTCTGTTTATCGTCTTTTTCATTCAGAGGATGTCCCATATAACATATTAGTGAATGCAGGATATATATGCTTTTTTATCTTAGGTATTATGAATGTATTTAACGATACTAAAGCAAAGAGAAAATTTTCATTTATTTGGGAGCTTGCTTTGCTTGGTGCCGTCAGGACAGGCTTATGGATGTTTATTTTGATGCAGGGTAGATATCCGGTGAGGATTACGCATTCCCTATATCTGGCTGAATTTATGGTCCTTATGGGAATGATTTGCATGAGTTTTATGTATAATGAGAGTCAAAAGAAGGTATCGGCAGCATTGGCATTGCTTGGATTAATATGTGTATGCTGTATTCCGCAGAGCTTTAATGTGGTTTTATCAGATATGGAAGCCAGAGAAGAAGCGAATCAAGGAGAAGTGGCTATTGCTGAATATTGTAAGTCTCACCCTGAGAACTTCTATTTTGAAGATGTGTATTCGACCGTAAGTTTTTCACAGAAAATATTTAAAAATGTGGATAATTCGCTTACAAATTATGATATAATGGGAGGTTGGATGTGTAAAAGCCCACTTTATAAGGAAAAATTGGATAGGTTCGGCATCAAAACGATGGAGGAAGGGTTGTTGCGTGAATCCTTCGTATATTTTATAATTGATAAAGAGAAACAGGATGGCAATACTGATTGGCTGAAGTCGTACTATGCTCAAAAGGGAATTACGATTAGTGTGGAAAAGGAAGATTTAATTGACGGAAGATATATTGTTTACAAAGTTCTGGAGGATTAAGCCTGATGATAAGGAGTCAAATGGAAGCGAAAATGCAGCTGGAATCAGAGATGATTTATCTGCGGAAAATGGAAGTTTCAGATACTGAGAAAATTATAGCATGGCGCAACAAAGAAAGGGTACGGCATAATTTCATATATCAGAAACCCTTTACAGTGGAGGGACATCTTAATTGGATACACACGCAGATAGAGCCCGGATATGTTGTTCAGTTCATTATATGCGAGAAGGCATCAGGCAGAGACGTAGGAAGCGTATATTTTAGGGATATAGACAGAGTGCAGGCAAGGGCGGAATATGGTATATTTATCGGAGAAGACGATGCTGTTGGGAAGGGATATGGCACGCAGACCGCGAAGCTTGCTCTTGCCTATGCTTTTGCAGAACTGAAACTTAATTCTGTATTCTTAAGGGTATTTGCAGATAATATCGGTGCTAGAAAAAGCTATGAGAGAGCAGGATTTGAATTACTGGATGGAAAACAGGAAATTCTTACTATAGATGGAATCAAAAGAGAAGTGATTTTTATGGAGGCAAATAAATGAGTCAGTTAGTCAGCTTTGTAATACCGTGCTACAATTCATCACGTACAATAGGCAAAGTGGTAGAAGAAATCAGCTCGACAATGGGAGAGATGGAACAGTATGATTATGAAATCATCTTGGTAAATGACAGTTCACCGGATGATACGTTTGAAGAGATTAAGCATATCTGTGATGCAAGCGAGAAAGTCTGCGGCGTGAATCTTGCCAGAAATTTTGGACAGCATGCTGCGTTGATGGCTGGCTTTCATTATGTACATGGAGATATTGTTGTCTGTCTGGACGATGATGGGCAGACGCCTGCGGAAGAAGTAGGAAAGCTGCTTGTAAAGATGGAAGAAGGCTTTGATGTAGTATATGCAAGATATAAGCATAAAAAGCATTCGGCATTCCGTAATCTGGGCAGTAAACTCAATGAATTGATGGCGCGGGTGATGCTAGGGAAACCAAAGGATTTATATCTGTCAAGCTATTTTGCTGCGAAGAGGTTCATAATTGATGAAATGGTGCGTTATACCAATCCGTATCCTTATGTGATTGGTCTGGTTTTGCGTACGACCAAGAAAATTGCAAATGCAGATGTTAATCACAGAGAGCGTGAAATCGGAACTTCCGGATATACCCTGGGAAAGCTGTTTGCGTTGTGGTTTAACGGCTTCACTGCGTTTAGTATCATACCGCTTAGAATCGCGACGGTTATAGGAGCATTGGCGGCTGTTGCGGGATTTATATGCGGCGGTTATACAGTCATCAGGAAACTGGTTGACCCAAATGTCATAATTGGTTTTAGCTCAATTATGTCAGCAATTATGTTTATTGGCGGCATGCTGATGCTTATGCTTGGCATTATCGGGGAATATATTGGAAGGATCTATATTTCACTGAATAATTCACCGCAATACGTAGTAAGGGAGTGTGTTGATGAACGCGAGTGCCCATAAAGATAATATCAGCGTGAAAACTATTGCTATCATTATTGCTACAGCCGGTGTTTTGTGTTTTCCCCAGATAGCGAATTTAAAAGCAGGAGAACTGGGATTTACAAATAGTATATTTTCTGTATTCATGTGGTTTTCATGCATATATGTATTAAATATGTCGCTTAATAATATTGATATACATGATGTCAGAGGCTGGAAGATAGCCGGTATTTTGTCCTTTCTGTTTACTGTTGCGATGCTTTTTGGTTCGAGATTGGATGCAAACGGCAATGTCAATTTTAAGGATTGGAAATTGTGGATTTCCATGCCGGTACTGACTTGTTTCTTTGCGGTACCAATTCGAAGATTATGGAGTTTTTTAGAGAGTATTGAAGAAAGAAAAACCGGAGAGACGCATAATTTAAAGATACCGCGGTTTTCTGAAGTGATATTAAAGCATGAGAATTTAGTAATATATCTTTTTTTGATTATATGCTGGCTTCCCGTGCTGCTTGCGGTATATCCGGGTTTTTTTGTCTATGACGCACAGAATGAATATGTGCAGGTGGCAGCCAGAACATTTTCGACACATCATCCGCTTGTGCATGTACTGATGCTGGGCGGTATTATCTGCGCCGTGCATAAATTTACAGGATCTTATAACCTTGGCATTGCATGTTATATGATAGTACAGATGTTTATGGTTGCAGGCGCTTTTACGTACCTGATTAACTTTCTTAAAAAAAAGAAGGTTTCCGGTATGTTGAGGTTTTTTTCGGTTATTTATTTTGCCTTATTTCCGGTAATTGTTATGCACGTGATGTGCTCCACCAAAGATACAATTTTTACGGCGGCTTTTTTATTGCTGTTGATTTGTATGCTGGAGATGAGTATCTCTGCGGAATATTTTTTTAATTCAAAATTTCAAATGGCTCTTTTTATTTTCAGTGCATTGATGATGTCACTATTTAGAAAAAATGCTATGTATGCATTTGTTGTAATGGTGCCGGTTCTTCTTATATATTTTAAAAAATATTTTCGCAAAATGGTAATAATGATAGCAGTTATTTTTATTCTGTTTTTGCTGATTGATAAAACCCTGATACTGACGCTTAATGCTGACGATTCGGAAAATCAGGAAATGCTGACCGTTCCGATACAGCAGCTTACGAGAACTTATATATTAAACAAAGATGCATTTGAAAAAGAGGATATTGCCTTATTACATGAAATACTACCGGAAGAGGCGTTGGAACTTTATACGCCTAAATCCTCCGATCCGGTAAAATATCATTTTCAAAATGCAGCATACGAGACTGACAAACTCAAATATGCAAAGCTCTGGGTGAAAATCGGATTAAAAAAACCATTTACTTATATTAATGCATGGCTGGAAAATACATATGGTTTCTGGTATCCGGATACGGTCATTGATGTTTATACGGGAAATGTTAAGTTTACTTTTGTATATCAAGACAGTTCTTATTTTGAATATGAGGTGGAACAGCCTGGCGTCAGAGAGAGTAAGATTCCATGGCTGGATGAGGTGTATAGGAAAATGTCGCTGGAGATAGTTAAGGAGAAGATTCCGATTGTATCCATGATATTTTCTCCGGGATTTTTGTTCTGGTGCTATGCTTTTGCATTCGGCTATGCGGTCTATAGAAAAAAGTATTATATACTGATGCCATATTTGATCTTACTCATTATATGGCTGACGTTGCTTATGGGACCAACATATTTGGTTAGATATGTATTGATTTTATGGTTTGCATTGCCTCTTTTTTCAGCAATCGTATTGGAGGGAAAGAAATTTGAATAAAATTGTAAATAAACATCAGGCAATCTGCGGGATTGTTTGGATTGTAATTTTTGGTATTATTATATTCATATCGTTGAGCCATGTAACAGAGAAACCTATAGTACAGAGCAATCAGCAGATGTCCATGCAGTCAGACGCGATAAGGGGTGATTATTTGGCAGCGCAGGGGTTTGTTGCGCCATATAGTCATTTGAAGGATATAAAAATTTATTTCTTAAGCATGGCTGCCGGAGAAGAATTTAGATTTATTCTGTTTGATGCTGAGTGGAATGTTGTTTTAGATAAGAACATTACAGTTGAAGATACTGAGGAAATATCCGGCTTATATACCATAACACTTGATCAGGATATGGAAGCCGGTGGGGAATACTATTACATGATACAGGGGATTTCCACGGATTTTTATGTGGCATATGAAGATACGGAAACTTCCGGCATGATTTACAACGGAACATTGTTTTATAACGGTATGGAAGTCAAAGGACACAATATAATTACGGAATATGATTATGAGATTCCGTTAGGTAAAGGTAAAGCCTTTGTATGCTATGCCTTTGTTGTGCTATTTGGACTTCTGATTTCATTTTTATCAAAGAAATACTATGAAAAGCATCCTGAGAAAAATTGCCTGCTTACGGTGGAGAAGGTATGGAAAAGTGTAGCGAGTCCTATAGTCATTATCAGCGCTGTAATATGTATGTTTGCAATATGGCCGTGTAATCTGTTTAAGAATGAAGCAGGCAACCATGTCCGTTTTGATGCGCTGGATATTATTTTCTTTGATACCGGTGTTTTGATTGCAGCGGGTATTATGTTATATGGTATACATCATAAAAGATATCATAAAAGTAATGATATGGGGTTATCTGTTTTACGCGACAGATGGGCAGACTATCTTCAGTCAGCCTTTTTAGCGTTGGCTATTCAATCGACTGTGCATTATATGAATGGGTTGTATGAAAACCAACATATTATTGCGTACCGTGAGATGTTGATTTATTTTGGACTTGCAGTGATTGTAACCTATAAGCGGAAAGAAATTTTTAACTGGGTCAATTTGATTTATCTGGTGATAGCGGCTATTGCCGGACCACTTTATTACCATGCGCAGGCAGTATCTGTTGAGACAGAAGATGAAATGCAGATTTTGCGGCTTACCATATGGGCGGCTGTGGTCGCCGGTATTGTCATCATCAATACTATTTTTATTCTGGTGCGTAGACAGATTGGAAAGATTTCCGGATATGGAATCATGGTGGCATTTTTCTTCGCATTACTGATTATATTCCGAAATACCAGAGGATGGACTATATATTTGACCTGCATTTTTTCGTTGTATTACCTGAGAATCTCGGCATGGGATAAAAAAGACAGGTTGCTTGGCAATATTTGTAATGGCGTTTTGATTCATTTTTTAGTTATGACTGTTTACTGTCTGATGCACAGACCTTATCTGTTTTTTCAGCATTCGAGGTATCCATTCATTTTTCATACGGTAACAGTTACAGCCGAATACTTATCGTTGGTAGTGTGTGCAGCATTTGTCAAGTTGCTGCAAGCGTATCACAGGGAGGCAAGACTTTCATATATATGGAAGGAACTGACCATTTTTGGAATTTCTACAGTATATCTTATTTTGACTTTAACGAGAACGGGATATCTGGCAGCTATCGTAATGCTGATTGTTGTAGTTCCGTTTGTATACTTAAGTATGCGTTGTAAGATAAAAATTTTATCTACGGTAGCAATGCTGTCTGCTGTAGTCATTGTATGTTTTCCGGCAGTATTTACCCTGCAGCGTATTGTTCCTGCAGTTGTTGCCCAACCGGAAAAATTTGAGATTGAATGGATTCCGGATGATCTAAAAAATGGAAGAAATATGGATGGAGGATACTATATGACTATCCGCAGATTTGTTCAACTCTTTGAGATGAGAGTGCTTGGAATACCGGAAGGAAAATGCGTTAAATCGACTACAACTGTAAAAAATGACAGAAATAGTGATATAATGCTGGTAGCATCATTAACTTTGTCGGGAATGGAGTTTTCTCATGAAGAGGAGGATGCACAAGCGGAAACAGATATGGATTCTTATGCGAATGGTAGACTTGAGATATTCAAAATGTATATTGAAAATTTAAATATGAAAGGGCATGATGAAATGAGTATTATCATGCCGGACGGAACTGAAAAGGGCGGTCATGCACACAATACTTATATTCAGACAGCATATGACCATGGTATCCCGATAGGGATTGTATTTGTGATTTTTATAGTCTGTACACTGGTGCAGTCAGCGGTTTACTACAAGAAACGAAAATATGACATAACATGCAGCCTGTTTCCGTTCGCTTTATTGATTACATTTGCAACAGCAGGTATGACAGAGTGGATTTTCCATCCATGTAACCCGCTTGCATTTAGTCTGCTGTTATCATTGGCTCCGTTGCTTTGCAGTATGGATGGCAAAACACGTTCTGCGACTGGCAGCATATGAGGATTATATTACTCCTGACTGTTTAGAAACCGTACAAATTGGGCAAGACTTTTTCGCTTATCTGTATCCAACTGCTGAATACTATATAGAAAGTCATGCAGAGAGAGTCCGTCAAGATATTCCTGTGACAGATTGGTATTACCTGCATATGGAGATTCAATACCCAGTAAATAATCTGTACTTACCTGATAAAGACAGGATAATTTTATGATGTGGTGTAGGGGAATTTCACGGAGCCCTAATTCATAGTTTGAGTATGTCTGCTGAGTGATTCCCAGATATTTTGCAATGTATTCCTGCCGATAGCTATGCTGCTCCCTTAGTTCCCGCAAAAATTCATATACTTGTTTCATTTTGGTAACCTTGCTTCCTTCTTAATTTGCGTTTATATAACACAAGTTGATTTGTTGTAAAAATAAGATAACACACAACAAATTGAAAACAAGACTTTACAACATATTGATGTGGATAGACAGAAACAAAAACAAATGAATGTATGCTAGTTGGTATCCTGATGCAAAAACTTGATGTATTTAACTAAATTCTTGCGGTTAGATTCGTCAAGTGACTGCATATCAAAGAAAATATCATGCATTGTTATATTATCGATATATGTTGCCTGCATATCTATATTTCCAAGATATGAAGTGTCGGAACGCAGCAGATAATCAGTGCTGACTTTATAAAATGTGGATAATTTTTTGACTGCCTCAATCGGGATTTCACGCCTTCCGTTTTCATAGTTAGAATACGTCTGCTGTGATACGCCCAGATATTTTGCGATGGTTTCCTGCTTAATATCATGATCTTCTCTTAAGTCTCTTAAAATAGTGTTTAATGTCTTCATAATCTGTTTTCCTGATTTGAGCGGTGAAATTGCTCTGCATATATCTTATTTGTTGTTACAGATATTAACACACAACAAGTTGTTGTTTGATGAAATACTATAAAGTGTAATAAAATGAAAATAACTACCATACTATGTTGTAAATGAAAAAATAACATAGTGAATGTTGTAAAATATAAAATAAAGTGAAAGACAGCAAGAGGATGAGGAATATGTATTACACAGGTGAAGAATTATTATGGATTGCAATATGTGATGATGAAAGAAAAAGTGCACGGGAGATAAGGGATATTCTTCTGGAAGGCGAATTGAAGCAGGGAGATTTTAAAATATCAATGTTCTCTACAGGAGAGGATTTGCTTAAAGCAAGTGTGAGCAGATACAATCTGGTAATTTTAGATATGGTGCTTCCCGGAAAAAGTGGCAGGGAGGTAGCCAAGGAGTATAGAAAGAGAAACAAAGACGGACTTCTCGTATTTTGTACAGGAAAATGTTCACCCACGACATCGGATTTCAAATGTCAGCCTTATCGCTTTACGCGCAAGGAGCAGGTTAGAGAATTGAGAAAAAGTCTGCTTGAAACAGTAGAGGAAATGTACAGGCGTAATGTTAGAAATCAGCTTCTTGTGACTCATGGTAAATATACGGTTCCGATTGATATAAATAAAATTCTTTACATAGAGATTGCGAAGAACGGAAGTACTATTCATTATTACGACCTGCCTGATATAGTAAGCCAGATGACAGTAAAGGAAAAAACGAAAGAGTTATATGCAAAGCTATGCGTTTTCGGGTTTGAGTTTCCTCACAACAGCTATCTGGTTAATTGCCACTATTTGAAACGCTGGGATACCCATGAACTTGAGCTGATAAATGGCACGCGCCTTAGTATCAGCAGGTCAAAGGAGAAATCATTTAGAGCTGCTTGCGTCAGATATATTTTTTAAATGCCATAGATAAAGTATGCGTATTTTATTGTCTTTACGGGAAAAACATTATAGAAAGAGATATGCAGTATGAAAACAGTTCTTATCGTAGAAGATAATATTAGAAGCAGAGAGATGCTTGTCAAGATTATAGAAGGATTAAGAAATGATGTGGTAATAAAGACGGCCACCAGTCAGGAAGAAGCATCTGTTCTGGCAATGAAGAACAATATTGACTTATTTATGTTGGATATTATTTTGAACTCATCAAATCCCGGTGATGTATCGGGAATGAGATTTGCAGAATATATCCGTACCTTCCAGAAATATAAATATACACCCATAATATTCACAACAGCCTTGGAAGATCCTGAATTGCATGCGTACAGTGACCTTCATTGTTATTATTATGTTGAGAAGCCATATGATGTAGGAAAAGTATCCGCTGTAATTTCAGAAGCACTTGAGTTTCCGAGAAATGATAATGTGCCTCAGAGTGTATTCTTCCGAAAGGATGGTATCCTGTATAAGAAAGAAATATCGGAAATCATATACATAGAGAACAGCAGAGCGGGACAGACAGTTTATTGCACCAATGGAAACCTGAAGCTTCCATATAAGCCAAATAAAAAGATACTTGAAGAGTTAGGCTCGGATAAGTTCGTGCAGTGCAGCAGATACAATATTGTGAATACAGACTATATTGATAAGATTGACACAGTCAATCGGTATATACAACTTAAGAATGTAAAAGAGTTGATTGAATTCGGGAATACGTTCAAAAAGAAATTCTTAAAGAATATGGTGGGGACTGAGTAATTCAGATGATGAATCGGCGGCCCCATCATTTTCCAGTGTCAAGAATTATTTCCCATAAAGAACTTATTATTTGTGAACAGCAGCCTTAAGACTTTCAATTTCGGTTAAAAGCTTTTGAATCTCAGCATCTTTATCAGCGATTTCAGCTTTCTGCTCTTCAATAGTTTTTTCATAAAACCGCTTTTCACGATAATATATCATACGGTCAAAACACCTCTTGCTTATCTGCTCTTCAGCACTTAACTGGAAAATAGATTTGGATGCTTCATCAATATATTTATCTTCTGCTGCTAACATCTTTATTTCCTCCCATGTAGTGGCTTTAAAAAGCTTAGCCCAGTTATCTATGTTATATTCCCTGTCCTCATCGGTTGCTAATTCTATCTGAGATAAGTCTACCACACTTAAGGTAAGTTTGTCACTATAAATATGATGGTTTTTTACGTTCATTAGTTTATAAGTTGCATAAAATTCAGGATAGTCATCGAACAGTGTGTAATTCAGAAATCCGATATGTATGACCGGTTTTAATTCCTGATATTCCTGACCATGAGTAAGCATATTAAGTGAACGGCACAGATAACTGATCGAGCGGTCCGACCAGACCAATTTTTCAGTCATCTGCATTTCAAGATTGATAAGAGTATTGTTATTCATATTGACATTTATATCCAACATGAACTCTTTGTCTTCAATGGATTCGCCCAAGATTATGGGATTGGTAATTTCAACAGATAAAACATCTTCATGCCGCAGATGAAGCAGTGAGCAGATGAGCCCACGCAATGCTTTGTTGTTAGATTGTAAAACTGCTCTGAACATGTAGTCATTTGTCATACCGTAGGGGATTTTACCATGAGCGTTTTGAAATTCCTCGTTTAAGTTAGAAACCGGATCTTGTTGATTCGTAATTTGTTGATTCATAGTTTTTTGGTTCATAGACGTGACTCCTTTGTGATTTGAGATAACAGAAAGCATTAGAATAGATGTAAAGCCTGCTTTCTATCATATGAATTTGTAGAATAACCACACAAAATTAAGAATTACAAAGCGTCAAGAATTGTACACTGTATAGTCTTGGTTGTGGTTATATGACTTGATATGGAATACTTATAACATATTTAAAGGATTAAGACAATTATTTTTATGTGGAAAGGATGTAGAAAAAATACAGGCGCAATAACGATAAATGTATTGAATACTCATGATATGGTATTTGAAT
>JAIDPH010000328.1 GCA_029062885.1 Lachnospiraceae bacterium
AAGGTAAATGAAGACGGAAGTTGTGACGATATTATATTAAAGCTGGAGAAAAAATCACAGTATAGTTCTAAGTGTAAGAAACCATGCCGAAACAGTAGGAGATGAGCAGTTAAAGCAGTTTTTTGACCGTTTTTATCGTACAGATAATGGTTGTACTGCCGGGCACGCGGAGGGATTTGAGATGACAAACAGGATAATAACCTTTTTAAAAAAAGAAACAGTACTTTGCGTTTCTCTTCTGTTAGCCATAGTATCTATGCTTATTGTAAAGCCGGATACAGAATATCTGGGATATATTGATTTCAGAACGCTGGCGATTTTGTTCTGTTTAATGAGCGTTATGGCGGGATTACAGAAAATAGGATTGTTTAAATGGGTTGCGGGAAAACTAATCAGACATATGAGAAGCGGGCGAAGCCTTGTTTTGACATTGGTTCTGCTTTGCTTTTTTTCCGGTATGATTATTACAAATGATGTTGCGCTGATTACATTTGTACCCTTTACTTTTACTGTGTTCAGAATGCTTGGGGAAGAACAGAAAAAACGGCTGCTTTTGCCGGTTGTGGTAATGCAGACGATTGCGGCGAATCTGGGAAGTATGCTGACGCCAATCGGCAATCCGCAGAATTTATACCTGTATGGTAAAGCGGGAATCTCTATCGGTGAGTTTATTATGCTTATGCTGCCTTATACGGTATTGTCTTTACTGCTTCTGGCGGTGTGGAGTCTGATACAGGGAAGGTCATGTACGCAGACTTTTGAGTTGGAGGAGGAATCTGTTCATGAAGATTTTATACATGGAGACGGCGTAATATATCGTCTTTTGGTTTATGGTGCGTTATTCTTATTATGTCTGTTGACGGTGGGGCATATTTTGCCGTGGCAGGCTGTATTATTAGTGGTTTTTATTGTGGTGTTTGTAACCGATAGGAAAGTTCTTGCAGAAGTAGACTATTCTTTGCTCTTAACATTTGTGGGATTTTTCATTTTCATCGGAAATGTGGGAAGAATTGAAGCCTTTCGTGAATTCTTACAAAATGTTATTGTGGGAAGGGAGATTTTTACTGCCATTATTGCAAGCCAGATTATCAGTAATGTACCGGCAGCGCTGTTATTGTCCGGATTTACTGGGGATTTTACAGGACTTATAATCGGTACGAATCTGGGAGGACTCGGAACGCTTATTGCGTCAATGGCAAGTCTGATTTCGTATAAATATGTGGCAAAGGAAGCAGAAGAGAGTAAAGTCAGATATATCATGCTTTTTACAGCAGCAAATGTTTGCTTTCTTGCAGTGCTAGTTTTGTTTAATTTCCTAATATATCGAGGATATCATCAAATGCTATTTTAGTATGCACAATCTGTAATATCCGGCTGGTTTCATCAATCCGTGCGATCATGCCGGATATTTTAATATATTCACCATTACAGAAATAGACCACGGTAGCTATTTCTCCGTGTTTAAGCTGATGCATTTTTAAATCCAGTTCCTCTTCCTTTTCCGGTGAAAGTGAGAGTTTAGGGACGATTATTTTTTCTTTTGCTGCCAGAGCTTCGGGCAAACCTTTTAGAGCAGCAAAAGGCATGAACTGTTTAGCCCTGTCGGATACCGGCATTTTGTTCTTAGGACGTTTCGCCACTTCGATGACCTCCAATCTGCATATTTCTTTCTCTCGTAGTAGCATGTTCTTCAAGATTCATACCCTTTAATATTGCATTTTTTCCGAATTTATTCTTAATGCTTATGACAGCTTCCTGTATTTTTCGATTCTTTTCAAGCTCCGCAGCATCGGTAAAAAAACTATACTGATGAAATTCCTCAGGAACAACGTTGTTGCAGCTTATATTGACGCGCTTAATCGGAAACTGCGGATTTACAATACGCTCATAAAGAGCAGTAATTGCGGGTATCAGCAGAATATCTGAGTTGGTTTCATCATCCAGTGATGCAGTGCCGTGTGCCGATGGAACATTAAGGCGGTTTGCATAGCCAACATGTAGCGTTACGGACTTGGTGACAATTTTTTTCTCAACCATGTCAAGACACAGCAGATCCATCATTTCTTTTACAATCAGCTTTCCGTCTTCAAAGTTATAATCACAGGCAAGTACCTGACCGGAGGAGATACAATTTGTATCCGGCTTATAAGCTTTGATGTCAGCGATAGTAGTCGGCTCTCTTCCCCAAGCATGGTCTATGAGCAGTTCCGCGTCTATGCCGAACAGGTGATAAAGAAAATCCTCGTCATAGTGGGCAATATCGCCCATTGTAAGAATGCCGTAGCCTTCCAGCTTCTTTGCAGTTCCTGCCCCTACTCTCCAAAAGTCCGTTAAAGGTTTGTGATTCCAAAGTGTTTCCTGATAGGTTTTTTCCGTCAGTTCGCCCACGAAGTCCGGTGAGTGTTTAGCCGTAATGTCAAGTGCAATCTTGGCAAGATAAAGATTCGTACCGATACCGCACGTAGCGCGAATGCGGAGTCTGTCATAAATTTCTCCGACTATCTTCATTCCAAGTTCCTTAGCGGAAAGCTTATACATTGTAAGATAATCAGTAACATCCATAAATGCTTCGTCAATGGAATAAACATGGATGTCGTCTTTTGATATATATTTCAGATAAATACCGTAAATCTCTGCGGCATAATCAATATAAAGCTGCATTCGAGGAACGGCGGCTATATATTCTATATTAGATGGTATCTCAAATATCCTGCATCTGTTATGGACGCCGAGCGCTTTCATGGCAGGGGAGACGGCGAGACAAATCGTTTTCTCAGTACGTGACATATCCGCTACAACAAGTTTTGTAGTCATGGAGTCCAGACCGCGCTCCGCACATTCAACGGAGGCGTAAAATGACTTTAAGTCAATGCAGATATAGATATGCTCTTTCATGCAGCCTGTTCCCCTTTACTTAACTGATACGACTATTATGTGCCATATGAATAGAGTATATCATAAAATGTTTGAAATGTCTCTATTTATTTCGAACAAATGTTTGCAAATTCCTTCCATGTTTCAGAAACACGCTTGACATCAAAATAAAATTGTGATAATTTATTAGAAAATTTAGGAGAACATTAAAATGCAGAACTTACATTTTACAATGAATTATATGTATTTGT
>JAIDPH010000329.1 GCA_029062885.1 Lachnospiraceae bacterium
GTTGACAGTTCAAAAGAAATAAACGGATATACTATTCCTTTCACTACATCTATGTTCATTTACAGTTATGATGGTACTATAATGGCCGGAATTGATTTTACAAAAATCCAAATTGAAAAAAATGACGAGGAAAAAATAATAACCGTAACGCTTCCCAATGTTGAAATTATCAGTTCTGATGTAGACCAGAACAGTTTCACTCTATATGATGAGAAAAACAATATTTTCAATCCGATTAGCGTAACGGATGTGGCTGATTCATTTGCTGATTTAAAAAACAGTGAAGAAGAAAAAGCCATAGAAAAGGGATTGTTTGACAGAGCAAGAGAAAGTGCTGTAACATTAGTTGAAAACTTTATGCGAGGCTCCTATGATGTAGAGGATTATGAAATAGAAGTGGTGTTTGAGGGCATTGGCTAATAGCCAATGTCTTTTAATATATATACAGAAATACAACAAGCAACTAATTTTAGTTGCATATTTCTTGTAGTAGTTGTATATTATATGTAAAGGAGAAGCATTGATGAGTAAGAAAGATAAATTGATTGACAGATTATTAAAGAAACCAAAAGATTTTACTTTTGACGAAATGGTATCTTTATTATCATATTTTGGATATGAGCTAAAGCAGGGAGGAACAGGTTCAGGTGTAAAATTTATCAAACATGGGAGTAATGAAGTTATTAATTTCCATAAACCACATCCGAGTGGAATACTGAAACAATATGTACTGAATCAGGTGATAGAGAAACTGAGAAAGGATGGTTTACTATGAGTAATTTATTATCATATAAAAATTATAACGGAACAGTGGAATACTCCAAAGAAGATAGTTGCCTTTTTGGTAAAGTGGTTGGAATAAAATCTTTATTATCTTATGAAGGAGACTCTGTTAAGGAATTAGAGCAGGATTTTCGGAATGTCATTGATGAATACTTAAAGGATTGCAAGGAGCGGAATGTGGAGCCTGAGCAGCCATATAAGGGAACATTTAACGTTAGGATTAGTCCGGAACTTCATAGAAATATTGCTGTGTATGCACTTGAGCACGGAAAGAGTTTAAATGCTGCCGTTGAGGAAGCTATTGGAAATATGGTTGGGTGATTGAAGAATGTTTACAATACTCGTAATAGATGACGATAATGATTTGCGAAACGGTCTTGAATTTGACCTTACCGCCGAGGGTTATAATATTATCTGTGCCGAAAACGGCAGAACAGCGCTTGATAGAATAGAATCTGCGGATATAGTACTACTGGATGTAAATCTCCCTGATACGGAGGGCTTTCAACTGTGCCGTGAAATTAAAAAAAGCAAGAATATCCCAGTGATTTTCCTTACATGCCGCGACCTTGAAGCGGACGAGCTTAACGGCTTTGGCTGTGGAGCGGACGACTATATCACTAAACCGTTTTCACTTCCTGTTTTGAGGAAAAGAATTGCCGCTGTCCTCAAACGAAATGGTATCTTGGGGGACGTTTATTCCGATGATTTTCTTATTGTTGATTTTGGAAGATTTACGGCTTCAGCGGGAGGGAAAAATATTTCATTTACGCCGACAGAATATAATCTTCTAAGGATTTTTGTGAACAGTAAGGGAAGCGTTCTGACCAGACAGATACTCCTTGAAAAACTTTGGGACGACAAGGGGAATTTTGTTGACGAGCATACACTGACCGTAAACATTAATAGGATACGCGGTAAAATAGAAGACGAAAGTCACAAATATATAAAAACTGTTTACGGCATAGGCTATTTATGGAACGGTGAAAATCAATGACTCATATCTTAATTATTTCTGCTGCAGTTATAATTTTTGTGGCTATACTGGTTTACATAATTTTATATTATCGCAGAAAAATTTCAGCCTTTTCGGAAGAACTAAGTCATACTTTAGATGATATGATTGCTGAAAATAATCCTGATTTTGAAATTATCAGCGATACAGTCGATGGAAAAATCAATGTGCGGCTTAAACGATTGTACGAGATTCTGAACAGCAGGACTGAACAGTCCAAGCGGGACAAGGAGAAAATACAGGAGCTTGTTTCGGATATTTCCCATCAGGTGAAAACTCCTGCGGCAAATCTGAAAATGTATATGCAGATTCTATTACGGCAGGATATTGATGAGGAAAAACGTCGCGAATTTGTTGAACTATCACTTGCACAGACTGAAAAGCTGGAATTCCTAATGCAGGCACTGATAAAAATGTCACGGCTTGAAACCGGAATTATTTCATTTAAAAAAGAAAAACTTTCCGTAGCCGAAATTATCGGAGAAAGCCTCGTTCAGATAATTTCAACTGCAGAAAATAAAAATATCAGCGTACAGGTGAATTGCCCCGACAGCATTTATGCATTCTGCGATATAAAATGGACGGCGGAAGCAGTGTTCAATATTCTGGATAACGCGGTGAAGTATACGCCCGAAAACGGCTGTATAACCGTTTCTGCTGATACGAACGAGTTTTATGCACAGATAAAGATAAGGGACAACGGCGCAGGAATTCCCGAAAGCGAGCAGGCGAAAATTTTCGGCAGATTTTACCGCTCCGAGGCTGTGAAAGACACCGAGGGACTTGGAATCGGACTGTTCCTTTCACGCAATATTATTTCGGAGCAGGGGGGATTTATTATAGTAAAATCAGAGCCGCCGGATGGGGCGGAGTTTATTGTGAGTATGCCAATAGAATGAGTTGAGAGGGCAGATTGCACAAAATGTTCCCTCGTGCCTGACTTCGGAATATGGATTTTCTAAATATTCCGGGGAGGTTGTGGATAGCGGACGCAACCGCCCGCAATTCGCCGTCCGGGCTCAGTGCGGGCTTTTCGGGACATCCATGTCCCGAAATTGCTGGG
>JAIDPH010000033.1 GCA_029062885.1 Lachnospiraceae bacterium
ATGTATAGATTTGCGATCCAAATATGAAAGTTTTCCATATTCTGGTACTAAATTTAAATTATCCTGTAATACTCTTTGGTCAGAAGAACCATATAAAGTTCGAACTAATATTGTATCATTATAGTATTTTTTTGCACTGATATTAACCAGACAGATCAATACTGTTTCTGCAATTTCAAGAATACTGTGATCATTGTAAATAGGGTATTGGGATTCATCAACTTCCTGAAGTTTTGTTTTTTCAATAATATCTTTTTCCCAATTCTCCTTCTCAGCCTGCTTATTCTCCGTAAATTCATTGAAACCTTTATTTCCTGTCTGCCTTTCAACTTTCTGAACCATTGATGCATGAATTTGCTCACTTTGTACACTGTTTGCCGAAACAGGTTGGTCTATGTCAGACAAATCATATCTCATCATTTTGTAATAATCCCGCATGGAAAGTGTCTTATTACACCCTTGACCATTCTTATTATAATTACTGCAGCCAAGAAAACATTGCGCCCCATTCTTAGGAGGCTTAACCACCAGATAACCATCCTGACAATCAGGACATTTCAAAATAGAAAGCTTTTTCCCCCGCAGGTTATTCGTCATGAAATCGCATATCTCCGGTTCATTTGTACAAATATACAGTTTCAAACCATATGACGGCTTATATTTAAGTTGTAATGGAAACCCACAAATGGGGCATGTACGCTTATACATTGCCACCGGTTCGTCTTCTGTCCACTGACCACGCAAAAAGACATTTTTATACTCTTTCTTGATTTCAAGTAAAAATTCAGATGGGTTCTTTTCCGGAGCAATAAAGTACACTCTGTTCTTTGTTCTGGTCATTGCAACATAGAACAGTCTTCTTTCTTCCGCATACTGAATACTCTTGTCTTCTTTGACAACAAGAGACAGCACAGGATCATCTTCTATTTTGGACGGAAATCCGTATGTTTCATTCCGCCCGTTTACAACAATAACATTATCATAACCCAATCCCTTTGACGCATGCGCAGTCATAAATGTTATATCCAATTCCGGATATTTAACCGACTTAACTTTGGAACCCCGATTAATATATTCAAAAAGACCGGTTCTAGTCAATCTGTCACCGTCAAAGTTAAATCTCCCCAATAATAGAATATTGGTCTTCTCACACTGCTTACCTTCCTGCCTGTTATACATTATAATCTGCTCAAGCGCGGTCTGAACAGCATATGCCATGGCGTAATTCACACCGCTTCTCCGATCTGACTTTGGGTCTTTTGCCGTACTGTCATAAGTATAAATAATTACCGGTTCTTCAATATGCTTAGGCGAAACAAGTGACTTTTTAATTTGAACTGTATTTTTTTGAATAAAATTGCCCGCAATATCAATTATTTCCTGAGAGTTTCTATACGTTTTTACAATTTTCATGAGTTTTGCGTATCCCATGGTTTCTTCAAAGTGCGTAAATAAAGTAATATCAGATCCGCTAAACGCATAGATCGACTGCCAATCATCTCCTACCGCCATAATTTTAGCATCCGTCACTTCAGAAAATGCTTTTACCAAATCAAATCTCTGTCTGGAGATGTCCTGATATTCATCGACAATAAGATATTTGAAATCTAATTTTTGCTCCATGTCCTTTACTTCATCAAGAACTCTTGCCGACTCATTAATCATGTCTTCAAAATCCACGGCATGATTTTCAACCAGAAACTTCTTGTATTCTAAAAAACACGCATGAGCAATATCAAGAAATAATTTTGTCCTGACATTGCTTGTGGTCAGAGACAATCTATCAAAATCTCTCTCATCATAACCATTAACTTTGAAGTTCCTGATAAAGTTGATAACCAGAAATACCAAACGGTTAATATATTTATTCTCTTCCGAAGCAATTAACTTCTTTACAATTTCTTCATTGGATCGTCTATTTATTTCAAAACCATATTTAATAAGAGTTTTTTCGAGATGAGATGAAATGCTCGCTCCATCATTGTATGATGAAAATGTATAAATCAAATCGGTTTTATGCTGCCTATGCAATTTGATTTTATCATTAATTGCTTTCTTATATGCTTCCAACTCATCCTTATCATATAAGAAATTTTCTCCGCTTTCAGTAATCCCAAAATGCTCGATATAAGCAATATGCTCCCCCTGCTTTATCATAAAATCAGGCGTATATGGTTTCTGAGCCATTGAAATGTTATATTTATAAACAGGCTCATAAGTGTAATCAATATTATTGATATACATGTCTCTTATAAACATCTGACGCTGCCGACGACAAAAAA
>JAIDPH010000330.1 GCA_029062885.1 Lachnospiraceae bacterium
AAGCAGGGTGCTATGGAGCCGTCGGTACTTAGCGAGGTTCTTTCGAGCTTAGTACCGCTACGAGCGACAATGCAGCGCAAGCGTGCCCTGCGTTGATTTGCTTATATTGCCCAACGACCGTCTTGAAAAGCTTATTATAAAGTCACATCCAACTTAAATCCGAAATACTTAACCGCATTATTATAGCAGATGCCTTTTACTATTTCCTCAAGCGTCTCATAATCATCAGGATATTCCCCGTTCTCTACCCATGTGCCAAGCAGATTGCAAAGAATCCTGCGGAAGTAATCATGTCTGGTATAGGAGAGGAAGCTTCTGGAATCGGTCAGCATTCCTACGAATCCGGACAGATTTCCGAGATTGGCAAGGGAAATCATCTGATCCTGCATGCCTGTCTTGTGGTCATTAAACCACCACGCTGAGCCCTGCTGGATTTTGGCAACGGCGGTCGAATCCTGGAAGCATCCGAGAATAGTGCCGATTGCCTGGTTGTCGTTGGGGTTCAGGCTGTATATGATTGTCTTGGGAAGCTCGTCTGTTGAAATAAGCGCATTCAGATAATCCGCCATTTCAGAAGAAGGAGCGTAGTTGTTAATGCAGTCATATCCGGTATCGGGTCCCAATTCCTTGAAACGAAGCGTATTATTGTCACGCTTGCAGCCGTAGTGGAGCTGCATTACCCAGCCTCGTTTAGCATATTCCCTGCCAACGAAAAGCATGAACGCGGTCTTGAATTTCAGCTCTTCTTCACGTGTTACATCATTTCCTGCAAGGCGTTTTGCAAAAATGGCTTCGATTTCTTTTTCATCAGCAGGAGCATACATTACATATTCAAGCGCATGGTCGGATACGGAGCAACCCATGGAAGCAAAGAAGTCCATACGTACTGACAGAGCCTTACACACATCGGCAAATGTATTTATTTTAACGCCTGATACATCGGACAGCTGAGCCAGGTACTCTGTATATGTAGGTTTTTCGATATTCATAGCTTTGTCAGGACGCCATGCCGGAAGTACCTGTACATCAAATGAGTCATCAGCGGCAATTTTCTTATGCCATTCCAGAGAATCCACAGGGTCATCAGTGGTACAGATTAATGTAACGTTTGACTGCTTAATAATGTTTCGGACCGACATTGAAGGCTCAGCCAGCTTTTTATTACAGATTTCCCACACTTCTTCAGCGGTCTTTTTATTTAATACGCCGTTGTATCCGAAGTACTTCTGCAGCTCCAGATGTGACCAGTGGAAAAGCGGATTGCCGATAGCTTTTCCGAGACATTCAGCCCATTTTAAGAATTTTTCCTTATCGGTAGAGCCTCCTGTTATGTAGTATTCATCAACTCCGCAGGAACGCATAAAGCGCCATTTATAATGGTCGCCGCCCAGCCATACCTGAGTTATGTTCTCAAACTGGCGGTCCTCCCAGATTTCCTGCGGATTGATGTGGCAGTGATAATCCAGAATAGGAGTATTTGCCGCAAAATCAAAATACAGCTTCTGCGCCGCGTCATTAGAGAGTAAAAAGTTTTTGTCCATGAATTGTTTCATTTTGTTCCCTCTTTTCTTTTTTATTTTAAATTTTTTAATAGTCATTGGAAATGTGAAAGGAGCTGTTTTATATGCCTTTAAATACTTAATAATATGATACATTATGGAGATGAATAAAGCAATATAAAAACTTCTAAATTCAGCCTTGACTAAGTTGTATATTATGTGTAAAAATATTAAGTGGAAATACTTTCATTTGAAAAAAATGCACAAAACTTTTGGTAAATAACGGAATGACCTATAAATATAAAAAAGCTTAGAAAAATGCAATGATATCAAAATATATATGGAAGGAGATTTTGCAGATATGGAGCTTTTAAGCAAACAGAAAACAGGGAAAGTAGAAAGGCCCGTAAAGGTTCTTCAGTTTGGAGAAGGGAATTTTCTACGTGCATTTGTCGATTATATGATCGACATTGCTAATGAGAAGGGTGATTTTAACGGAGACATAGTTCTGGTTAAGCCGATTGAATTCGGAAACCTGAAAATGTTTCACGAGCAGGAATGCCAGTACACGGTACAGCTTCGAGGGATTTCTGACGGCGAAGCAAAGAAGATTAACCGCGTAATCACAAGCGTGACCGATGCGGTAGATGCTTATGAAGAATATGAAAAATATGCAGGTTATGCGAAGCTTGATTCACTGCGTTTCATAGTATCCAACACAACGGAAGCGGGTATCGTCTATGATGATACGGATAAAATCGAATTGAATCCGCCCAAGACGTATCCCGGAAAGCTGACGAAGTTCTTATATGAAAGATATAAACATTTCGGCGGAGCACATGACAAGGGACTGGTAATGCTTCCGGTAGAATTGATTGACGATAATGGAATACATCTTAAAGAATGCGTATTAAAGCTCGCTAAACTGTGGAATCTGGAAGCTGGCTTTACAGACTGGCTGAATGATGCCTGTGTATTTACTTCTACACTGGTAGACAGAATCGTTACCGGATATCCGAGGGATGAGGCTGAGGAGCTTTGCAAAGAATTCGGTTATCAGGATAACCTGATTGTTACAGGTGAGCCGTTTGCGCTCTGGGTAATCGAGAGTTCCAAGGATTTAAGCGATGAACTTCCGCTGCCGAAGGTAGGACTTCCTGTTATATTTACGGATAATCAGAAGCCGTATAAGCAGAGAAAAGTACGTATCTTAAACGGTGCGCACACTTCTTTCGTGCTTGCTTCCTATCTGTGCGGAAACGATATTGTTTTGGAATCCATGAATGACGAGTTGATTCTGAAGTTTATCAAAGCGACGATTTTTGATGAAGTTATTCCTACCTTAACTCTGCCTAAGCAGGAGTTAGAGGACTTTGCGGAAGCAGTGCTTACAAGATTCAACAATCCGTATGTAAAGCATGCGCATCTGTCAATTTCACTTAATTCCGTATCCAAGTGGAGAGCAAGATGTATGCCAAGCTTCCTTGAGTATATTGAGAAACAAGGAAAACTTCCGGAGCATCTGACATTTTCACTTGCAGCGCTGATGGCATTCTATACCGGAACGGAAATAAGGGATAAGGCGTTAATCGGACACCGTGACGGTCAGGAATATAATATCATGGATGATGCGGCAGTACTTGAATTCTTTGCAGCTAACAGCAGCAAAGAGCCTACGGAATTCGTACATGCAGTACTTAGCAACACCGATTTCTGGGGTCAGGATTTGAGCAAGCTTTCAGGAGTTGAGGATGCGATTACATCTTATCTGACAGACATTCGCGCTATCGGAATGCGTAAGACGATGGAGAAAATCTTCGGATAATACATAATTATCATATAAAATGCAGAACGGCTGTAAGTCTGTACAGGCAAAGAAGGGAGCAAAGTTTTAATAATGAAGGATTTTATTAAGATTCACGAAAGCGACAATGTAGTAGTTGCGATTAAGGAAATTGCCGCAGGTGAGACCGTGAACGTCGGAAGCTTTCAGGTGACAGCTAAGGAAACGATTCCTGCCGGACATAAGATGGCGCTTTGCAATATAGCGCAGGGCGGGGAAGTTATCAAGTATGGCTTCCGTATCGGAAATGCAAAAGAAGACATTGAAGCCGGAGCGTGGATACATACCCATAACTTAGGGACAGCTCTCGGAGACCTGTTGGAATACAGTTATGAGCCGGTGGAAATAAAAGAGAACACTTCACCCGATGCTACATTTATGGGCTTTGTGCGTCCGGACGGACAGGTAGGAGTACGTAATGAAGTATGGATAATTCCGACAGTAGGCTGTGTGAATAATATCGCGACAGCGCTTGCGAAATCTGCGTGTGAACGTGTAAAGGGTACTGTAGAAGAGGTAATTGCTTTCCCGCATCCATACGGTTGTTCACAGATGGGTGACGACCAGGAGCATACCAGAGCAATTCTGGCGGATTTAATAAAGCATCCGAATGCGGGCGGAGTATTGGTGCTCGGTTTAGGATGTGAAAACAGTAACATTGACGTGCTTAAGCCATATATAGGCGATGTGAATCCTGACAGGGTGAAATTCCTGGTATGTCAGGAAACGGAAGACGAGATGGAGACGGGCTCTAAATTGCTGGATGAGCTGATTTCATATGCTTCATCATTTGAGCGCGAGCCGGTCAGCGTATCCAAACTTATTGTCGGCATGAAGTGCGGCGGCAGCGACGGATTTTCAGGCATTACAGCTAATCCTCTGGTTGGAAGGTTCTCTGATTTGCTGATAAGTAAAAACGGAACAACGATTCTGACGGAGGTGCCCGAAATGTTCGGTGCGGAGACTCTGCTCATGAACCGCTGCGAAAATAAGGAATTGTTTGATGAGACTGTGAAGCTGATTAATGACTTCAAACAGTATTTTAAGAGCAATAATCAGACGATTTATGAGAATCCTTCGCCGGGAAATAAAAAAGGCGGCATATCTACGTTGGAAGATAAATCCCTGGGTTGTACGCAGAAGTCGGGAAGCGCACCGGTAAAGGGCGTATTGGCTTATGGACAGCGCGTGGAAAAGTCAGGACTGAATCTGCTCAGTGCGCCGGGTAACGATTTGGTAGCATCTACTGCTCTGGCGGCAAGCGGTGCGCATATTGTACTGTTCACTACAGGACGCGGAACTCCGTTCGCATCACCGGTTCCAACGGTCAAGATTTCCAGCAACAGTGCTTTGGCCGGTAAAAAGAAGAACTGGATTGATTTCAATGCGGGCGTTCTGGTAGAGGATAAGGATATTGACGAAACCGCAAAGGAACTTTTTGATTATGTTATCGATGTAGCCTCAGGGAAAAAGGTATGCAGCGAAGAGGCAGGTTTCCACGATATGGCTATATTTAAGCAGGGTGTAACGTTGTAAATATTTTTTCATTATAAAGGAGGAAAAAGAAATGGCAATTTTGAACAAATTCTCATTGGAAGGTAAGGTAGCGCTTGTAACTGGTGCATCTTACGGAATCGGATTCGCAATTGCAACTGCATACGCAGAGGCAGGTGCAACCATTGTTTTCAATGATATTAAGCAGGAGCTTGTAGACAAGGGTCTGGCTGCTTATGAAGAGAAAGGCATCAAAGCACATGGCTATGTATGCGACGTAACAAATGAAGATCAGGTAAACGAGCTTGTTGCAAAGGTTGAGAAGGAAGTCGGTGTAATTGATATTCTGGTAAACAATGCAGGTATCATCAAGAGAATTCCTATGTGTGAGATGACGGCAGCAGAGTTCAGACAGGTAATCGATATAGATTTGAACGGACCTTTCATCGTATCCAAGGCAGTTATTCCGTCCATGATTAAGAAAGGACACGGAAAGATTATAAACATCTGCTCTATGATGAGTGAACTTGGTCGTGAGACCGTATCTGCATATGCAGCTGCAAAGGGCGGTTTGAAGATGCTTACAAGAAATATTGCTTCTGAGTATGGTGAGTTTAATATTCAGTGTAACGGTATCGGACCCGGATATATAGCTACTCCTCAGACAGCTCCGCTGCGTGAGATTCAGCCGGACGGTTCAAGACATCCGTTCGACCAGTTCATTATCGCTAAGACACCTGCAGCAAGATGGGGAGATACTTCTGACCTTCAGGGACCGGCAGTATTCCTTGCATCGGATGCTTCCGATTTCGTAAACGGACACGTTCTCTATGTAGACGGTGGTATTCTTGCTTATATCGGAAAACAGCCTCAATAATAAATTTCTCAGACTGAGAAAGAAATATGATATTAAAGTAATAATTGCAAAGGTGGCAGCATAATGTTTGCTGCCACCTTTTTAAGCCATGAGTCCGGTGAATCCGGATTATATCAGGAAAGGAAATTGTGCATGGAGGGAATGAATCTTCGACTGATTATGAAGACGGCGCGCAGTGCGACGTTTGAATTGAACGATGGAGGGATTTACAAAACTGTAGATACCTACCGTTTATTTATGAATCATGAGGAATGCAAATTGACCGACACAGTCATTACAAGCGTATATGATTTGAAACCGGATACGGAGTATGTGCTTGAGGTGCAGAATAAAGAGAGTGAAGTAGTAGGAAGCCTTACTTTCAGGACAGATGAAGAATTTGTAACGATAAATGTAAAGGAACTTGGTGCAGCCGGTGATGGTGTGTCGGATGATACAGGATTCATACAGGCTGCAATTATGGCATGCCCGCCTAAGAGTCGTGTACTTATTCCGAAAGGAAAGTACAGTATTACCAGCATCTTTCTTAAGAGCGGTATAAATCTGGAAATAGCGAAAGACGCGGAACTGCTTGCGCAGACTGATAGAAACCGTTTCGCAAAGTTTCCGGGCATGATTGAGAGTTATGATGAACAGGATGAATACAATCTCGGAACATGGGAAGGCAATCCGCTGCCTATGTTTGCGGGAATTATTACCGGAATCGGAGTATCTGATGTAAAAGTATACGGTGAAGGTACTATAAATGGTTGTGCCAGCCATGATAACTGGTGGCATAATGAAAAAGTCATGGTAGGCGCATTCAGACCGAGGATGCTGTTTTTGAACCGTTGTGAGCGGATACAGGTGCAGGGACTGACAATATGCAACAGTCCTGCGTGGAATATTCACCCATATTTCAGTAATGACCTGATATTCAGTAATCTGAATATACAGAATCCGCAGAAGTCGCCGAATACTGACGGATTGGACCCTGAATCCTGTAAAAATGTGGAGATTCTGGGAGTGCATTTCTCATTAGGTGATGATTGTATCGCAGTTAAATCAGGTAAAGTATATATGGGTAAGAAGTACAAAACTCCTTCCGAAAATATACACGTATATCAATGCCTGATGGAGAACGGACACGGTGCGGTTACTGTCGGAAGCGAGATTGGAGCGGGCGTACGCAGTATGGTTGTGGAAAAATGCAGATTTTCTCATACGGATCGTGGACTGCGTATTAAAACCAGGCGTGGGCGTGGAAAAGACTCTATTCTGGATGAAATCGTATTCAGAGATATTGAGATGGATCATGTTATGACTCCGTTTACCGCCAATGCTTTCTATTTCTGTGACCCTGACGGAAGAACTGAGTATGTGCAGTCGAGGAATGTTTATCCTGTGGATGATAATACACCGGAAATGAGACGCTTTTTATTTGAAAATATCCATGCAGTCAACTGTCATGTAGCAGCCGCTTTTTTTGAAGGACTGCCGGAACAGAAGATAGAGAAGATAGAGATGCGGAACTGTTCGATTTCTTTTGCAGATGAGGCAAAGACCGACGTGCCGATTATGTCAAACGGAGTAGATGCATGTTCTAAAAAAGGAATTCATGCCACGAATGTCAAACAGCTGATTCTGGATAGGGTAGTGATAGAAGGCAATGTTGGGGAACCTATTGAGCTTGATGGAGTAGATGAAGTATTAAGAAGCTGATGCGGTGCAGACGGCGATTGAACATATTTATGAAAGGGGTATGAGCAATGCAGTTGGGAATACGTTTACACGATATAAAAAAAGCGCCGCTGGAGGAGCGGTTGCAGATAGCAAGGGAGCAGGGATTCAAATGCGGACATCTGGCTCTTTCTAAGGTGATTTCTGAATATTCAACGGCGGATGCGGCATTGACGCCGGGATATGCATGTTATCTGAAACGTATATTTGCCGAATCGCAGCTTGATGTTGCGGTGCTTGGCTGTTATCTGAATCTGGCGAATCCTAATGAAGAAAGCCTTAAGAAGATACAGAAGCGTTATATGACGCATATACGGTTCGCTTCACTACTTGGTGCAGGCGTGGTAGGTACAGAAACCGGAGCGGTCAATGAGGCCTATAAGTATGAGGAACGTAATCATTCCGATGAAGCCTTACAGATTTTTATAAAGAATCTGAAACCGGTAGTTGAATATGCGGAGAAGATGGGCGTGATTTTTGCAATCGAGCCGGTATTTAAACATATTGTATGCAATCCTAAACGTGCCAGACAGGTACTTAATGAAATAGCTTCCCCCAATCTTCAGATTATTTTCGATCCGGTCAATCTGCTGGATATCAGTAACTATCAGAATAGAGAGCAGATAATCCATGAGGCTATAGACTTGCTTGGTCAGGATATTGCGATGGTACATATCAAGGATTTCAGGGTTGAAGACGGTAAAATGGATTCTGTGGCAGCAGGAACAGGCGAGATGGATTATAGTGAGATTATCCGGTTTATTAAGAGTGAAAAGCCGTATGTACATGTAACTCTGGAGAATACGGTTCCGGAGAATGCGGTTGAAGCCAGGAAGTATATTCAGGGGCTGTGGGATGAGTGTGTAATTGACTGAATAGGTCAAAAGTATCCAAGCATGTAAAAAATGAGATGAACACGAATGGAGGATTGTCATGGACAGAATAGAAAAATATATTGATGAGCTGATGGAGAAAAGTACGCCGGATCGTCCGATATGGAATATTGAGAAGATTTTGCAGGGAAAAAAGTCTACATGGAACTATATTGACGGCTGTATGATTAAAGCAATTTTGGAAATGTATGCCATTACGGGAGACAATAAGTATTTCAAATTTGCGGATGATTTTATAGACCATAAGGTGTTTGAGGACGGAACGATTGACGGTTATGATGTAAAAGAGCTTAACATTGATAATGTCAATGCCGGCAAGACGCTGTTTGAGCTTTATGACCTGACCGGAAAGGAAAAATACCGCAAAGCGATTGACCTAATCTACAGCCAGATAGAGCAGATGCCGAGGACTAAGGAAGGTAATTTCTGGCATAAGAATATTTATCCTAATCAGGTATGGCTGGATGGCCTGTATATGTGTCAGCCGTTTTATATGGAATACGAGACGCGCTTCAATGATAAGAAAAATTATGATGATATCTTCAATCAGTTTGCGCAGGTTGTAAAAAATATGCGTGACCCTAAGACAGGACTGTACTATCATGCTTATGATTCGTCAAGGGAAATGTTCTGGTGCGATAAAGTGACCGGTCTTAGCCAGAATTTCTGGCTGCGTGCGCTTGGCTGGTATTCCATGGCGTTGCTGGATACCTTGGATAAGGCGGATGCTTCCTGCGGAGAACCATATGAAAATATGAAAAAGGTTTTCGTGGAGCTCATGGATGCAATGCTGCGTTATCAGGATGAGAGCGGCATGTGGTATCAGGTGGTAAACGTAGGCGGCATGGAAAAGAATTATCTGGAGACAAGCGGAAGCTCGATTATGGCGTATGCGCTGCTTAAGGGAGTGCGTCTGGGATTTTTGCCTGAAAGCTATCGTGAATATGGAAAGAAAGCTTTCGAGGGAATCTGTGACAAGTATTTGTCAACAGATGAAGACGGCAGCCTTCACCTTGACGGAATATGTCTCGTAGCAGGACTTGGCGGTAAAGAGATGCGTCCGGGTACATTTGATTACTATATGTCAGAGCCTGTAGTGAAAGATGATGCCAAAGGAGTCGGACCGTTCCTGTTAGCTTATACGGAGATGTTGAGACTGAAATGATGGTCGTTTGCTGATAATCATAGATTAAATAATTAGAAAAGTCAGGCTATAATGCCTGACTTTTCTATTATAAGCTTATATAACAAACTTCATAAACATATCTCTTATTTCACCAACGCATAAGTCTCCCTTGCAATCGCAAGTTCTTCATTAGTCGGGATCACAAGTACCTTAGTTGTTGATTCCGGAGTGGTAATGACCAAATCTTCGCCGCGTTTTTCGTTTTGCGTCTGGTCAAGTGTGATGCCGAGATATCCTAGGCGGCTGCATATCATGTTTCTGATAAAAGAACTGTTTTCACCAAGTCCTGCAGTGAAGCATATTGCATCTACGCCATTCATAGCAGCGGCATAAGCGCCGATATACTTGGTTACACGATATGCGAAAGTCTCCATGGTACGGACTCCTGCATCATCACCTTTCTCGTAAGCTGCCTGCAAGTCTCTGAAATCAGAGGAGAGATTGCTTGACAATCCGAGAACGCCGGACTTTTTATTCAGAATAGTCATGACATCATCAATTGATTTGCCTTCTTTGTGGGCGATGAATTCCATGATAGCAGGGTCGATATCGCCGGAACGTGTTCCCATGATTAAGCCCTCTAACGGAGTCAGACCCATAGAAGTATCGATGCACTTTCCGTTCTTGACAGCCGATACGCTGGCGCCGTTTCCGAGATGGCACACAATCAGCTTTAAGTCTTCATATTTCTGTCCAAGTACCTCGGCTGCCTTCTTGGATACATAGGAATGGCTGGTGCCGTGGAAACCGTATCTTCTTATCTTGTATTTCTCATAATATTCGTAAGGAATACCATAAAGATAAGCTTCCTTAGGCATGGTCTGATGGAATGCCGTATCGAAGACGCCTACCATCGGAGTGCCGGGCATAAGTTCCTGACATGCCGCGATACCGATTAGGTTGGCAGGATTATGTAAAGGCGCCAGTTCGTTGCAGTCAGTGATTGCCTTAATAACCTCGTCGGTAATTACTGTAGAGGATGCAAACTTTTCACCGCCATGTACGATACGGTGTCCTACAGCTCCGATTTCGGACAAATCTTTTACAACGCCGGTTTCTTTATCACTCAGAGCATTCAGTACCAGCCTGATTGCCTGCGTATGGTCTTCCATAGGTGTTATGGTCGTAACCTTGTCTTTTCCGGTCGGCTGATAGACAAGCTGGCTGCCTTCAATGCCGATACGCTCACACAGACCTTTTGCAATTAATTCTTCCGTTACTGCGTCAATTAACTGAAATTTCAGAGAAGAACTGCCGCAGTTAATAACTAAAATCTTCATAACTATATGCCTCCTGTCATAAATTCTATTTATTAGAAAGTCCAGCGAGAATTACAAAGTAATTCTTGCAGTTAAAGCTGCTAAGCTTTAACTTATGAAAGTTGTGCTTGTACTGCTGTCAGCGCCACAACGCCGACAATATCTTCCCATGAACAACCGCGGGATAAATCGTTGACCGGCTTGGCTATACCCTGAAGCATTGGTCCATAAGCTTCAGCTTTACCTAATCTCTGAACTAATTTATATCCGATATTACCGCAGTCCAGATTAGGGAAGATCAAAACATTTGCTTTGCCTGCAACTTCGCTGCCGGGGGATTTGGTCTTCGCTACCTGTGGAACCAGCGCGGCGTCTGCCTGTAATTCACCGTCTAAGCATAAGTGCGGATACTGTTCGTGTGCGATTCTTGTAGCCTCCGTTACTTTATCAACCAACGGGTGTTTTGCACTGCCTTTGGTAGAGTGCGACAGCATCGCGATAATCGGTTTAGTTCCTACAAGGCTCTTGAAGCTTTTAGCGGAAGAGTCGGCAATGGCTGCCAGTTCCTCGGCAGTAGGATCCTGATTCAGACCGCAGTCCGCAAAAAGGAAGGTGCCCCCTTCTCCAAATTCGCAGTCCGGAACGTCCATAATGAAAAAGCCGGATACTAATTTTACGCCGGGAGCGGTTTTGAGAATCTGCAGTGCCGGACGTAAGGTATCTGCGGTTGCATGGTTTGCTCCCGCTACCATACCGTCAGCATCATTTGCCTTTACCATGATAACGCCGAAAGTCAGGTAGTCTTTTAAGAGAGTTTCTCTTGCAAGCTCAGGGGTCATGCCCTTATTTTTTCTTGTTTCGTACAGCAGATTTACATAATCATCCAGTTTGTCGCATTTCTCAGGGTCCACAATCGTAACCCCATCCAATTCAACTTCCAGCCAGCTTGCACCATCCAGAATCTTTTCTTCATTGCCAATCATAATAATGTCTGCAATTTTTTCCTTTATGATATGAGCGGCCGCAATCAATGTCCTCTTATCAGTAGTCTCCGGCAATACAATAGTCTTTCTGTCGCTTCTTGCCTTTTCCTTCATAATGTCGATATATGCCATATTCCCTTCTCCTTTCGCTTTAAGCCTGATTTCTGCCATATACAGA
>JAIDPH010000331.1 GCA_029062885.1 Lachnospiraceae bacterium
TTCGATGTAAGTGGAGAGTGGCAGTTTGCCAATGGATGCGCTTTGTTTTTGTCAACAGAGGGTGTGGATAAGATAGGTTATTTGGACGAGCGCTTCTTCCTTTATTCTGAAGACGTGGAATACAGTATGCGTGCAGAGAGGAAAGGAATTGGCATATGGTACTGCGCAGAGGCTGTTGTATTCCATAAGGTAAACGGTTCTACGAAAGGGAATGAAAAGCCTGCTAATGCTTACTATATTACGAGAAACTGGCTGCTGTGTAATAGCCTGAATATGCGCGATGTAAAGGGTGTAGGCAAAAAATTACAATTCTTGTTATTTATCATTTATTTTATCTGTAACCGGTCCGCGTGGCTGCTCATCTGGTTTTTTCAGGGGAAAAAGGAAATGTGTATGGGGCAGCTTCGAGGGATTAGGGATTTTTACAGGAAGAAATGGGGAAAATATTCGTATTAGGTGAGGATAAGCAAATTGAAAAAAATGTTATATATCATGGGTATTGAGTGGAATTGGATATTCCAAAGGCCACAGGTACTCGCTTTAGAACTTGAAAAAGAATATGAATTGACGGTGGTATGCACGAAATGGCCGATGCACGCGAAGCATCAGAATAACCGGAAGCCAAGTCGTTTGATAGAACTTTATCAATTACCTTTTCAGGAGAAGAACAGGCTGATAGGGGTGGCAGCAAGGTATATACATGATAAGGTACTGGGGGATTTGACACAGTACGATATCATATGGGTTGGCTATCCTTTGTTTGGAAGATATATTTCGAAAGACTATCGTGGAACGGTTATATATGACTGTATGGATAATTTTGAGGCATTATACCCGGATAGAAATGAAATGAATTTGCAAAGAGCTTGCAGAGAAGAAAAGAAATTACTTGAGAGAGCGGATATTGTATTTGCATCCAGTCTGAAATTGAAGGAGAAACTGTTATCGCTTTGTCCGAATAAAAAGATTGATGTAGTTAGAAATGGATACAGTAACATAGAGATAGTAAAACCGGCATTACCATGCAAAAAGGAGCAGTATAAGCTGGGGTATATCGGGACATTATCGGAATGGTTTGACAATGATCTATTAATTGACAGTTTGAAGAAGAACTCAAAAATCAGCTATGATTTGATTGGACCGGTATCGAATCACCAGACGATACAGGATGAAAGAGTAAGTTACAGGGGGGTCATAGAACATCGACAGCTGAGTGATTATGTAAAAAAACTGGACTGTCTGCTTATGCCATTTAAGATCAGCGAAATCATCTTATATGTAGACCCTGTTAAACTGTATGAGTATATTGCATGGGGAAAATGTATTGTTGCCGCATGGTATCCTGAAATAGATCGGTTTAAAGATTTTGTTTATTTTTATCATGATGAGCGTGAATATTCGGAACTGATTGCCAAGTTGATGGGAGAAGGGTTCCCGGCAAAATTCACGGAGAATATGCAGGAGAATTTTCTCAAAGATAATTCGTGGGATGCCAGAGTCTGCCTGATAAGAGAATGCTTACAAAAATATGCGGAGAGGAACTGATGATATGGATAAGATAAAAGTTCTGAGCGTTTTCGGCACGAGACCGGAAGCAATCAAGATGTGTCCGCTGATTAAAAAAATGCAGGAACACGAAGAGATAGAGAGTCTGGTCTGCCTGACGGGACAGCATAAGGAAATGTTGCAGCAGGTGATCGATATTTTTCATATACAGGAGGATTATAATCTGCAGATTATGAAGCCTTCCCAGACATTAACATCAATTACTACGGATATCCTTACGTTGATTAAGCCTGTTTTGGAAAAGGAAAAGCCGGATATAGTATTGGTGCATGGCGATACGACTACCTCGTTTGCGGTTGCACTGGCGGCATTTTATCAACAGATTCCGGTAGGCCATGTGGAGGCAGGATTGCGTACATATGATAAATATGCACCTTATCCGGAGGAGATGAACCGTACGCTTACAAGCAGAATTGCGGAACTTCATTTTGCACCTACAGACAATAACAGAGAATGCCTTTATAAAGAAAACATTACGAATAACGTCTTTGTGACCGGCAATACGATTATTGATGCGTTGCAAACGACAATTGTTGCGGATTACCGGTACAAGAATAAGGAACTTGCCCGAATCGTGGAGAACATGAAGGGAAGACTCTTGTTAGTCACAGCTCATAGGCGAGAGAATTTAGGACAACCGTTGCGAAACATCTGTGAAGCAATCAGAGAGATTACAGAGCGCTATTTTGATGTTGAAGTGATCTATCCGGTGCATTTAAATCCGGCAGTGCATGATACGGTGCATGAATTGCTGGGGAGAGAAAAGAGAGTACATCTGATCGATCCCATCGACGTGGAGGATATGCATAATCTCATGAACAGGAGTTATCTGGTATTGACAGATTCCGGCGGACTACAGGAGGAAGCCCCTTCCTGCGGAGTGCCGGTGATTGTACTGCGGGATAAGACGGAGCGTCAGGAGGCAGTAGATGCGGGAACAGTGCTCATGGCAGGTACGAAGAAAGCTGATATTGTCAGACTAGCTTGTGAGCTGTTAGATGATGAAGAAAAATATCAGCAGATGTCCAGAACAATCAATCCCTACGGTGACGGACATGCATCGGAGAGAATTATAGATGAGATTGTCAGATATTTTTATAGATAAATGAGTGATGTTTTTTGAAGAGAATGTATT
>JAIDPH010000332.1 GCA_029062885.1 Lachnospiraceae bacterium
TGCATTTTCCCTGATCCCTTGGAGAATCGGGTAGGGGGAGTATGCATATAATTAAAAAGTTAAATGAAAGAGCCGTGACCTCCGGGGATGTTTTTCTAAAGACGGCATTTTCCCTATGATTCCCCAATTAATAATAAGTAGTAAGTACCTGTGCAATACGGTTCAAATAGACATTTCCCGTAGAAACATGATCTTATTAACACACTCCGTGTGTTTCGGTATGCGCACAAGACAATAGATTAATATTGTTTTTTTGAAGATAAATTTTTTAGATTCAAAATAAAATTATAACTTTGCAGAATAAAACCTACGCCAACGGGCCTCTGGCCGGGTGGAAGGGGTTTGATTTTTATGAAGCGTTTACTTAGCGCAATTCTTGGCTTATAAGAATCTCGCAAATTCATTATAATCCCAGTCGAGGAATGCGGCAACGGTGAATGCCTTAGGTGATATGTATATTGTCGTCCCGACGATAGGGATGTCGTGTATGTATTGGCGTAGGCTTCTGCGTTGCTCGTTCCACTGGGATAGGCAATGCGAGAGCCTTTATGAGCGGAACGAGCAAGTGAGGACTCCTACGCTTCTTTGTTTATGTGCACCGCTTAAAATTGATTAGGGCCGAATTTGGGAGTCCATAAGGCGTAGATTCTTATGGAAAGTTATGTGCAATATAAAGATGCGCCCCCAAAAGAGACAGTAAGTAAGATTAAGGAGATTCTTACTTCACTTGGCATAAAGACCCGTGAGATTTTCTTTGAGGCTGATGGACTCTTTTATTCTTGTCGAATAGAAATAGATAACTATGGGCTTGAGTCCTTGTGTATTGGCACAAACGGTAAAGGCATGACTCCCGATTATGCCCTTGCAAGCGGCTATGCGGAATTGATGGAACGACTGCAGAATAAGTTCCTGATAAATGAAGCAATGAGGTATTCTGATAAGATTCCTGATGGCAAATCGTTGGAATTTCGTTTTTTTCCTGACGAAAAATGGCAGTCCTATTCCATCCACGAATTTTTTAAACGTGTCAAAAATCTATTCCCTAATTACGATTACGACATTGCTGAAGCGGAATATAGTTGCAATGCGCAAAAGGGACCTAACCCTGAATGGGGATATATTTTGGCTGAGCGGCGCGATAATGTAACCATAGGATTCCTGGGTCTTCCATACACACGCTTTAATAAATCTGGGAACTCCATGGAAAATGTACCTATAGTTTTGGCACGGGCCAATAGTTCTACTGGCTTGTGTGCCGGCAATACTCCACATGAGGCTATTTTGCAAGGTATCAACGAAATATTTGAACGCTATGTCTTGCAATTCATATACCTCAATAATGTCACGCCCCCATCTTTCCCTGATGGTTATTTCGATGGTTCAATCATTTCGGATCGTCTTAAGGAGTTGGAAGCGGTTGGTTATGTCTATGATATCAAGGATATGTCTTTAGGGAAAGGTTTTCCGGTTGTTGGAGTTATTCTTACGAATACTGACAATGGTACCACTATGTTCAGGATGGGTTCTGATCTTAGGCTTGAGATAGCATTGGAACGTTGCCTGACCGAGATATTCCAGGGAAGGGCTGAAGGAAAATCCAGTAGATTCATTGAATACCCTATTCACGAAAATGTGGATATGGCCTCCACATCCAATTTGAATTTTAGAAATAATGAGTATCTTAGGAGTCTGAAGGACGGCACGGGATTATTGCCTCATGGCTTATTCTTAGATATGCCTACATATGGTTTCTCTGAGCCAGTATTGCATGGCAGTGGAGTCAGTAAGGTGGATTTAAGCAGAGTCTTTGATTTCCTTTTCGATCGAGGCTTTGAGATTTTGATTCGGGATAATTCGTTCCTTGGTTTTCCTGCCTATCATGTTATAATTCCTGGACTGTCCGAGCAAAGTGATCGGCTGAAAAAAATCTTTGGTGAATACGTAGACTCCTTTTCCATGCGTTCCCTGATGGATAGCTTCAGGTGTAGCGAGGGCGGGGAGGCAAAGCAGTGGGCACTGTATAATATAAAGGCCGAAGACGATGTAAGGGATTTCGTGCTTAAACATTATCCTAATGATGATACTTTGAGACTTGCTCCCTACTGCACGGCACCTCAGAATCAGATAAACAAGCATCTTTTGTTGTTTCTATCGGCAGTGAAGAACAAGGATTTCAAGGATGCTAATGTTCATTTTAAGCGGCTGATGCAGCAACGACAGAAACAAGGATTGCCATATAATGAATATATGGCTTGTATCGGTAGTTATGTGTGTCGTAAATCGTTAAACGACGAAGAATCGAATATCAGAGCATGGCTGAGGCATTTCTATTCAGCAAAGACTATTCAGGAAGTGATTAATGATTTCAGCATCCCAGAAGAGATCATGAGCAACTATTCGTTTCCGACTTGTTTTGACTGTCACAGTTGTTTATTGGCTTCTGAATGTCATTATAAAGATGCTGTCGCATTTGAGGAGATGATTCAGAATGTACAGAAGGCCAATCCCGTAGATCAAATCAAATTGTTAGAATTATTTCATTAAAGGAAGAATATGATTACAACTTCGCCTAAATATCACACTACGCGTATCTGCTCTTTGATGGTGACGCATGGCTGCAACCTTAATTGCGTTTACTGCTTTGAAAAGCATAAAGAAATCGGATTGCGGATGATGTCTTTCGAGACAGCCAAAGATATTCTTAGTCAGGAATTCAATCTGTTTGAAGCCAAGGAACGAAATCCTGAAGAACGTCTTGCCATAGAGTTCTTCGGTGGTGAGCCTTTAGTGAATTTTAAGCTAATTAAGAGAATATATGAATGGGTAAAAGAGCTTAATCTGTCTTTCCCATTGATGTTTCAAAC
>JAIDPH010000333.1 GCA_029062885.1 Lachnospiraceae bacterium
ACATTAAAATGGAAGTATATATCTGATTGGAGAAATATAATGGCTCGAAAGGCAGCATATCGTAAGAAGCGCCAAAACAGGACGGGTATGGTTCTGGTAACGATAGTCGTATTAATGATGTTGGTCGTGGTGGCAATTAAAAGTGTAGAGCTTCAGGCGAAAAAAGAAGCTTACGAACTGAAGGAAGCGGCATTATTGCAGGAAATCGCCGCAGAGGAGGCGCGAACCGAAGCAATAGAAGAATATGGGAAATATACTCAGACCAAGAAATACGTTGAGGACATTGCCAAGGATAGGCTCGGTCTGGTATATGAAGGAGAAATTCTTTTTAAAGATGAAAGATAAGCAGGTTTAAGAGCGTGTCGAACGTATATTGAATCTGCTTTTTATATTTATAATGCGTTTACTTAAAAGATACAGGTTGGACAATAATGATAGAATAATATGGACAACCCTCACATATATTGATTATAGACATTTGCGAAGGTCACGAACTTATCCAAATTCTGATGTGAAGAGGGAGGCATATTATGATATGAGAAGGCAGGCGGAGAGAAAGGCTGACAGAACAATAGCCATGATACCGGAATATGGCAGGCAAAAGCTTTTAGGCTATGCGGAATCCTTCATGGACTTGGCGGAGCTTTTTGATAACGAAGAAGAAACAGATAATGTCTGTATTGAAGACGAAAGCAGACAGGAATATCTATGGAAGAAAAAAATATGTGAAAGCAAAGGGTTAATGGCGGATCACCTAAAAGAAATGGCGTTTATAATGTCCGATGTTGCAAAGGAGACATATCGCTACCGCCCTATGGGAGAACGGAAATATAAGAAAATAGCGCGTGCTTTGAAAGAGTCGGGAATCATATTAAAAAGAATCTTTGTAGTGGAAAATGATGATGGACACCTTGAAATGGGACTTATGATGAAAGTGCAGCGTATGGGGCGCGTTATTGTAGCGGATGTAGCGGACATGCTTTCTGTGGAAATGAATATCCGGATTCGCCCGTCTAAGAATGAACCACTATTCATGGCAAAAGAGTGGAATACATATCATTTTCTGGAGGAACCGGCATTTTATATCTTAACGGGAATTGCCAAAGCGGTAAAGGAAACGGAAAAAACTTCGGGAGATAACTATTCTTTCTTTGAAATAGAACGGGGCAGAGTGGCGGCAATTCTATCGGATGGCATGGGTTCCGGAGAGAATGCGTGTGAGGAATCCGGTAAAGTTATAGAGATGATGGAGAGATTCATGGAAGCCGGATTTCGTAAAGAAATGGCTGTTCAGATAATTAACGGGGCACTGTCGGCGCGTGACCAGGAACAGGATATGTCCACACTGGATATCTGTGAATTGAATCTTTATACGGGCGGCTGCGATTTCATTAAGGTGGGCGCTGCAAGCACATATATTAAGCGTGGTAATATGGTGGACAGGCTGTCTGCGGAGAATCTGCCGTTGGGAATTTTCGGGCAGATAGAGCCTGAGGTGGTGCATAGGCAGCTGCAGGATGGCGATTATGTGATCATGCTTTCCGATGGCATACTGGATGCCGTTTCGCAAGGAACAGGAGAGGAGTTCTTTACAGAGGTTATCGGAAGAATATCTAATACAAATCCTGATGAGATTGCCAATCAGATATTAGGCTATTGTATTCGTCAGAGCCGGGGGCATGTGCGGGATGACATGACGGTACTGGTCATAGGAATATGGAAGTAAGGTTATTAGGATGAAGGAAAAGACAGAAGATATCTATGTGAGAGTAAAACAATATATTGATGAAAATAAGATGATCTCCGAAGGCGATACCATAGTGACGGGAGTGTCCGGCGGTGCAGATTCCGTCTGCCTTCTTGTTATGTTACGGGAATTGCAAAAAGAGATGGACTTCAAACTGCTGGCGGTACATGTACATCATGGCGTGCGTGAGGACGCAGGCCTGGATGCAGATTATACGCAGCAGTTGTGCGGAAAGCTTGAAATTCCCTTTTTCCTCAGGAAAGTGGACATGAAAGGATATGCTAAGGAGAATGGACTATCGCAGGAGGAAGCGGGGCGCAGGCTTCGTTATCAGGCGTTTGAAGAGATAGCAGCGCAGGCTGCAGACGGATGCTCATATAAGATAGCTGTTGCGCATAATAATAACGACAGAGCGGAAACGCTGCTGTTTAATTTATTTCGGGGCAGTGGGCTTAAGGGTCTTGGAAGTATACGCCCGGTGAGAGAACATATTATACGCCCTCTGCTATGCCTGGATAGAGCAGAAATAGAGGCATATCTGGCTAAGAAAAACATTGGTTTTCGTATAGACAGTACCAATAACGAAGATACTTATGCCAGAAACAGGATCAGGCATCATATTATTCCGCTGGCAGAGGAGCAAGTATGTAGAAATGTTATGTCACATCTGGGAGACACAGCGGACATTCTGGCTGAAACGGAAACTTTTGTGCAGAAGCAGACAGAATCCGCTTATAAAAGATGTGTTATCTGTACGGCGCAGAAAGAACTTTCACTGGATTTAAGCATTTTCTGTGAGGAAGATTCATATTTGCAGAAAACTCTTTTGTTAAGGTGCATGGAGCAGTTGACGCCTCACAGAAAGGATATTACAAAGGAACATATTGAGGCGCTGCTTAAGCTGACCGGAAAAGACGGATGTAAAGAGATTTCTCTTCCTTATGGATTAAAAGCATATAAGGAATATGATAAGCTTATCATACGCGGCGAATTGGATATACCCGAATGTCCACCCATTTCAATATCCATACCTGGGGAAGTAACGGTTCCGGAACTTGGCGTTCTGACGTTTAAATACTTGGACAGGGAAGAGTTTTTTTGTAAAAAAGGTCAAATTATTCCAGAAAAAACATATACTAAATGGTTTGATTGTGATAAAATAACTAGGAATTTATTGTTAAGAACAAGGCAGGCAGGGGATTATCTTACAATAAATAATGCCATGCAAAAAAAATCCATAAAAGAATATATGGTTAATGAGAAAATTCCCAAAACACAGCGGGAACGTATTTACTTACTGGCAGATGGAGCGCATATCCTGTGGATACCGGGTTATCGCATAAGCCAGTATTATAAGGTGGATGAAAGTACGAGACGTATCTTACAGGTACAGTTACGAGGAGGAGAATAATGGCTGAACGAGTAGAAGTTTTATTATCTGAGGAAAAGGTAAACGCTCGGATTCGGGAGTTGGGAGAGCTGATTAGTAAGGAATATGCCGGAAAAAGCATACATGTGATAGGTATTTTAAAAGGCGGCAGTTTCTTCATGTGTGAGCTTGCCAAGAGAATCACGGTTCCCGTATCCATTGATTTTATGTCTGTATCCAGTTATGGCAGCAGTACGGAATCAAGCGGAGTCGTCAAAGTAGTAAAAGATTTGGATGAGTCTCTGATCGGAAAACATGTTCTGGTGGTAGAAGATATAATTGATACGGGAAGAACGATAAGTTATCTGATGGAATTACTGAAGGGCAAAGGCGCAGTTGACGTGAAACTTTGTGCGCTGCTGGACAAGCCGGAACGCAGAGTGGTGGATGTTAAGGCTGATTACATCGGATTTCAGATTCCCGACGAGTTCGTTGTAGGATATGGTCTGGATTATGCCCAGCGCTATAGAAACCTGCCATATATAGGCATTGTAAAATTTGATTCCTAACGATAAAGATTCGTACGGTGTTATGGGTAGCGAATAGATTTTTTATTATTGTAGAGAAAGAGGTATACTTTGAATAAGAATAGTAGTAAGAGTTATTATTTATATTTTGTTGTTATTATGGCCCTGTTGTTTTTTACGGTCTGGATTGGAACATGGAAAGTGCGGGGAAACAATTATACAAGGGGCGAGTTTGAAAGCCAGTTGAAGGAAGATAATGTGGCGATGGTCACAATCTGCCCGAACAAGGAAACGCCGACAGGTTCCGTTGAGATTACATTAAAGAGCGGAGAAGAAAAAATTCTTTATGTAACGGATGTTACAGAAATAGAGAGCTTTATCAGGGAATACGGCATAGATCCTGCCGTAGAAGAAGTGCCGGAAGAAAGCTGGTTTCTTAACAGCGTTTTTCCGATTCTGCTTGTTACAATAATATGCGTTTTCTTTTTCGTAATGTTCAATTCCCAGAATGCGGCTAATAACAGCAACGGAAGGATGATGAATTTCGGCAGAAGCCGTGCGAGGCTCTCGCTGGGAGATAATAAAATCACATTAGATGAAGTTGCCGGGTTAAAAGAAGAAAAGGAAGAGTTAGAGGAAATCGTAGAGTTCTTAAAAGAACCCGGAAAATTTACAAGAGTCGGCGCCAGAATCCCTAAGGGCGTATTACTTGAAGGAGCGCCCGGTACAGGTAAGACCCTGCTTGCAAAAGCGATTGCGGGAGAAGCTAACGTACCTTTCTTCAGTATTTCAGGGTCGGACTTCGTAGAAATGTTCGTTGGTGTCGGTGCATCCCGTGTACGTGATATGTTTGCAGAGGCGAAAAGACATGCGCCATGTATCATATTCATAGATGAAATCGATGCAGTTGCACGACGCAGGGGAACCGGTATGGGCGGCGGACATGATGAAAGAGAGCAGACGCTGAACCAGTTATTGGTAGAAATGGATGGTTTTGGCGTAAACGAAGGTATTATCGTGCTTGCAGCTACCAACCGCGTTGATATTCTGGACCCGGCGATCTTACGACCGGGGCGTTTCGATAGGAAAATCAGCGTTGTTTCGCCGGATGTTGGCGGCAGAAAGGATATATTGAAGGTTCATGCCAAGAACAAACCGCTTGCGGAAGACGTGGATTTGGAACAGATTGCACAGACGACAGCCGGCTTTACGGGAGCAGATTTGGAGAACCTCTTGAATGAGGCGGCAATCAATGCGGCTATGGAGAGAAGAGTTTTTGTAAAGCAGGAGGATATAAAGAAGGCGTTTATTAAAGTAGGGATTGGCGCAGAGAAAAAGAGCCGTGTTATATCCGATAAAGAAAAGAAAATTACTGCATACCATGAGGCAGGACATGCGATTTTATTCCATGTGCTTCCGAATGTAGGCCCTGTATATACGGTTTCTATTATTCCAACCGGAATCGGGGCAGCAGGATATACAATGCCGCTGCCGGAGAAAGACGAGATGTTCCTGACGAAAGGCAAGATGAAAGAGGATATCATGGTATCTCTGGGTGGTCGTATTGCAGAGGAGATTATATTCGACGATATTACAACAGGCGCTTCAAGTGATATTAAGAAAGCGACTAAGGTTGCCCGCAGAATGGTTACAAGATATGGAATGTCTGATAATATCGGCGTAATAAACTATGATGATAATGATGATGAGGTGTTTATCGGAAGAGATTTGGCACATGCCAAGAACCACAGCGAAATCATTTCCGGTGAAATAGATAAAGAAGTCAAGGCTATTATTGACGAGTGCTATCAGAAAGCAAAAGATATTATTATGGAGCATGAGGGAGTCCTGCATAAATGCGCAGAGCTGTTATTGGAAAAAGAAAGAATCAGCAGAGCGGAGTTTGAAGCGTTATTTCAATAGTACAGAAACTTGTAGCACATAGATTATTAGTAAAAATTGTGCAATTTGTACAAAAATGCAAGGGTCAATTTGTAATATTTGTGGATACTTAGTATTGCGGCCTTTTTAGGGCTATGCTAATATACACTTGTAACCCCCAATACATTATATATAGTTTTTTGCTATACCCCATAAGAAAGAAATACCTTCTCTAAAAAAGACAGTACATATGAACTGTCTTTTTTACTGTCTTTAGTCAGTTCATTATCTATTTTATTGTATATAAGCTCTTGAATATCCACTACATATAGTATAAAATAAATTATCGCGTTTATGTGGAGGCTCAGTGTATGGATATAAATCAATTTTATAAGGCAGAACAAAATTATCAGTATATTGCATCTATGCGCCCTGTTTTTAATAGAAAAGCATTATTCAGCGATACCACCGAAAATTTTATTTCTCCGGCAGAACCAAGTGCCTATGACGAGCTGACGATTCGTTTCCGTTGTGCCAGAAATAATATAGATAGAGTGTTTTTTGTTAATAAAGGCGAAAAGCATATAATGTTAAAAACGGAATCAGATGAATACTTTGATTATTATTCTCATAAAGAACAGTTGGAAAATGAGAAACTGAGTTATTATTTTGAAATTCAGGCGGGAAAGATTAATTGTTTCTACGATATGAGAGGTGTAGTTAAGGATGTTGATCCGCATTATCATTTTCAAGTCATTCCGGGCTTCAAAACTCCTTCATGGGCAAAAGGGGCAGTTTTTTACCAGATTTATATAGACCGCTTTTATAATGGAGATACTTCCAATGATGTACTGACAAACGAATACTGCTATATTGATGACGGAAGTGTTAAAGTAGACGATTGGAATAAATATCCTGCGGCAATGGGAGTAAGAGAATTCTATGGCGGCGATTTACAGGGAGTTCTGGACAAAATGGATTATTTACAGGATTTGGGTATTGATGTAATCTATTTTAATCCGCTTTTTGTATCTCCGTCTAATCATAAATACGATATACAGGATTATGATAACATTGACCCCCATATCGGGAGAATAGTAAATGATGAAGGCGATTTATTGCAGCCGGGTCAGCGTGAGAACCGTTTTGCGTCGAAATACATTAACCGCATTGCCAATAAAGAAAATCTGGAAGCAAGTAACGCGCTATTTGCCGAAGTGGTAAGTGAGGCGCATAAGCGTGGCATTAAGGTCATTCTGGATGGCGTTTTCAATCATTGCGGTTCTTTTAATAAATGGATGGACAGAGAGAGAATATATGAAGATGTGGAGGGCTATGAAAAGGGAGCCTATGTCTCTAAGGAAAGTCCATATCATAATTATTTTCAATTCCAGAGCGATAAATGGCCATACAATGGAGCATATGACGGCTGGTGGGGATATAATACCCTGCCGAAACTGAATTATGAGGATTCAAAAGAACTTTTTGACTATGTGCTTAAGGTTGCCCAAAAATGGGTTTCTCCGCCATATAATGTGGACGGGTGGAGGCTTGACGTGGCGGCGGATTTAGGGCACAGCCCTGAATTTAATCATCATTTCTGGAAAGAATTCAGGAAAGCGGTAAAGACAGCGAATCCAGAGGCTATTATTCTGGCGGAACACTATGGTAACCCGAAAGACTGGCTTCAAGGTGACCAGTGGGATACTATTATGAATTATGATGCTTTCATGGAGCCGGTGACATGGTTTCTGACCGGTATGCAGAAGCACAGCGATGATTACCGGGAAGATTTGCGTGGAAATGCGGGAAGTTTCTGGGAATCAATGAGATATCATGGGGCATGCTATACGATGCCGTCATTGCAGACGTCGATGAATGAACTGTCAAATCATGACCATTCCAGATTCCTGACACGCACAAATCGCAGAGTAGGGCGTGTAAACACATTGGGACCGGAAGCCGCTAATGATGGCATTAATAAAGCCGTACTCAAAGAAGCGGTAGTAATTCAAATGACATGGCCCGGAGCACCTACAATTTATTATGGAGACGAGGTAGGTGTATGTGGATTTACGGACCCGGATAACAGGCGCAGCTACCCTTGGGGTCGTGAGGATAAGGAGCTGTTGGAGTTCCATAAGGAAATTATCAGAATCCATAAGCAGAACAAGGAATTTCTGACCGGTTCCCTGAAATATATGGAAGAGGATTATAATGTAATCGGATATGGACGGTTTACGAAGGATAAACAGTCGGCAATCCTGATTAACAATAATGACTATGAAATTACCAAAACGCTGTCTATATGGTATCTTGGCACTCCAAAGGAATGTATATTAAAAAGGTTGATGCTTACAACAGCAGATGGATTTACCACAGAACCAGAGGAATATACCGTCAGTGCGGGTAAGGTTAGCATTACGCTTCCGCCGACATCGGCGATTATATTGCAGCATACTAATGATAAGGGTGTATCAAAAAAATTTATCGGTTTTGAATAAAAATATTATAAAAAAAATATAAAAAATATAAAAGTATATTGTCAGAAAATTAATTTCGCAATATACTTTTTATATGCGCGTTCTTAGGAATAGTCGGATAAAGAACAAATTTATATGACTTTATAATAGAAATATAAGATAAGGAAGGATACATATGTTAGGAAAATTCAGTGTCAAAAAACCGTATACTGTTTTGGTTGCGGTAGTTCTTGCAATTGTGCTTGGAGTTGTTTCATTTACGAAAATGTCGGTAGATCTGCTGCCAAGCATCAGTCTGCCATATGTAATAGTTATGACGACTTATCCGGGAGCAAGCCCGGAGACTGTGGAAATGGTTGTGACCAAACCTGTTGAGGCTTCCATGGCGACAGTCAGCAATATTGAGGGAATCAGTTCCGTGTCCAGCGAAAATTATTCCGTAGTTATTCTGGAATTCTCACAGTCTACGGATATGAATGCGGTATCTCTGGAAATCAGAGAAAATCTGGATCAGATTAAGAGTTATTGGAGTGATTCTGTCGGAAATCCTATAATTATGAAGCTAAATCCGGATATGCTTCCTGTTATGATAGCCGCCGTCGGAGGCGTGGACATGACAGAGGCCGAGGTAAGTGAAATGACGCAGAACATGGTTATTCCCGAACTGGAAAGTATTGAGGGAGTCGCATCCGCAAGCGCTGCTGGTTTAGTGGAAGACAGCGTTAATGTTATTATCAGGCAGGAGAAGATAGATGCCATCAATGAACAGGTTTTTGGCTATATTGACGGTGAAATGGAGGATGCGGTGCAGGAGCTTGCCGACGCTAAGCAGGAGATACAGGATGGGCAGGCAGAGCTTGAAGACGCAAGGACAGAAATAGAAAGCAATAGGAAAAAGCTTGAAGACAGTCAGAAGGAGTTGAATTCTAAACGTAAAGAACTGGAAGAAAGCAAAAGACAGCTTGAAGCCGGCAGGGCTTTTATGACTGAAGAAGAATTTGCAGCAGCAAGCGCGCAGCTTGAAGAAGGCGAGGCACAACTTGCAGCGGGACAGAGACAGCTTAATTCGGCATTAAATCAGATTAACGCAGGCGAAGAGCAGTTGAACGATTCGGGCAGTCAGCTTGATGATGCTTTGCAGCAGGTTACGGACGGCGAGACGGAGTTGGAAGAAGCGAGGGAGAATGCGTATGAGCAGGCTGATATGAGCGGAATCCTTACTGTCGATACAGTAAAAGCGCTTCTGGCTGCACAGAATTTTTCCATGCCTGCGGGTTATGTAACAGAGGAAGGAATTGATTATCTTGTAAGGGTAGGCGATAAACCGGAAGACATAGAAGTTTTCAAGCAAATGCCTATTATGAATCCTGAAATGGATGGTGTAGATGTAATTACCCTTGAAGACGTTGCAGATGTGTTTATGACAGACAATTCTGATGAGATTTATGCAAATGTCAATGGTGAGCCGGGAATATTGATTACAATTCAGAAGCAGACAGGGTATTCCACGGGTGATGTTTCTGACAGGATACTTGAAAAATTTGAAGAGTTGAAAGAAGAAAATGAAGAACTGGTTCTGATTACGCTTATGGATCAGGGTATTTTTATAGACCTTGTTATGGACTCCATAATCAATAATGTGTTGTTTGGATCTATTCTTGCAGTTCTGATTTTGATATTGTTCCTGAGAGATTGGAGGCCGACGGCAGTAGTTGCGTGCTCTATTCCGATCAGTATTATTACTGCGATTGTGTGTATGTATTTCAGCGGAGTGACGCTGAACGTTATTTCCTTATCGGGCCTGGCGCTTGGCGTAGGTATGCTTGTGGATAACTCTATAGTAGTAATCGAGAATATATACAGGTTGCGGAATGAAGGCTATTCAGCTAAGGAAGCAGCCGTCAAAGGCGCCGGAGAAGTGGCGGGAGCCATTACGGCTTCTACGCTCACCACGGTCTGCGTTTTTCTTCCTATCGTGTTTACGGAAGGTATAACAAGACAGCTGTTTGTAGATATGGGACTTACTATTGGTTATTCACTGTTTGCCAGCCTGCTTGTGGCGATGACGGTAGTACCGGCAATGGGAGCAGGCGTACTCTCTAAGTCAAAGCCACAGAAGGAAAGTAAATTATTCGGAAGTCTGATGGATTTCTATGAAAAAGTATTGAAACTGTCACTTAGGTTTAAGCCAATAGTGCTGATACTGGTTCTGGCGCTTTTGGTAGTGAGTGCACTGGCAGCTTATTCTAAAGGTATCGCATTCATGCCTGATATGGACAGCCCCCAGATGTCTATGACATTGTCAATGCCTAAGGATACTGCACTTACGGACACCGGAGAGGTAACAGACCAGATAGTGGAAAAGATAATGGAAATGGAAGATGTGGTAGACGTGGGCGCCATGGCAAGCTCATCTTCACTGGGTATGCTGTCGGGCGGCAATTCCTCCACCAATGAAACCAGTATTTATATATCGTTAAGCGATGATAAGAAAAAAGATAATGAGGAAATAGCAAAAGATATTTATGCAAATATAGCAGATATTCTGGAGGCGAATCAGGCAGAGGCAGAAATTGAAACATCAAATATGGATATGAGCGCCTTGGGAGGAAGCGGAATAACCATTCAGATAAAAGGTCGTGATTTGGATACGCTGCAGAGTGTTGCGAAGGATATAGCTGCTATTGTAAGCGGAGTCGAGGGTACGGAAGATATCTCCGACGGACTTGAAGATTCTACGGGAGAATTGAGGATTATCATTGACAGAGATAAAGCCATTGAGCATGGACTTACGGTTGCGCAGGTATTTACGCAGATTCAGCCAAAGCTTGCAGCGGCTTCAAGTGCGACTACGTTTGAAACGGAAGTCAAAGAGTATGATGTATATGTAAAGAACGCGGGAGATATGGCGTTGACAAGAGAGCTGGTAAAAGAACTGGAGATTGAGAGAACCAAGCAGGATGGTACGAAAGAAAAGGTTAAACTCTCGGATATAGCTACGTTTGAAATTACAGAAGCGCCTAAGTCCGTAAACAGAATCGACCAGACCAGATATATTGCAGTAAGCGCAGCGATTGCGGACGGTTATAATGTAGGTTTTGTGTCGAATGATGTGGAAGAGGCGCTTAAGGACTATGAAATGCCGGCAGGATACAGTTACACAATGAGCGGTGAAAATGAGTCAATAACAGACGCCATGGAGCAGGTTTATCTGATGCTTATACTCGCAATTATATTCATGTACCTGATTATGGTAGCGCAGTTCCAGTCCCTGCTCTCGCCGTTTATCATATTATTTACGATACCGCTTGCTTTTACGGGAGGACTTCTGGGACTTTTCATCAGCGGAAGCGAAGTGAGCGTCATTGCATTGATTGGTTTTGTAATGCTGTCGGGAATTATTGTTAATAACGGTATCGTATTGGTGGACTATGTCAATCAGCTGATAAAGAGCGGTATGGAGAAACGAGAAGCAATTCTGAAAGCAGGAAGAACCAGAATGCGTCCCGTTATGATGACGGCACTGACGACAATTCTGGCATTGAGTACTATGGCGTTCAGTAATGATATGGGCGCAGATATGTCAAAACCTATGTCTGTAGTTACCATCGGCGGTCTGGTATATGGAACATTGCTGACACTGATTGTGATTCCATGTATTTATGATATTTTTATAGGTTCCGGTAAGAAAAAGGAAAAGAACATTGGATGAAAAAGAAACCTATCGGCGGTAAGGTCGGTGGGGTAAATTTATATTACTTTATATAATTGTAAAGTTCTGTTTTTCAAGACGTTCGTTGTACAATATATACAAATCAACGCAGGCACGCTTTCGCTGCATTGCCGCCAGTAGCGGTACATAAGGTGCCAAAATACGGCACCTAAGTACCGACGGC
>JAIDPH010000334.1 GCA_029062885.1 Lachnospiraceae bacterium
AAATCAGGTTCTGATAATGATTGGCATATTCGATAAAATATTTGCTGTATTCTCCCTCATATATACTGTTAAAAAATTCACGCCTTCCTCCGAAAGTGGCAAGGGTTGCTTGTCTGCAGGCATAGGTGCCATCGGCCCATTGGCTCAGATATTTTTGCAAATAGAAGTTTGCGGCATAATCAGAATGTGCCTTAAAATATTCCAATCTTTCTTTTATGGCAGCACGGCTGATGGAGGATGCTGCTTCTGTATTCATACCTGTTTCCTGATAGGTGTTAAAATTAAATCCATTATACCACCCATTGCCTCGGGAGGACTCCTGCATACCCATTGCAAAATAGGATATGGGGGGGACACCGGAACTTAAGGTATTGTTGGCGCGATACTCATATGTCTTTTGAACCAAAGGCAGAATGGATAAACTGCAGACCGCACATAACAGTGCAAACAGCAAAAGAACAGGTTTATTTTTTTTCAAAAATTGGAATAATACCACAATTAATACTGCGATAATTATTATCAGGGAATTTTTGCGCAGCATAACGCTCAGGGTTAGGAATAGCAGACTGCACAGGAAATAACATATATAATGCTTTGCGTGATGATTTGAGGCATCAGGAGGGCAATTCATGATGGATAGTAAGCGGACAAGATAGTAAATCCCTATGCTGATTGCCGCAAAAGAAGGAATTTCGCCATAAACAAAGGAAGTATACATGAGAAAAGGCAGATTTAAGCCCATAAGTAAAAGGTAAAAGCAGTTTGTTTTGAGGTCGTTCCATAAGAGCTGTACTGTACGGTATTGGAACAGAATGATGACTAAGGCAAAAAACACATTGATACATTTGATAATGTGATAGGCGGGTAGAGAGAGAGGAAGCAGCTTCCATATGCGAATCACCACTTCAAAAAAAGCCATTAATCCAACTTGTTGAGGGTAATATGACAGATAAGAGTCCGTGGGATGAATGACGCCGGTGTCGCCATGGGCGAGAGTTTCTGCAGCAGAATACACGGACATGGCATCTGCGGCAGGAACAGTTTTGCTGAACAGAACAAGCAGAATGCCTGCAATGACACACCATGCACACACCAATCCAAACATCAGGGGAAGTCTCTTTTTGACATTTTTGCTCACGATATGTTGCATCAGGCCTAAAATAAGCAAAAAGGCGGCAATTCCCGCTAGGTTCCATATAATATTGTCCCATCTTGTGAGAACCTGCTGGGAGGTCATGTCTAAAGCATAACAGGTGGCAAAAAAACCGCTAAGCAGGAGAAAGGCAGTAAAAATCACAAAAAAAATTCGGACAAGCAACGAAAACAAGGAATCTATCTTTGCTATAAAGAATTTCATAGGTGGTGCCCTCCAAAACTTGGAATTGTGGTACAATACATCATGACAAGTAATTATAACATAAAATCTTTCATAAAAACAGTGGATGATAAAGTATAATCGTGTTAAAATGTAAAAAGTGGAAAAAAGAAGAGAAGGTTGGGAGCAAAGATGGATAAAATAGCAGTACTGATTCCCTGTTATAATGAGGCACAGACGATTTCCAAGGTAGTTAAGGACGTAAAAAAGGCCTTGCCGGAGGCGGCAGTCTATGTTTATGACAATAACTCCACGGATGACACGGCAAAGCTGGCTGAGGCGGAAGGCGCCATTATCCGCCATGAATATAAACAGGGCAAGGGAAATGTGATTCGCAGAATGTTTCGGGAAATAGATGCAGAATGTTATTTGATGCTGGATGGGGATGATACCTATCCCCTTGAATGTGCAAGGGAAATGGTGGACAGGGTACTTGAGAGAAATGCAGATATGGTAGTGGGGGACAGGCTTTCGTCTACTTATTTTATGGAAAATAAGCGTCCCTTTCATAATTTTGGAAACAGTCTTATGCGAATGGGGATTAATAGCCTGTTCCATTCCCATATCAAGGATATTATGACAGGGTATCGGGCTTTCAGCTATGAATTTGTAAAGACTTTCCCTATTTTTTCCCAAGGTTTTGAAATTGAGACCGAGATGACCATTCATGCGGTAAATTATAATATGCAGGTGGAAAATGTGGTGGTGGAATATCGTGACCGTCCGGAGGGAAGTAAGTCCAAGTTAAAT
>JAIDPH010000335.1 GCA_029062885.1 Lachnospiraceae bacterium
ATTACGAATATTATGAAGATATCCCTTCAGAATATCATGAAGAGAACCCGGCAGAAGAACCTGGAGAGAACCCGCCAGAAGTACCTGGAGAGAACCTGCCAGAAGTACCTGGAGATGATCCGTCAAAAGTAACTGAAGAAGATCCTGAAACTGATGACCAATCAGAAGAACTAAAGATCAAACAAGAAGAACTGGATAATCTAAGCGCAGAACTGGAAAACTTAAAGAATGAACTGCAAGAACTTGAGGATGTACAGGAAGATTTAGTTTATAAACTGGAGCATTACCCACAAGAGGACTACGTTGTTGCAGAATTTGAGTATGAAATAGTTGAAAAAGGCGGAGAGCCGATTCCAGATCTTTTCAAACCTAGTAAATTTGAGTCGGTTCCGTTTGAAAAACCTGTAATGTTCGTGGATGAAGCGGATGATAGTCAGATACCTGATGTAGAAGATGGAAATGAACTGGTTTATGTAGGTAGTGGCGGTACACATACGATAACACTGGATATTACCGGAGGCAAAGATATTCTGGCTTATGGCGCACCGGTATATATTCGTTGCTATCATAGTGATTTATTGAAGGATCTCGTATTTGATGACAGTGGTCTTAATATCAAGATAAACGTCAAATCAGCAGCTGACGTATCTATAGAAGATGTTAAGAATGCAGATTTGATATATCTTGAAGACGTATCTGGCAGAGATAAAGTTCGTTATATATCCGGCGGCAATGACATGAGTGAAGCTGCAGTATACAATATCATTGACCGTGCGACTAATGATTTAACGCCTGTTATTGTAGATCATCAGGTATCTCAGGGTGGAGGTGATACTGCATACAATGGTACAAATTACCAGAAGCTTGCCAGCATCCTGTTAATGACAGATTTATATTCATTTGTTCAGGACATGGATGAAAATGTTGACGATATGCTTATGAATGCAGGCACGAGCGAGTATGGCAGGAAGAATGATAACGACAATCATTATGTAAATAACAATATATATGTAGTCAGCTCAGGGGAGTTGTCGAGTCGGGCAGACTTTGCTTCGCCGTTTGTCGAAGGCGGTATGGAAGGTTTCGAAGAAGTTAAATCCGCCATAGACATGGAAAACAGGCAGGGGAATGATCTTCCGGGACCCAGCAGGGCTATGGCAATACAGTACATAATCAATTATGCCAACAGCTTTATAGGTGAGTTCAGAGACTTTTCCATTCTGGAGCTGCAGCCTACAGATGGTGATTCAGACTTGAATACACGTAATGATTCAAGGAATAATACGATTCTGTATTGGAGAAAACCGGGTTCGTCAGGTTCGGGACAGCAGATTATCAGAAGCCGTAAGCTCATAACCATAACTATGGATACTGAATCTGTAGCGCAGTTTTCAGGAGAGCAGAGCGATATTAATGATAAGTATCAGATGATTTTCATAGGTCTGGATGGACAGAGCCTGAATTACGACGGCAAGGACACTGTATATAATGATACGTCATTGAACGGCAAGATATATAGCGGTGTTGGTGATATCGCAGACGGAGCGGGACAGCGATATAATGAAATAGACATAACTCCGCAGAAGAAAAATGCTCTGCTTGATTTTATGAAAGCGGGATATCCTATTGTTGTAGAGAATAACTTTTTCGTAGATAAAACAGCGAAAGATGCAGGTGCAGGAGATATCAATACTGATTATATTGATTCATCATCACAGATGTATGATTTCTTAAGAATTGCACTTTCAAGCGATGACTACAAATGGTGTCTGTATACTATTGCCGATGTACACACAAACTACTCGGATTTTGCAGCGCAGATTAATGTGCACAGACCTCGTGTTGAATTTGACTGGGGTAATGCAGTGAGTGGATTGAATGTGAATGAAGTACAGATGGGTCAGATTGTACAGACGATAGCAGCGGATGCCGAAGGTAAATACCGTGGATATATTCCGTATAAGGTTACGGATGATGTCGGAGATTCTTATAATAACAGTGTAAATACGCGATTCTATCTGGATATGAATCAGGATGGCAGGTTTGATGCACTTGAAGAAGTGACAGGGGATGTAGCTATCGGCAATGGTGTTCTTTTGATAGAATTTGCTGCACCGGAAAGAGGAATTATTCCATGGAAGCTGGAGATATCAGATACGGGCAACAGTTACCGCAGGGATGACCTGACCGGATATTTCCAAATCACTAATTCTACGCAGATGCCTATTCGTGTTGTACAGGTAATAGGCGGTAATGTTGAGGATTCTCTGGATGCTAAATTCAATTTTGAATTGGCATATGAATATGACAACGGAGCAGGTCAGAAGTCTCTGCTTGGATATTATCTGAAGAAATCTGAAGCATTGACTAATACGAAGTTGGAAATAGAAACTATGACTGTCGGGCAGCTGGCGGAGGAGATAAAGTTTAATGAAGAATATCTCTCAGGCG
>JAIDPH010000336.1 GCA_029062885.1 Lachnospiraceae bacterium
TGGGCATTCCCGTCATTCTTGCAAATTCACCTATTTTCATGCCTGTACCTCTTTCAAAAATCTGTTTACAGTTACTTTATGAAGCGCTTCATGAAAGAAGTATAAACCTAATGTATGGTTTAGAGTCAACAAGATAATTTTTCAAAGAGTAGAGCTGACCACCCGTACTGCGTATACTCTATTTAAGTATTGTGATAATTTTGTCAATTCATTTTTCAACGGATCCATGCATATGTACTCTTGGTCCTCTAATCCTACGACCAACACATAATGCCAATTACCGATTCCGCTTACTCTAACCCGGACGATCGGATAATAACCTTCTGAAAGCCATTGATAGATTACCGGTTCATCTACATCGCTATAAACATTTACCGAATATCCGCCTATGTTTTCAATAGCTGACCACTGTATATTCCCCTCGCTGTCATAAACATTATTCTCAGAAAATATCTTATTTAATTCGCCTGGCGTCACCGCTTGTGTCCCTCCCATGCTGAGCGCTGATGCGATACAAGTCACCAGACATCCTGATGATTTCATTGTAAATGCGGAGTTTCCTAACGCATCCTTCGCCCACCGCTCATCATCCTGCCTATAAGCGGTCACTTCACGCGAAATCATCTCTGTCCTATCAGTTTTTACAACCACACCGTGGCGAATTCTAAAACAAAATGGTGATACGGCTAATATCATTATTATTACAAAAAATATTGTGATACGGTGTCTAATATTTAAATTCAGTTTCATCAATGACTTCCCATGTTTTATCAGAAATTTTAAATGCCAGTTCATCAAGCTTGTCTGCAGGCACATAGAGAATACCCGTAACTAATTCTTCATAAAACTTGGCTACAAGCGGCATTGCGTCTCCATCTTCAAATTTAAGAAGTGCTTTGCCAAGTGCCGCTATTATAAACGGCGGATAGCCTATAACTTTGCAAATCTCCTTCATATCTTTTGATTTCGTTGCTTTTACTACGGTATCATGCGCAACGAGTCTTGCACTTTCCCATCCGCGACTAATGTTATCTTCCATAGTTTTCATAAATACACTATGTTTTAAGCCAGCTAAATAAGTTGCCCTAAAGGTTAAAGCATCCGGATAACAGATACATGGTATACGTTTACAGATACCATTTCCTGATGCCTTGGCAAACTGTTTACGCCAGTCGTCAAATAACTTATGTAAGTCCGTATGCTGCCATGATTGAATCGGACAACAGGTATAACCGGGTGCGCTATCATACTCAACTGCTTTCTCAGGCAGCATTGCTACCTGCTTGACTATGAAGTTTTGTTTCTGATAAATTATTTTACCATATGGTCTCCAATCATTTGGCTCAACGTTCATTATATGTCCTCCTTTGAAAAAAAGAATGCGCTTTCTTATTACAACATTATAACTGTACATTGGCTTTATGCAAACAATTATTTTACATAACCGACAGCGCAGCTACATCTTCCACTGTATACTTCTTAGCCTTAACAACCACACTCTTCCCCTTAAAAATCTCCTTAATAATCCGAAGTTCCAAAGACTTTCTTCTCTCTAAATGCGCAATCAGTCCTTCCAGTCCTGAAAGCATATGTTCTTTTCCGTATGGCGATTCTTCCAGATATCGAAGCATCAACGGAAACCACAATTCATTTCCGTCATCATCTGAACGCTCTTTTCTGATAACATCAATTGCACCCCGAATATCCTCCACTTCCAGATAGATAATACTATATGACTTTCCTGCAATGACATTCTTTAATCTCCTGTAAAAATCCAGTATTTCTTCATCCGTCATCATAAGATACAGCATCTGATTTTCGATAATATTTTGCAAAATGGAACACTCAAAAATCTGTCCGATTCCATTCCATTTTCTAAAGCGTTCAAAAATAACATTTTCAAAAAATTCTTTATCCAGATTCCCATTATATATTTCAAACTTCTCCATATTTTTATGAAAGTTCGGAACATCTGTTATTATTTGTGTGTAACAAATAATTTTATGACTGTCTTCCTCAACTGTTTTTTCCTGTATTCCTGCATGGAGTGAGGGATACTCCGCCAATATTTTGCTATATTGTTCTTCCGTAACATAGGCGCACCATGCCAGCTCAACAGGTGAATAATCTCCCTCCCGAAAAACCGTATAATCTTTTAACTTATCAGAAAGCCGCTGCACAAATGTAGATTTCCCGGCACCCTGCAAACCCTCTATGAAAAAATTATTTTGCTTCATGTAGTCGTCTCCCATCTTTCATTCATAACTAAATCTCCCATACTTATACGTGCAACCTAATGATATTAAAAACTTTAAATGAAATCAACATTCCTTACAAATTGAAAATAAAAGACATTGATTTTTTATATGTTCTTCGCTTTCGTCATGAAATACATTACACAAAAATCTTGTTTAATTGTCCATGCTGAACTGCTGTATAAATTCGTACTGCTATATTATTTGCTTCACAGCATAGATAATCAAGCAAATCCATATTATTTTCATAAAACCGATTCACTATATCCTTAAGAATCCCTTTTATAATACTCTCTATATCAGAAATTGATTTCCCTTCAAATACTTTTGATAATTGAAGATATTCTTCGTACAGAAATTCGGCGTCGCTAAAAGGTTTTTTAATTGCAATATGACCGACCATATTTGTTAATACAATACTGCAAATGTTTTCTATCATATAACGGTATTCAGAATCGTATTTTCCCAAAACTGAAATGACATGATTTCTATCAAATGCGCCTAAAAATATTTGTTCTATCTGAATAGCTCGTATATATTCATAAACAGCGTCTGCACCTTTCAAAGAACTGCAATCTATAAGCAACGGATAATCCAAAGTCAGAATAGTATTTTGAGGACAAAATTTGATATCATAGCATTTCAAAAAATGCGGGATACCCTTTTGTATCGTATCATATAAACACTTAACCCCAAAATCCTTAAATTGAAGAGAAATCTCATTATAAATTTTTCTGATATTCTCCACTTTTTCATATAAAAGTTTTACGCCAAAATTATATTGCTCTTTAACAGAAATATCCCTATTGGCAAGACCGGTTGCACATGAATTGTTATATTCACTCAAGCAAAATAAAACAGCTTCCATAAGCGACTGCGCTTTTTCATAAGTGACAGATGTACTCTCGTAACCGGTATATTTTTGTGCCAGTTCAGAAACTATAGGAAGAAGTTCATCCATTTCATAATCCATATTAACACCCATACTCCTTTCTATCTCCAACAGAGTTCACTTAACGCTTCTAAATACAGTCCCTTATCCCATCTTGGAACAATATCAAATTTCTCAAATTCTCCATAACCCTCTGTCTCTTGATATCCTCTATAGCCTGCTCTGATTGCCTGTGCGAAAATATCAAGACAAGTCCCCTCAAGATAATCTAAATCTCCATAACACACCGTTTCAAACTGTTCTCGCATGAAATGAATAAGTTCATCATCTGTAATTTCATCATGCATTTCATTTTTGTAGAGATAAAATATTTCCTGTAACCGTATCAACGTTTCAACATAATTATTCTGCGATATAAAAGAAGAATCACAGAATGCATAAATTATCTGTGGTAAAATGCTTTGTCCGAATTCAACCCTCCGTTCTGTTTTGAGTGTATTATTCTTTTCCACAAGCAAAAGTTCAGCGTCTTTTTCCGATAATGCCAAACCAAATTTTTCTGTATACTGATTCGTTGCTTGTACTTGTTTCAGCCATGTTTGACTGTTCAATAACTCCATCCAGTTTTGTTCACCCATATTCATACCTCCCTTGGAACATTCAGTATATCCCCAGCCGGTATGCGATACAAGTCTTGAGTTTTTGCGGTTTTTATAGTATAATAATTAAGGGAAGAGGTGGAAAAACCTCTTCCCTTTCACTGTATGTAGCTTATTGGCGATATGTATTCTATAGCCTTTCTAACTTCTCCAAAAATGCTATATAAAATTCCCTTTCTTTGATGCGTCCTTGCTCCGCCTCTATGCTTCTATACGCAGATGCCAGAGGATGATCTAAATCATAAAGAGCCTGCTCTGTCGCTCTGATTGCTGACTGCACTGTGTTTCCAAGAATATCCGGATTCTCTGTTTCTCCTTTAAGCATTTTGTTGAGCCTCTGCACCATCATCTGCGATATATGACTCATCATTCCGTTGCTTCGGATTCCCAGTCCATTTGCATTTACTTCTTTAGCCGCTTCCATCCACGCATCCTTTACATCCTGCGGTGCATTTGGACCAACCATATCAAAGGCTTTTTCAGCATAATCTGTTGTTTTATCCTGTGCCGCTTTTTCTTCTGCTATTTTCATAAATCCTAAAAATTTCTTCCACTCCATGTACCCCTTTAAATCCCCATAGCGATACGATGACTGCATGAGGTCATTCACAATTTTTGCCCAATCAAATTTATACGAAAAGCTCCATGCTCCGGAACTGCTTTCATTATCTTTCACAGTTTTTGCAACTACGGCCTTCAACACTGTATTCTCAAAGCTGCCTTTTCTGCTTTCTTTTAGATTGGCAGTGTACGCATACATTTCAATCGTACTGCAATTTTTCAGATCAACTTTTGACACATCTACCATCTGTTCCGTCACATTTCCAGATTTGTCCCATACTTTCACTTTATATACAGGATTTTCCGGATCAAAGACCTGTGTCTTATATACGGAATATGATGAGCCGCTCACGAGCTCTGCCCCTGAGAATATCGTAATATCACCTGACCCTTCCTCCGCACCGTGCAAAGCGGCAGTCGTCTGCCCAGCTGCCTGTGCCGCTTTCTCTGCCTGTTTTGCAAAGTTTCCTCCTACTGCGTTTCTTTCTGTCTTTCTTGTTTCATACCCTGTTATCAGATGTCCTGCAGCTCCAATTTCATTTACGCTCATCTTTCAGCTCCTCCATTGTTATCTATTCTTTATCTTCAAATTTCAATTCTCTATTCTAATAATAATACGATGCAGACCAAAAAGAAGTTTCAGCGAAAAGAAAAAACCGCTGGTTAAAAAACTCAATGATTTATCCTTTGACTTTAAATGTGTGAGACAGTAAACTCTATCTTGTAAAGCGTATTTGAAAATATTACCAACGCGGTGTCTACCGTGGTTAACAGTACTATTTATGTCTGCACAAATTCGCAGATTAAGAAAGGATTATGGTTATCAGTATGGAAAGTGTAAAGTATCATGGAGTGGCTATGGGTGGAAAAATATATTCCCTGCGAATGGCAAAGCGGATGAGTCAGGAGCAGTTGGCAGCGGTGCTCAGCATCAGTCCGGCAGCTATTTCCAAATGGGAGCGAAATTTGTCAAATCCAAGCATCGAAATGCTATGGGCACTGGCTGATTTTTTTGAATGCAGCATTGATGAACTTGTAGGCAGAACCCTGATACATGTTGACAAAGTAGGGACGTATGATGAGAAAAAACTCAGGCTTGCCATGATAGGAAATGACTTGCTAAAATGCAGTGAAATCAGCAAGGCGGAAGGTCTTCGCGCCATGGAAGCTTATGCTCCAAAGCTCAAAGGGGAAAGCAGATTTCTTGCTTTTGCAATTCCTTATATTCTGAATTTATATATGAAGCAGATGGAAGTAGATGAGGCATTTCAATTCCTTGAAAATTATGTTGCGACTCTTCCCGAAGCTGAACAACCGGAAGGGAATATGGTTGCGGCGGTACTCCGAAAAATTTTCTCCGGGGAATCCACCGAGATTCTGCAGGAGTTGATTGCATCTTATATCGGCATAGATTACAGGGAAAAAAACGGAAGGATGAGTGAAATGCTGAAATATACACGAGAGGAAATTTTGAATCAATACAAAGACAAAAAAATGTATTCCGACAATACGGATTTATTAGAAGAGTTCAAACATGTGGGAGATTTTGAAATTCAGTCAATCCTACGAAATATGGACAGCCTAACTTTGACGGCTGCATTGGTCGGTGCGTCCGGTGAAGTCGCCAGAACTTTCATGGCAAATCTGTCGGACAGAATGCTGTACTTCATTCATGAAGATATGAAACAGTGGAATGGAACCGAGGAAGAAATTCTGACGGCGCAGAAAAGGGTGTTGGAGCTTGGAAATTTCTGTCTGAGGAGCGGGACAGAAACGAAGGGATAAGGGCCCTATACATAGCCGCGCTGTCTTCACGAGAGCAACATTCCCACATCAGAGCATACTTCAGATATGCACCTTGTGCAAAATTTCTGAATAATATCCAATATCGCACTATCATAATAAGTTGCACCACCATGAGCATCACTTTCTTCAAGTTCATAATATAAAACATTATGATGGGAAGTAACAAGTTTTTCATATAGCGCCCTGCTGTTTTCTACGGACACAATAGGGTCATATTCGCTGTGCATAAGCAATATCGGAGGAAGTTCAATATTCTCTGAAATATACATAGAACAAGAAGCCTTCTCTGCAAGTTCTTCATTACCTTCAATTTTATCAACGCCAAGAAGTACAGCAGACGGACGAATTTTCATCCATGGCGGAAGCTCTTCTTTTGCACAGATTATTAAATCCGTTGAACCGCTTTCACAAATAACACCGGAAATTTTCGGTAATGTATTACATAATCCATGCGCATTAAAAAGAACAGACATTATAGCAATGTGTCCGCCGGAAGAATTCCCCATAAGAAAAATTTTACTTGTATCAATATGGAAATTATCCGCAATACTTGGAACGAAAGTTAATGCGTTATATACATCATCAATTTGAGCCGGAAAAGCTGCAATATCAGACTCGCGATATTCCATTGCAGCAACAACAAATCCCCGTTTAGCAAGAATCGCATATTGCGGAATGTCATTATACATTTCCTGTTTATGCCAGGCAGAACCGGGAATAAATAAGATGAGCGGATACTTTTCATCCTTTCTCATTTCCGGCTTGTATGGAAAGATAATCTGCAAATGTCTCTTACAATTTCCATAATCATAATACTCCCAATCTTGTGAGTATAACCATTGCATTTCGTTTGAATTAGTCTTAATCTTTATTTTTTGTTTCATTTTCCACCATCTCCCATAAAAAATAATAAAATAATCGTTCGTATATCTGTAACTACAGAGGAAACTGTTTTCTTAATTCTACATTTTACAAAAACGGTTTTGCTACAGTGTAAGGTCTGCCATGTGTAATCCCTGTCTCAAAACGACGCCCGTATGAATTATCTAAGACATATAAAAAAGAAAATTACTGCAATTATCAATCCCACAATCCAACATGTCGAAAATACGGAGTTTACTTTCCGCTCAGGTTTCCTCAAGGCAATAGCTGCTATAATGGTCACGATAACGAATGCAACAATAAACAGCTTCATAATCGCATTTACTTTATACCCCATATTCAGACAATATTCCGTTCCGAGAGGATAATTCAATTCTTCCATCTGTGCAGTGCGGGACTGTAGTTCTCTGGATATATCAAAATCACGCACTTCGCCTGCCAATGCCGTAATCTGAACTCCGCCTGCATCTTTCGCCAAATAATCAGAGCCAAAATTATTCTTAAACCATCTCTTGGAGGCTTTTATGATATAAGCATCATAGGATTCTTCTTCTATACCGATATAATAATGATCCTTACCAATAGGTATCAATCCGTTAATGGCATGTTCTACTTCCAATATTTCAAACGCTCCTGCCAAATTTATGGTATGTAAGTCCTTTTTGTTGGTTAAAGCCATTATAGCGCTTATCAAAAAGTACATAAACAGACCGACCAAAACCAGAATACCAAATACACTGCTCAATTTTTTCTTCATACTGCTCTCCTTATAAATACTTTTCAGGTACTTTATATCCTAAATCCTGAAGAATATAAACATAACTTTTGTCGCTTAATCTCTCTTCCGATTCTTTTCTCAATTTCTCATACTTTTTTGCTTTTATACCTGATTTAATTGCAATGATTTCCACAATGCTGCCAATCAACATTGCCACACCGATTATTGAGAAAAATGCCGGTAAAAGCCATTGGATTGCATCCGGTACTCCGAGCTGATGCACACCAAACAAGTGAATGCCCCTGTATAATATTAACGCTCCTATAATCACCATAATCACATATATCGGGATATTAAAGGTATCCTCCGGAATGCCTTCAAGGGCTATTTCGTGACACCGCGGGTCTGCATATTTTGTCCCGCATTTTTTACATTTTTTCACCGGACTCTTATATTTTCTGGTACTGCTCTTTTCATATTTCAATAGTTTTTTTCCGCAATTTTTACATCTGATTTCTATGGACTGCATACCGGCTCCTTTTATCTTGATTGTTATCATTTGACTTTCGCAATTATTGTACCACAAATTGTTTATGTCGAAAATTACTTTCTTTTATGATAAAATTAGTAAATAATATTTTTAAAGAAAAGTAAACACCTAAATGTAAGAAAGTCAATAATTCAAACAAGAGGTATTTTTTATGAGCGTATGGGTCACAGGCGATATACATGGCAATCCGCAGCGATTTTCTTCTGATATATTTACTGAACAAAAAGAGATGAGCAAAAATGATACAGTTATAATTCTTGGTGATTTTGGTCTTGTATGGGATTTCACCGGAGAAAATAAAACCGAAAAATATTGGCTTGACTGGCTTGAAAAGAAACCATTTACAACAGTTTTTATCGATGGAAACCATGATAATTTTGACAGGCTTGATAAATATCCGGTAGAAGAATGGCACGGCGGTAAAGTAAATTTTATCAGACCTTCAGTAATCCATCTTATGAGAGGTCAAATTTTCAATATTGAAGATAAGACGTTTTTTGCCTTTGGCGGCGCAAGCAGTCACGATATATCTGCCGGCATTCTGGAACCTGATGACCCGGACTTCAAAGAAAAGAAGAAAAGATTAGATAGAAATCCTTTTGCTTTATACAGAATCAATCATATGAGCTGGTGGGAAAGAGAATTACCAAATGAAGAAGAACTAAAAGCAGGATTGGTAAATCTCGAAAAGCATGATAATAAGGTAGATTACATCATTACTCACAGCCCGTATACTTCGTTACTCAGACAAATGGATGGCGGCTCCGGATTATATCACAGCGACAGGTTGACAGATTATTTACAGGAAATTAAACAGACTGTTGAATATAAACATTGGCTTTTCGGTCACATGCATGTTAATCATACTTTTCATTGGGAGAGAAGCAGCTGTTTATATGAGCAGATTGTGAGGATTTTGTAATCCGTATCACTCCCTGATGATGCTCCACTGACGCATTGCCATGTTATCCAACTTAACTTCCGCATCACCGCCAATATAGAGTCCGCAATCAGCAGGCACTTCAAAGTCTATCTCACTTGGAGAAAAATCAAAATTATGTCCTTTGAGTGCAATATTGGCAGACGGCTTTCGCGTATAATCAATATTATGCAACTCTACCTCTCGAATATTTCCATTAACGCCATACACACCCATGGCATTCTCGCCCATACAGGTTACATTCTCAATATGTACATTACGAATTGCACATTCTGTTCTTATGTGCGGATGTTGTGCAACGGGAACATAATGGTACGAACTGCTTTGGCGTACAATGGTATGTTTCTTTGAAAATCTGATAAAAATAGCTGACATTATTAAACCCGCACATATAACAGATATCAAGAATGTTTTCTTTTCCCTCTAAAAGTAACTCTGCGCTGTAATCAATCCGCTTCATATTGATAAATGCAGTCGGCGTCAGCTCTAAATACTTTTTAAATGACCGATTCAGATGTTCCTGTGATACTCCCGATAAATCAAGCATTTTAGGCAAACCTTCTGCAAAGTTTTCGGTTTTACTCATTTCTTCCACAAGGCTTGATAACCATGGCGGTATGATTTTATCCTGCTGTTCACAGCCAAATTTCATTTGATATAGCAATTCCGGCAGAATCGACAAGAAATATTGCCTTCTTTCCTGCCCTTTTGGCTTCTTATTTATCAGCAGCAGTTTCTCCGCCATATCCCAGTGGCTGCCTCCTTCGTAATTAATTTACGGTGGCAGGTAAGGTCTCACAAATTCCTGTATATCCATTCCCAAAAAATCACAGGTAGACTGAATCAAACCACACTCTACACCAATAGAAATCATTTCCATGTCATAGTTGTTGATAAAGCTATAATGATGCACATCCGCAGGCCGGATAAACACAAGCATACCTTGTGACAAAACCATTTTCTGTCCATTAATATCGTGAATGGCTTTACCTTTTAACACATAAAAAAATTCAAAAAAATCATGTGTATGACATTGAAAAGCTTCATTCACACTTACCTGATGTAAAAATCCAACTCCACTCAACTTATCATTTTCCGGTAGAGATAAAAGAACGGCATTTTCATACATAAAACTAATACCTCCTGATAGGCTTATTATATTATAAAACAATCAGGCATTCTACAAAAAAGACTTATCGATGCAAGCAGACCACAACAAATATTTTCATAATAGATTTATCTCATCTCTTTCTTTCCAAACCGTGTAATGGCAACCACAAGTACCAATGCGAAAACCAGCGCCGCAACCGGCAGGAAAGGGAACAGCGAAAATGCTGCTGTGCCTGATTCCGCCGTAAAATCATGCAATGAGCAGGACACCAGATAACCGCTGTAGCAATAAGGATAAGCTATCCATAAAGGTGTATTTGCGACCAACACACTGGGAATAACAAGGAGCAAGTTCAGCCCCACAGAAAACAGCGGCTTTTCAAATAGGACAGTGATTACCCACATAGTCCCTACGCATGGCAGCATTGTCAGAAACAGCCCGACGCACCATTTCAGCAGATAGAAAACAGGCAGCGTTTCAGTCACTCCCATTGTACTTGTGGCAACCGTTCCGGCAATCACAAACACAGCAAGGAAAACGACCATCTCCATAAACAGGTAAAATACCAGCACACAGAATTTTGCCAAAGAGAGCGCGTACCGGCTGACCGGCAGAGCCAGCATTTTTAAGATGCCGTTATTCCCTGTTTCCCGTCCTGCAATCATTACACAGACCACAATCATGGAAAACGGTAACAGATAATAGGCATAAACCAACGCACTTTGAATGAACATAGCCGGCCATGCATTCGTATATTCCGGTGTAAAGTACATGCTCAGGTTTGCGACCCCTGAGACCACCACCAACAACGGGGCAATAAAAATCAACGGTACGATTCTCCCACGTTTTACCTTCATAAATTCAATTTTAAGAAGCTCCATAAAACTCATGATCAATATTCCTCCTTACTCATAACGCAGATTCTTTGCCATCCACAACCCTATACCAAGGAAAATCAGCGTTTCAATACAAGCCCGTACAGCAATAGTTATATCCGGCTGCGCACTCATGGCAACTGCGGGCTTTAGCATTATTACGAATGGATGGAGCAGCAACAGGTTAAAATTTGAATTAGCCAATGCCATTCCGCTTAAAAAACCGGCAACTCCAACGCCCAGCGGGACCCATATATTAGGAGAGCGGGATGAAATTAAAACCATAAATGACAGGACAGGCATTGATGTGACAAAAGAGTATCCTGCAAATTTAATCAAAGTTCCCATTTCAAACGCTCCATGCGGTAAGTCTGTCATACCAATCCGAGCAAGTGAAAGGTTTTGCATAGTTACTGCCGCAAATAACAGAACCGATAAGATCAGGAACTTGCAAAAATACATTCTCGAAACACTTATGGGGAGCATATACATCTTTTTGACAGCATTACCCTTAAACTCCATGTTATAGACCATACAGGCGTCAACCATAATCCCAAACATATTCAGAATCATAATCATACCGTAAAGCTGTGTCAGCAGAACGTCCATAGGTGCAAGCGGTAAACTCAGAAGAGTTTCTTTCCGTATAAAGAAATTGAGGAAAGTATAAGCCGCACCCAAAATGCCAACAGCCAACAGTACCGGTATAACGCCCGCCCTTTTTTCTTTCCGAAGCTCAATTGCCAGCATGCTCATAGTTCTGCCCTCTGCTTTCTTGCAGCATTATCCTGTTCCACCATTGCAAGGAACACATCTTCCAAGTTAGCTTCGCTAACTTTGTTTGCTTCACTAGCCTTATTTGCTTTTCCCAACTGCTGTGCGTTATTCCACAAATCGTCCAGACTCCCCTCAAACAGAAGCCTCCCGTGATTGAGAATTCCGATATCGTCCGCCATCAATTCAATTTCAGAAAGCATGTGGGATGAAATCATTATAGTGCAGTCATAAAGATCCGGCAGAGATTTCACCAGATTCCGAATCTCATGGATGCCGGAAGGATCAAGACCATTAGTGGGTTCGTCCAGAATCAGAATGGGCGGCCTTCCCAACAGCGCTCCGGCAAGACCAAGCCGCTGTTTCATACCCAATGAATATTTCTTTGCCAGACGGTTTCCAAACTCTTCCAGACCGACCAGCTTCAGGGCATCATCTACAGAGTCTCCCGGTAGCCCCAAAATCCGGCGGATAATATCGAGATTTTCCCTGCCGGTCAGGTTCGCATAAAATGACGGCGATTCAATAAAAGAGCCAATTTCTCTCAGGATAGCAAGACGGTCTTCCGGGAAATGCCTGCCGTTAATGGTAAAACTGCCTTTTGTGGGTGCAGTCAACCCCAGCAGCATTTTCATGGTAGTTGATTTTCCCGCACCATTAGGTCCAAGAAAACCGTAAATGCTGCCTTTCCGAATGTGAATTGAAACATTATTGACCGAAACAAAATTTTTGTACTTTTTCGTCAATTGTTCAGTGGTGATAATGTATTCCATAAAAACATCTCCTTTCCATGTCTCTATGGTACAGCACCATCCTGATTTTAACTTTCCGACGTCCTTACTTTTACCTTACTTTTTTGCAAAACGACTTTTAAAACAAAAAAATATGGTACAATAAGCTCATGAATCACGGAGGTAACGGTCATGGATAATTCATTTTTACACAATAAGAAACTCCTACTTGTGGACGACGAGCCGGAGCTGCTTAAAATGGTTACAGCAATCCTGTCGGATGATGGCTTTGGGAATATTGTGACTGCTGCTTCCGTTAAAGAAGGAATTTCTGCAGTAAAAAACGAGAAGCCCGACCTTGCCATTTTAGATGTCATGCTTCCCGATGGAGACGGTTTTTTACTCATGCAACAGATACGCACATTTTCAGACGTTCCTGTGATTTTTCTGACCGCAAAGGATGAGGCTGTGGACAGGCTGTCCGGGTTAGGGCTCGGAGCAGATGACTATATCTCAAAGCCTTTTCTGCCACAGGAATTACTGTTTCGCATTTATGCCGTTTTACGCCGATGCTATAAGGAAGATACACCTCTGATAAATTTGGACGGCTGCACTATTGACTTTAGCCGGGCCGAAGTCCGCAAAGCCGGCGAAAGCATCCCTCTGACAGCGATGGAACATATTCTTTTGGAAACGCTTGCCCGCAGTGAGGGCAGGATTGTAACAGTGGATACATTATGCGAAGCCCTGTGGGGAGATAACCCCTTTGGCTACGAGAACAGCCTGAATGCCCATGTCCGCAGAATCCGTGAGAAGATTGAAACAGACCCGTCAAATCCTGTCTCCCTGATTACGGCCAAAGGTCTGGGCTATAAACTGAATACAAGGAAGTGACATAATGAAATCACTTGGAAAATATATATCAAAATATCTGGCATCCTTCGTGGGGCTTGTACTTATACTATTGCTTATCAACGGCATTGCTTTTGGCTGGACATTTTATGGGATTATGACAAAAGACTATGGCGGTCTTTCACCGCAAAATATGTTAGAAGCAACTGCTGCGTCTGCTTCTTTGGAAGGTATATCGGAAGAAGCATCCGAACGATTGAGGAACAACAATATCTGGGCTGTCTATCTGGATATGGATGGGAACAGGGTATGGGAAACGGGCGCTCCGGAAGAAATACCAGAGCATTTTACTATTCAGGATGTGGCCGTATTTGCAAAAGGTTATCTTGTCGGTTACCCTGTCTTTATTAGAAATACAGATGATGGTATGTTAATTTTAGGATATCCGCAAGACAGTTATACGAAATTAACCAGTAACTACTATTCGCTGCGTTACATCAAAACCCTTCCTTTTTTTGTTATGGGAATATTGGCGGTTGATTTCGCAATCCTGTTTCTGGTTTATTATTACTCGAAGCGGAAAATCCTGAAAAACTCTGAACCTATAATAACCTCGATTGAAACGCTCGGAAACGGCAAGCCAACTTCTCTTTCCATGTGTGGAGAGTTAGCAGGAATAGCTGACAGTATCAATAAGGCATCTGGCATATTAAGCAGACAAAACCAAGCCCGTGCAAACTGGATCAGCGGTGTTTCACACGATATACGGACGCCCCTTTCTATGATAATGGGATATTCAGAACGGATTGCGCATGGAGAAAGTGCAGATTCCCATATCAGCAAAGAGGCTGAAATTATCCGACAGCAAAGTGTCAAAATCAGGGAATTGGTGCAGGATCTCAATCTCGTATCACAGCTGGAATATGAAATGCAGCCTATCCACAAAAGCTCTATCAATCTGGCGGCTCTGCTGCGCTCTTATACTGCTGAATTACTTAACTCAGGTTTGCCCGATGGGTATTCTATAAATATCGGGATTACACCTGCAGCAGAAACAATTCTCTTCTATTGTGATGCCCGCCTGATTTCGAGGGCAGTAAGCAATCTGGTACAGAACAGCATTAGCCACAACCCGGATGGCTGTGATATTGCACTGGCTCTTGATTGTACGGACGAAATCATTACCCTTTCCATATCAGATAATGGTATCGGTCTGTCAGCCGAGAATTTGAAAGAACTAAATGAAAAACCGCATTACATGGAAAGTACAGATAACAGACTAGATTTGAGGCACGGTCTCGGCCTGATTCTTGTCCGTCAGATTGTTGAGGCACATGGCGGGAGTATGGAGCTTAAAGGTTGGGAGCAGAAGGGATGTAAGGTCATTTTATGGTTTCCGAAAGGGGGAGACTCGTTTGAAAAAACTATACGCTCCATTTCTCACGAATAAATTTCATCACTATACCCTTTCTATA
>JAIDPH010000337.1 GCA_029062885.1 Lachnospiraceae bacterium
ATATATAGCCGTAATACTTCGAATCACTGTATTTAGGAGCAATTTCAGCTTAAACAGTTTATTTCAGAACGGCAATGTCAATCTGACGGTATTTAAAGGCTATATGATATTTGTCAGGAGCAGGAACTGGTATCGTTTTATTTATCTGTTCGTGGGCAACATTGTCTGGTTCATTCCTTTTGGAATGTATCTGCAGCATACGAAAAAATTCAAAAACATATTGATAGTTACCCTATGCGGTATGCTCTTTTCGCTTTGCATTGAAACTATGCAATATGTGTTCGGTACAGGCGTCACTGAATTGGATGACTTAATCTTAAACACATTCGGCGCCTTTTTAGGCGCCTTAAGTGTCAAATTATTTCAAAAATTCCGTTACCGTTAATTAAAAGCTTGAAATCTTTCAATCATAATTGCATACTGCTCTTTTATCTTCAGATAAAGACCAATAGTGCCTTCCTTTTCCTTTTCAAATTCTGCGATAACTTTATCGTAGTTTCTCATTAAAGTATCGACTGCCGCATGGTTAATCTTATTATTATCTGCATCCTCAGTCATAATTTTCTGAATAAGATCACTGCTAAAGGAATCCTTATAACTGCGTTTTCCATATAGTGCACTTAAGATATCGGCTACTGCTACAATCTGCTGCGGCAGGGTTAGCATATCCCCTGTCAGCCCTTTATGGTAGCCGCTTCCGTCAAGCTTCTCATGGTGTCTGACCGCAATCTGTAAGACGTCATTATCCACTACCCCTTCCAGAATCATTTCCGTAATTCTGACATGAGCCTTCATGACCTTCATCTCTTCATCGGAAAGTCTTCCCGTGGACTCCAATATATTAAGGGGAATCGCTATTTTACCAAGGTCATGCAAAAGCGCTCCATAGTATAAATCACGTTGATCTTTACCGCTGATACGCATCAGCCTTCCTATCTGCTGTGCAAAATTAACCGTTGCCAAAGTATGTACTACCGTATGTTCACTTCTAAAATCTATAGTGTAGACCAGCATTTCCAGAAAACCTCTTTTATACTGCTCTGAAAATGCTCTCTTTGCAAGAAGCTCCGTCAGTTCATCTTTGTATTTACCATTGACAAGATTAGCCGTTATCCCATATCTGGCCTCGGCCTTATGGAACAAATCAAGCGCTGCCCCGGAGAATTTTATATCACGGTATAGATTGAAATAATCCTTCTCAAGCTTCTCTTCTTTCAAATGCAAAAAAGTGTCCATCTTGTCAGCCAGATTCAAAATTTCAATAATGTGTTTATATTTACTTTGAATCATCCCATATCGGTTATAATCCAAATGATGATACAAAATAATCTCCGCTTTATCATCCATCGGAGATAAATACTTTAGGAAAAGAAAACCATAAATAGAATGCGGCCATAAATTCTTAGTCTCAAATTCTGTCACGTTCTTTACATTGTCTTCCTTATACAGACCAATATCATGCAAGATACCCAGCATAGTATAATCAACCAGTTCCTGCTCCGTATACTGCTGCTCATATTCCAGCATCTTATACATAATATACCCTGTGATTTCACCATGATTCATGATTCTGGCATTTATTATACTCAGTGTTTTCATGATGATTTCATAAACATCTTTGCTGCTGATAACGCTCATTCTCTGTAGTTTCCCTTCTTCTGTGCATAGTTTATGTTCAAAATATTCTTTTTCTTTTATATTACAAATGAACTATACTTCATACATTATAATCTATATCAGAGAATTTTGCATTAAAAATTTGTCCAAATCATATCAATTATTTTCTTTTTCTTCATCTTCCTTATTTTTATATACTGTGCTATCTAAATTAAACTCCTGTATCTCTTCTACAGTCGTTTCCTCCTCGTCAACTTCATCAACAAGGTCAATTCCCGAAGTTTCATCATCAATTTGATGTTTCATCTGCTGAACTTTAGCATCCTGTGCAATCGCGCGCATGATAAGGTTCACATCCTCAGGAGTAAACATACCTATCGCTTTAGCTAAGTCATCCAGATTGTCTCTGTTGACAATCAGTGAGCCGCCGCCTGAGAGTGGAATATTCAGGCAGTTTTTCGGATCGCTTGTATCGCCAAGGCGTATGGCTTTATATTTCTCATCACATACAAATACCACTCCGTTATATTCTATAATTCCGTCTTTCGCCAGATAATTATATGGCACACCGTTATCGGTATTCTTTTTCTTATCTAACAAAGCCTGCTCTAATATTTTGGTTTCACTTACACTCGCATTCTCACGGTCGGTATTACTTTTTTCCATTGCTTCAAACATGCGCCTCAAACTTTTCCCGACAGAAGCATCGATTTTATTTTCCTGATCCAGTCTGTCAATCTGTGCATCGGTAATCTTTTTACTCCAATCCATTGACTTGGAAAGGAATTCATCAGCGTTCCTTGCTACTTGTCCGCCAATCATACTGTTATTCGCATAATAAAGCAATGCGCTATATGAATTCGATTCATTAGCGTTTCCTGACATTTCCATCTTATCCGCATGCGAGCATAGCGCAAACATCTCTAACGGTGTTGCATTGGTCCAGTCAACCTGATTCACACATAATTTATATGTCTGTACCTTCCCGTTCTTTGATTCCAAACGAATATTTACAATGGGATTACCAATAGTAGATTCTTCGTCATATGATGCAGAATACACCGTTCCGTCATCAAGTCCGCCAAATCCGATAATACCGCTTGTGAGGCGGGTTTCCATCGCATATGCGTTGATTCCGCCCATATAATCAGGTATTTCTTTTGCTGAAGTTAATTTCTTATTGGCAGCTTTATCTTCTTCTGTCCGGGCTGCATTCATGATCCCCCTAAAGCTGCTTTCCCCATAGGTTCCTGTCTTACTATCGTTTGATTTTTTTGCCTGCTGATATGGAGTGTTAATTGCTGTGCTTCTATTTGTGATTCCTGTTACTGACATAATAATGCTGCTCCTTTCCTAAGTTATCCTTTATCATTAAACAGACTACTCAAAAGCTCTTCCTCTATTTCCTTATCGCTTTCAATCGACTGCGCAGCTTTAATTTGAATCTGCTCCTCTTCTTGCTGTTCTTTCATTCTCTCAATCATCTCTTTGGTTTCTTCCTTAATATCATCAATCTGCCCGTCTATGCTTTCCAAAAACTTTTCCCATCCTTCTATGGAAAACTCAGAGTTACCAATCATATATTTAGGCGGACCGTTTTTGATTCTGTCTTCAATGAACTCATAGAATTTTTGTAAAGCTTCTTCCACAGTAAGAACCGTATTATCGTCATCTTCTTCCGATTTCCCCTCAGCCTTCACCTTTTCCCATGCTTCCAGCGCCATCTGTCCAATCGGGTCATTTACATTCTCATTCAGTTTATCCATTTTTACATCATATCCTTTTACTGTTCCGTCTTCCATCTTTTGCTCTACGTAAACACTGCGTGCACTTACATCTACCTGTGTCATAAGTGTATAGCCGGACTGTATAAATGTTTTTACATGATCACTCTCTTGATAAGAAATATACTTAGTCTCGCACACAGTAATACCTTCGCAGATATTTACGTTTCCTGATATGGATGCCGCAGAATGTATATTACGATATTGATAAGCCTTACTGGCAGCAGCTTCGGCAACCGCATTTGCATCCATACCTGTAGCCGTATTTGTATCTGTACTTCTTTCTGTTTGCCCGTTCAAATTTTCTGACAGGCTTTCATAAAAATCACCTTTACTTTTGCGATTTGATTTTGTTATACTTGTTTTTTCATGATAAGCCTGATTCTCAATTCCATTTACTTTCATAATAATGATCCTCCCTGATATGTGTCATGGCTGTTTTTTTCCGGTATCTTTTTCCAGTGCTGCTTTCAACATTTCCCTGCCGCGCTTTAAATTCGTCTTGACCGTGTTCTCCGGTATTTTCATAAGCTGTGCAATCTCTTTAATGGAATAGTCTTCATAATAAAAGAAATAGAGACAGCTCTTATATTTTTCCGGAAGTTCTAATACTGCCCAAAGCGTTTCATCTTCTTTTACATGCGGAAGATGAAAATATTTTTTTTCGCATTCCGGTATCTTATCAATACTGACAGTCGAACTGTGCCATTTACTTTTCAGAATGTCTTTGCAGATATTCATGGTTGTACGGATGAACCATGCCTTTTCATGCTCTTCGCTTTCAAACTGTGGCTGGTATTTTAATAATCGGACAAATACCTCCTGAAGCGCGTCCTCAGCATCCGCATGTCCTTTCATCTGCATAAACGCCACACGATACACAAGAGTATACTGTTTTCTGAAATATGTCTCAAATATTTGCCTTGTCATTTACTCTCATCTGCTGCAAGTCTGCATATGGCAATCCTGCCTGTCCTTTCTCTTATAATTATAATACGAATCATAACGCAAAAAAGTTTCAAATGGAAGCAAAAAATCTGTCTGTACAATAATTGACAAACATGATAAGATACTTAATAGCATGGTTATCTTGTTAACTGATTCCATTGTTATATTCTGTTTCTAAGAAAGGCAAGATTATCTTTATGAAAAAAGCATATATTATAGGCGCGGGCCCCGCCGGTCTGACTGCCGCTTACGAATTATTAAAACAAAGCAGCGAATACGAAGTAATCGTACTGGAAGAAAGCGACGCCATGGGCGGAATATCCAAAACCGTGAATTATAAAGGTAACCGCATGGATATGGGAGGACACCGCTTTTTTTCAAAGGTTCCGGAAGTCAATGAATGGTGGAACAATATGCTGCCGCTTCAAGGTTCTCCCACTTATGACGATATTGTTTTAGACCGCAAGATGACGCTTACCCCCGGCGGTCCTGATCCCGAAAAGGTGGACAAAGTCATGCTGCGTCGTCACAGGGTATCCCGTATTTACTATAATAAGAAGTTTTTTGATTATCCGATTTCTCTTAAATTAGAAACCTTTACTAATTTGGGACTTATAACTGACATACAAGCCGGTTTCAGTTATCTTGCTTCAGTGATTCATAAACGTAAGGAAAACTCTTTAGAGGACTTCTATATCAATCGCTTTGGAAGAAAGTTATACTCTATCTTCTTTGAACACTATACCGAAAACCTGTGGGGCAGACATCCCCGTGAAATTGCTCCGGATTGGGGCGCTCAGCGCGCAAAAGGGCTGTCAATATCTGCTATTATCAAGGATGTGTTCGGTAAAATACTTCCTGGAAAAAAGAACCGTAAAGTTGAAACTTCACTAATTGAGGAATTCAGCTATCCGAAGCTCGGTCCGGGTCAGCTATGGGATGTAACTGCTGAAGAAATCCAGAAATTGGGCGGAACCATACTAAAAAACTGTAAGGCTGTCAGCTTTCACAAAGATGAAAACAATCATATAACATCTCTCACCTATGAAACAAACGGTGAGCAGATAACCGTGGAAGGCGACGTCTTCATTTCTTCCATGCCAATTAAAGACTTAGTTGCAGGCATGAATGATGTACCCGAAAAACCTGCCCAGATTGCGGCAGGACTTCCGTACCGTGATTATATGACCGTCGGTATACTGCTTCCAAAACTGAATCTCAAGAATAAGACCAAAATCAAGACCATAAATAATATTGTTCCCGACTGCTGGGTTTATGTTCATGATCGCACGGTTAAGCTGGGACGTTTTCAGATTTATAACAACTGGTCGCCATATATGATAAAAGATTTGGATAAAACCATATGGATAGGTCTGGAATACTTTGTAACGGAAGGCGACGAGCATTGGACTATGCCTGATGAGCAATTTACCAAATTTGCCGTAGATGAAATCGTCAGCATGGGACTAATCGACAGCCCGAAAGATGTAATTGATTCACATGTAGAAAGAGTCAAAAAAGCATATCCGGCATATTTTGATACCTACAAGGAAATTGATACGCTGGTGGATTATCTTAAGACAATTGACAATCTCTACTGCGTAGGACGTAACGGACAGCACCGCTACAATAACATTGACCACTCTATGATGACTTCTTTTGAAACCGTTAAAAATATAGTAAACGGCGTAGGCAGTAAGGATAATATCTGGAGCGTCAATACGGAAAAAGAATATCATGAAGGTAATTCAAAATAGAAGAAATTCCTCAACTATGAGGAATTTCTTCTATTTATGTGTAAAATTATTTTTTCTGAAATACTGACTGTCTTGCTCCATGCATTTTTTCATTATGGTTTAAGACATCGTTCACAGCGTCCATCCTCAAACCCGCATCAATAAAATCACAGTTCTTACAGAATGGATAATTCTGTCTGCCGTCTTTCACTGCATCCCTTAATTTCTGATATGGTCCGCTGTTCCATCCGTCTTTTAAAGGCACCTCATGTAAATCGGCAAGATTAGTTACCTCAAAATTATCACAACAGCAGATTCCCAGTTTTCCATTCGGCATAATCCACATATCGGTAAAAGGCATCAGGCAGGTTTCCTTAATAATCTTACCCTTTGATTTCTTATTCGGTGCGCTGCCTGCACGATTGGTCAAAACTTCTTTTAAATAACGAATCTGTATCAGAATATCAACATCTTTAAACTCCTCAGGATGCGCCTTCACATACTCATATATTTCCTGAATGTTCTTATGAAGCTTCATATCCAGACAATAATTATTAATTATAAGCTGATTCACATATGGAATAATCGCCTTGACCTTGTCAATATCCAAAAGCAGACCATTGGTGGACATAAATATAAATGCATCAGGCAGCTTCTCTCTCGCATATTTATGGAATTCTACAATTCTCTTATCCAGCCACGGCTCATTATTTCCATACAAGGTCAAATGTCCCTTATAGCCCCATTCATTAAGCTGGTCAATAATGGAATAATACAGCTCATCAGGCATCTTCATATAAGGACGTTTCTCTGCATGTATATTAGCAGTACAAAATTCGCATGTACTGTTGCAGCGATTTACTGTCTCAAGATTAACCACTATAGGATGCGGCGTCTCTTTCTGATTATAAAAATACTCTATATATTGCTTCTGCTGTTTTCTTCTTGTTATGAACTGTAGCTTCAAATAACTCTCGCTTGCAAGCCACGGTAAATATTTTCTGGCATTCCAGCCAATCACTCCCGCGAAATTGTGTACTCTAATCGGCATCTTTTTATCCTTCTTTCTTATTCTATATCAACTTATATAAATAAATCACATAACTTCCATCCGCAGAAGAATAACTATCTATCAGTTCCAACCCTGCCTCTTCTGCATTCGTAATTTCCAAGCGTGAGAAAATATATTTTCCGCCAAGCGCTTTCAGACTGTCTGCATCTATATAAATATCGTAGTCTGTTGCATAGATGTTCTTACCAAAATTTACTATACTTGCATCCGTGCCCGAATATAAATATGCGCGCGCTCCCCAGTTATCATAATATATTCTTGTCGCTTCCACCCTTTCAAGAGCAGGGGCTATTACCTTCCTGAAATCTTCCTTATACTGTTGCGAATAAAATCCCAGATATCCATCCAGAGTAGCTATGCCGTTATACTCCAGCACCGCCGGGTGCAGACCGTATGCCACGGACCACTCACCATCATAGTTTATCGTTTCCTTAATCTCCGTAAACAAGTCTACCGCATAGAACTGTTCATAGTCAAGAGTATCCGCCTCACATCCGTGAAGGAATTCATATACACGATAATAGCAGGTATTATAAATATCATTATATCTGTTAGGCGATAAAATGACAACAAGTGCGGACAAACATATAATAATATTGGCAATCCACGTCTGTAAGATTCCCGCATCATACAGCCTTATTAAAATCAGAAAAAGTGCCGCATACCATAAAAGCGGATTAAATAAAACCGTTCGGTTGAACTGTAGTCCTTTAAGCGGCGGAAGTATTGTTTCAACCAATGCCCTTACGGACGCACAATCATACAAACCGTAAACAACACAGTTAAATACAAGAAAAAGTATTACAAAGTTAAGCCTGTCATGCAGAATTTCCCTTGCCCGCTTTTTATATATATAATATATATTATTTCCCAAAAAATATATAAGACAGATGGGCATCACAAATATTTTGTGTTCACCATCGGCATGAAACATTCCGTCTTTCCACACATTATAAACATCGATTAGTATCTCTTTGACAGATAAATCGGCAACTACCATTGTCTTGCGGATTGTAACTTCTCCTTTAAAAAGCATCTGGGCAAACAGACGGTATTCGCATACTACATATCCGAGGGCAAGCACGACAAAAGCAGCTATTAATGGCCATGTCGGCTTTTTATCTTTAATCGAAAGCCATATGACTGCAATTACGATGTAACCCAGAATAAAAATTCCCATATATGAAAAGTATGATACAAGCGGATAAAGAAATAATGCCAGATAAAGCGGCACTGACGGCTTTCTGTAAATCCTTATCAGTAAATATGCCGCAAGCGGCATTGATGCAAAGGCAAAGCCAAAAGCCGGAAACACATTCAAAATTCCGTATACGAAACCTGTCATATAAATTATAGGCCTGTAAGCATTATACTTTTCCGGATAAAGTTCCTTAATAAGAAGCCTGAAGGATACAATAGCAATCACAACTTTTAAGAGCAGACCAAGTATATATGCGGTAAATGACGGAAATATCATATAGAGCATAGTATAAAGCGACAATTCCGAAGGCAGATTATCCCTGCTGATTCCTCCAAGAAATGGTACATCTACTCCATGCTTCCAAAAAGAATCCGTATTTTTCAGCATCTGAAACTGCGCAACGAATAAATCCAGATTATCATGCACGCCGATGTAACTTCTTTCACCGTAATATAAAAAGACGCCGCCCTCAAAAAGAAGAAATCCCACAATCGGAAATATGAACCAGTATTTTGTCAACCACAGAAACCACTTCTTCTGCTCCAGTGCTTTCATATAATGCTTTCCTTTCATAAAAAGCCGGAGAGTTATATATCTCCGGCTTTTATAATTAAACCTGCTTTACATTGATTTACCAAGTCTTATTAAACCTGTGCAACATCCTTCATTGAGAAGCTGATACGTCCCATTTTATCTTTTCCGAGACATACTACCGTAACCTTATCGCCAAGTGTCAGCACGTCCTCAACATGATTGATTCTTTCCTTAGCAATCTTAGAGATATGAACCATACCTTCCTTACCGGGTGCAAACTCGATGAAAGCTCCAAATTCCTTAATGCTTACAACCGTTCCTTTGAAAATCTGTCCGGCTTCGAATTCGGTTGTTATTATCTTAATCATGTCAACCGCTTTGTCCATCATCGCCATATCGGTTCCGCATACGGATACTTGTCCGTCATCCGTGATATCAATCTTAACGCCTGTACGTGCGATAATCTCATTGATAGTCTTACCGCGCTGTCCTACAACGTCACCGATTTTCTCAGGATCAATCTGAATGGAAATAATCTTAGGCGCATACTTTCCGACTTCTTTTCTCGGTTCTGCAATCGCAGGAACCATGCAGTTTGCCATAATGAATTCTCTTGCATCACGGCATCTTGCAATCGCGCCTTCTACGATAGGTCTTGTCAATCCGTGAATCTTAATATCCATCTGGATTGCTGTGATGCCGTCATGAGTACCAGTAACCTTAAAGTCCATATCTCCGAAGAAGTCTTCCAGACCCTGAATGTCAGTAAGGAGTACAAAATCATCATCCGTATCTCCTGTAACAAGACCACAGGAAATACCTGCAACCATTTTCTTAATCGGCACACCCGCTGCCATCAAAGACATACAGGATGCGCAGGTAGATGCCATCGAAGTAGAGCCGTTAGACTCAAATGTCTCGGATACTGTACGGATTGCATACGGGAATTCTTCCTCGGAAGGAAGCACCGGTACAAGCGCTCTTTCTGCAAGCGCTCCATGTCCGATTTCCCTACGTCCCGGACCTCTGCTTACCTTGGTCTCACCAACGGAATATGACGGGAAATTATAATGATGCATATATCTTTTTGCCGTAACATTGTCGTCCAGTCCATCTACTTTCTGTACCTCTGACAACGGAGCAAGCGTACATACATTACATATCTGAGTCTGTCCACGGGTGAACATTGCAGAACCATGAACTCTGGGTATAATATCTACTTCTGCAGCCAGCGGACGAATCTGAGTTAATTCACGACCATCCGGACGCTTATGATCTTTTAAAATCATCTTACGTACAGTCTTCTTCTGGTACTGATAAACAGCCTCAGAAAGCACCGCAAGATAATCTTCCTTTTCAGCAAAAGCTTCTTCCAGCTTCGCGGTGACATTTCTGATATTCTCTTCACGAACCTGCTTTTCATCCGTGAAAACAGCCGTCTCCATCTCTTCCGGCGTAACAATTTTTTTCATTTCTTCAAACATTTCATCCGGAATCGCACAGCTTTCATAAGCATGCTTCGGTTTTCCAACCTCCGCCACGATTTGGTTGATGAATGCAATGATAGTCTGATTGATTTCATGTGCTTTATAAATTGCTTCAATAATTCTTGCTTCCGGAATCTCATTTGCGCCCGCTTCAATCATAATCACCTTCTGCGCGGTAGATGCAACCGTCATCTGCAAATCTCCATCAGCCCACTGCTCCTGTGAAGGATTAATAATAAATTCACCATCAATCATACCAACCTGCGTCATCGCACACGGTCCGTCAAACGGAATATCCGAAATACAGGTAGCTATTGATGTGCCAAGCATTGCTACAAGCTCAGGACGGCACTCAGGATCAACGCTCATAACCATATTATTTAATGTAACATCATTTCTGTAATCCTTCGGGAATAAAGGACGCATAGGTCTGTCGATAACACGGCTTGTCAGAACAGCATTTTCAGACGCCTTACCCTCCCTCTTATTAAAACCGCCCGGTATCTTACCGACAGCATACATTTTTTCTTCGTATTCAACGCTGCATGGGAAAAAGTCAATTCCCTCTCTTGGTTTCTCTGATGCTGTTGCAGTAGATAATACCGTTGTTTCACCATACTGCATAAAAGCGCATCCGTTAGCCTGCTTGCCGACTCTGTCAATGTCTACGCGAAGTGTGCGGCCTGCAAGTTCCATTGTGTAACTCTTATACATAATCTTCTCTCCTTTATAAAATATATTTTCAGGTAGAAGATGCCGAAACTACAGATGTGCCCATGACTTGTCCGTCATATCCACATCTGTGGTCTCGGATGACTCTTCCACCCTTATTACTTGGTTAAAAAAATGAAAGGCGGAAAGACCGATAAAATCAGTCTTACACCCGCCTTTTATTCTTTATTTTCTGAGTCCTAATCTTTCAATCAAAGCACGATATCTCTCAATATCCTTATCCTTTAAGTATGCAAGCATTCCTCTTCTTTGTCCTACCATCTTAAGAAGTCCTCTTCTGGAATGATGGTCTTTCGGATTAGCTTTCAAATGCTCTGTTAATTCCTGAATTCTCGCAGTAAGGATAGCTATTTGTACTTCCGGTGAACCGGTATCCCCTTCCGTTCTGCCATACTCTTTGATAATTGCTGTTTTCTTTTCCTTAGAAATCATGTTTTCTCCTCTCTTTCCAAACAGTCATTTTAATTTACTGTTTTAACCGCCGTATACCAAGAATGGGCTGGAGTGTCCCTGCTCTGAGTATCGGCTGAATTTCATACCTTGATATTCTATCACATTAAAACTTACTTTGCAACCATAATTTACTAATCCTGCAGAATCCGCACTGCCTTAAGCGGTGTCCTGTAATATACATTGGAAATCTTAATGCCTGTTGTCGGACTGCTGGCATGAATTACTTGTCCGTTTCCTATGTAAATCGCAACATGATTTATTGTTTGTCCTTTTCCGTAAAAGATCAAATCGCCCGGCTTTGCATCAGAAACACTGATCTTTGTTCCGCTGTTTGCCTGTGCTCCCGAATAATGAGGAAGCGTAACTCCGTATTTCTTATATACGCTTAACACGAAGCCTGAACAATCCGCACCGTTAGTCAGACTTACTCCTCCCCATACATAAGGGTTGCCGAGAAACTGCTTGGCATACTGACATAAGTCTACGCGCACATCCGATATACCCTGACCATACAAAAGTTCTGTCATTGTAATTGCAGTCATCAATTTGGCATCTACCTGAACACATTCCGCGAAAACATATACTTCTTCATCATCCAGATATACTTTTACCCATTCTCCTTCTGATTCCACTACTTCCAATTCTTCGCCTCTTGACACCCTGGTAATGACTTCAGCATCAGTGTTTGCTTCCTCACGCACATTCAGACTGTCTACCGTAACTGTGGCAATTGTCGAAACAAGCTCCTCTGCCTTCCATTTAGCCTGTAGACCGGTTAAAAGAAATTCGCAGCTTACATATCCCTCTACATTGCCGGATTTAATATGCGCCCATTCACCATCGGAATCGATAACTTCACAAGCAGCATCTTTAGGAAGTTTACCCACCAATTTACCATCTGTGGACGGTATTGCCCTGATATTCAAATTATTGCTTACATTGGCTATTCCAAGATTAGTATAGCCCCAATTAGCATTTTTAGCGTCTTCATAGGCTTTGACATAGTCTTCCTGAGTCTTAGCCTCTACAACAGAGGATACGCCCACCGGGGCACCCAGCGCTTCTCTTACTGATGAGACACTACTGCCGCTCTGAGAGCCGGTATCCTTCTTGTCATTTCTGTAAGAATCATCTGCCTGAGCTCCGCTTTCCTCATCATTTGTATCCTTTGAATCATTTTCCTGCGCACCATTATTTCCCGACACGCTATTGCTCGCTTCTATAATTGTTTTATTTTCTGTAGCAAATGCCTGCATCGGCTGACTTAATAACATAACCGACAGCATAAAGTACACAAATTTACGTTTCATCTCTTATACCTCATTAAATCTCTGACTGCTCTTTTCTTACCTTATCATCTTAGCAGTTGTAACATATTCATTAAAATTGTTACATATTTGTTACAAGTATGTTATCATTATAACAACATGCCTGTAACATGTCAATGGGTATAATTGAAGAATAATAGTACCGCCTTACACTATCACGTATCCATCGCTACTGTAGCAAATGCTATATTCATCGCATGATCCGCAACTCTCTCCAGACCGGAGATAATATCAGAAAACAAAACGCCTGCTTCCGGAGTGCATTCGTTATTTGTCAGTCTGCTAAGATGTTTCTGCTGTAGTTCCTTAGCCTTTTCATTTATTGCCTCATCCAGATTATTGACATCCTCTTCGTGTTCATCTGAGCTCTTTACGAACATTTCCATAGAAAATCTAAGCAGTGTATTGACCATGTCAAGCATAATTCCCATCTCCGCATGTGCCTCCTTGCTGAATTCCACACCGGTCTCAAGTCTGTGCTTTGCAGCTTCCGCTATATTTTCTGCATGATCGCCAATCCGCTCTATATCGTTGACGACATGAAAAAGAGCTCCTATGCTCTTCAAATCCTCTATTGGCAGAGTTGCCTGATTGATTGTTACCATATAGTTTGAAATCGCATGACTGAGGAAATCAATGTTCTCTTCAACTTCGTATACTTCCTCAATCTCTTCCTTATCCATGGTAATCAGAGCATTCATGGCACGGTTGAGGTTTTCTGTTGCCAAAGACGCCATACGGTCCAGCTCCTTGATAACTTCCACTACTGCCGTAGCAGGATTGAACACTACCTTTTCTCCTATATATTTCAACTGATGCCTTTCACGATAACTGATGCTCCTATCATCTCCCGGCACAAATACATATGTCAGTTTAACTATAGCTCCGATAAATGGCGCCAACACTATAACCTGAAAAAGTTTGATTATGATGTGCGCATAAGCTACAGTACGTCCGGCGTCATTATGCGCTATCTTTGATAATACCTCTACAACCTGATGAACTCCAAATCTGAAAAGAATATAAACGATAATGGTTCCGATTATATTGAAAATAAGATGAATGGCTGCTGCCCTTTTCGCATCCTTTTTACCGGTCAAAGAAGCTAAGAGCGCCGGCGTACATGCACCGATATTACAGCCCAGAATGATGAACATACATATATCCAGCCCGATAAGTCCCTGATTTGCCATAAGTACCATTATACTGACCGTGACTGACGAACTCTGTATTACAGATGTCAATAGTGTTCCAAGCAGTACACCCAATATAGGTGTGCGAAGTGAAGCAAATAAATCAAGGACTGCCTGAGAATCCTTCATCCCCGACATCGCGCCAGACATACCGCTAAGACCCATAAACAAAATACCGAAAGCAATAATAATCTCTCCGAATCTGTTGATTCTCTTTTTCTTAACGAACATGACAATGATAACGCCTACAAGTAATATAACAGGAGCCAGTCTTTCCAATTTAAAAGATACAAGCAGCGAAGTTACGGTCGTACCTATATTGGCGCCAAAGATGACTCCTGCCGCCTGATACAGATTCATAAGCCCGGAATTGACAAAGCTGACGACCATTACCGTACATGCAGATGAAGACTGAATTATAGCAGTGAAAATGATACCCACCAAAATTCCCGTAAAACGATTAGTCGTCAACTGCTCCAATATCTGCCTGAGTCTGGCGCCGGCTACCTTTTCTATACTGTCACTCATGGCGCGCATTCCATATAAAAACAGTCCTAATCCACCCGCCATAGAAAGTATTATCTCAAGATTCATATCCGTTTTTTATCCTTCCTTTGTTATTTATCAAAAGAGTGGTGAAAGATCATGCCTTCATCAATATCTTTCTGCATCTGTCCCTTCAACGCCTCTATAGAATCAAACTTCATTTCCGCTCTTTTAAAGTGAAGCAGCTCCACCGTAATTTCACTGCCATAGACGTTTTTATCAAAATCATAGATGTATGTCTCGACTCCTACAATCGGTTCATCACTCACAGTCGGCTTAAACCCCACGTTAGAAATCGCAGGATAACGAATTCCATCAACCCATGTATATGAACAGTAAACACCATTTGGAGGAAGAAGTTTCTCATTAGCAGGCTGTAGATTCACGGTAGGCATTCCGAGCTTCCTGCCTAATTTTCTGCCATAAACAACTGTTCCGTTTATACTGTACGGTGTCCCGAGCAGAGCCGCTACTTTTTCCATATCACCCCTGCTTACCGCCTCCCTGATAAGC
>JAIDPH010000338.1:0-5634 GCA_029062885.1 Lachnospiraceae bacterium
GACTAATACTGTAATACTATTTCTGTAACAAAAATCAATCAGGAGGTATACACGATGTCTAAGAATGATTATAACCAGAACAATGAAAAACAGCAGGACAAATCTAACAACTGCAACGGTCAGAATTCTCAGAACAACCAGAAGAATAATTCTAAGAACAGCTCCAGCAGCAATGCTCAGGACAATCAGAAGAATAACAACTTCTAACAATAAAAACGGCATAGTCATTTGGCTGTGCCGTTTTTTTGTGCGTGAATTTTTGCTTTTTATATCCATATCATGAATCTGATATTTTTATCATGAATCTGATTTTTCTTTATATGGTTTTAAAGTAACATTTATATACTGTAAAATAAGATGCAGCAAATAAGTGAAAAGATTTGATTCTTAAGGAGGAGAATGGATATGCAGTATGGTTATTTTGATGACGAAAAGCGGGAATATGTGATTACCAGACCCGATACTCCGGCTCCATGGGCTAATTACCTCGGTTCCCCTGAGTATGGCGCAATTATTTCCAATAATGCGGGCGGATACAGTTTTGCGAAATCCGGGGCTAACGGAAGGATTTTAAGATATGTTTTTAACTCTTTCGACCAGCCGGGACGATACATATATATCCGCGATAACGATAGTAGTGATTATTGGTCTGCTTCCTGGCAGCCTGTTGGAAAGGATCTTGAATCCTATAAGAGCGAATGCTGTCACGGTACGGCATATACCAAAATGAAGGCAGACTATAGCGATATCCATTCTGAGGCATTATACTATGTTCCGCTTGATGAGACATATGAAGTCTGGAACCTTAGCGTGACGAATAAGTCAGATAAGGCAAGGAACCTGACTGTTACGGGTTATGCGGAATTTACTAATGAAAATAATTATGAGCAGGATCAGGTAAACCTGCAGTATACACAGTTCATTACTGCTACAACTTTCCGCGGCAACAGAATCCGTCAGACTATTAACGGCAATCTTGAGGAGGTTGAAAAAGGACATGAAGTAGGCCATGGCAACAGAATGACCGAAAGATTTTTCGGAATGGCAGGGGCAGAGGTTTCATCCTACTGCGGCGATAAGGAAAAATTCATAGGACGCTATCATGGATATGGCAATCCTGACGGAGTAGTAAACGGAAAACTTGATGGAACTCTTAATTATAATGTAAATGGTTGTGGAGCGCTTGCCACAGTGGTTACCCTTGCACCGGGCGAGACGAAGAGTCTGGCGTTTGTTCTTGGTATGAAGAGCGATGCAGAAGCTGAAAATATTCTGAAACGCTACATAGAGCCTAAAGAGACTTGCGAAAAAGAACTTGAGAAGCTGATATCATATTGGCATGGAAAGCTTTCTCATTTCCAGGTAAAAACTCCAAGTAAAGAGTTCAACACAATGATTAATACATGGAATGCATTTAACTGCTTTATGACCTTTATCTGGTCACGTGCAGCGTCTCTTATTTATTGCGGTCTCAGAAACGGATACGGATATCGTGATACCGTACAGGACATTCAGGGCATAATTCATCTTGCTCCTGAAATGGCAGTTGATAAGATTCGTTTCATGTTGTCTGCACAGGTTGATAACGGTGGCGGACTTCCGCTTGTTAAGTACACACATAATCCGGGACACGAGAATACTCCGGATGACCCCTCTTATGTGCAGGAAACGGGACATCCCGCATATCGTGCTGATGACGCGTTGTGGCTGTTCCCTACGGTATATAAATACATTGCCGAATCGGGAAATCTTTCATTTATAGATGAAGTGATTCCTTTCGCGAATAAGGATGAAGGTACGGTATATGAGCATTTACAGCGTGCTATTGATTTTTCCATGAAGCATCTTGGACCGCATGGAATGCCTGCCGGTCTGTACGCAGACTGGAATGACTGCTTGAGACTTGGTAAGGATGGAGAATCTACCTTCGTAGCATTGCAGTTCTACCTTGCCATGACTATATTAAAAGAGTTTGCAGAGCATAAGGGAGATAAGGAATACATCAAGTATCTGGATGAAAGTCAGGAGAAGCTTGGAAAGATAATAGGAGATCTTTGCTGGAACGAGGACAGATTTATCCGTGGCTTTATGGAATCAGGTGACGTAATCGGAAAACGTACTGACCCGGAAGCAAATATATGGCTTAATCCACAGAGCTGGTCAGTTATCAGTGGATTTGCCTCGGATGAGCAGGCGGATGCCGCACTGAATACAGTATATGAGAGACTTAACACCGAATACGGAGCAGTTCTTATGGACCCTCCATATCACAAATATCCGTTTAACGGAGCGCTTGCTGCAATCTTTAATGAAGGAACTAAAGAGAACGGCGGTATTTTCTCACAGTCGCAGGGTTGGATAATTCTGGCAGAAGCATTGCGCGGACATGGAGAACGTGCATTTACATATTTCATGGAAAATGTACCGGCAGGACAGAACGACAGAGCGGAAATACGTAAGTTGGAGCCGTATTGCTACGGACAGTTTACAGAAGGCAAAAACAGCCCGAATTTCGGACGTTCACATGTACATTGGCTTACAGGAACGGCGTCTACGGTTATGGTGGGCTGTGTTGAAGGCATACTGGGAATGCGCCCTGATTTCTACGGACTTAAGGTAGCGCCCTCTATTCCTAAGGAATGGGAATCTTTAGAGATTGAGAAAGACTTCAGAGGAAGCCATCTGCATATAGTAATCAAAAATCCGAACCACGTAGAATCAGGCTGCAAGAAGCTTGTAGTAAACGGACAGGAAATGGATGGAAATTACATTCCGGATAAGGCATTGACAGCTCAGACAGAAGTGGAATTGATTATGTCATAGTATTTGATGGTTCAGAGTCAGGGTATGTGGAGTAAAGGTCACGATACTTTTTGGGTGTCATGCCCGTGAATTTTTTAAATAATTGTATGAAATGACTTTGTGAGGAGAAGGAAAGGTAATTCGTGATTTCGATTAAACTGTAATCACAGAATTTTAAAAGATTTTCTGCCTTTTCTATCTTCTTCGCACGTATATAGTCGCTGATGGACACTCCGGTTTCCTGTTTGAAAAGGCGGGATAAATGTCCTGTGGATAATCCGGTGTGGAAAGCAAGATCGTTTATGGTAATACGTTCTTTGATATGAACGTAAATATACTCCATGCATGACGCTACAGGCTTGGAAATTTTTGATTTTCTGGATAAGAGATGCATTTTTTCGGTAAAATCAATTACCATATGCTCTTGCAGTTCAGCAACTGCCTTAGCCGTGTGCAGGCTGTCAAGCTTAAGGATATAGAAATCGCTCAAGCGGAATGCATGCTCTGCTTCCATACCGGAAGATATACAGAGTCTTGTTATCATGGCAGCGGCAATGACAAAATGATATTTCAGGTTTGTTACAGGATTGCGGGAGAGTACGCCCAAACCCTGGGATGCGCCGAATGGATGCTTCATATAATTTTGGCGTACAAAATCAATATCTCCGGAACTTACAGCGTGGAAAAAAACGTTTTCTTCACTTATTGAAGAATGAAGTGTTTCTTCCTCGCTGTATTTTGTTTCCTGCAAATACCACTCCTGTGTAAGTCTCATAATAGCTATGCTCCTTTAAATTACCAGAACTGATTCAGAATAAGCAAAATAAGGTGCGATTACGCTTGCGACGAGCACCGTTTTTGCTTATTCTGAATCAGTTCGTGACTTATAAATGTACATGAGCTTATTATAACATGCTATATTTTTTTTGCAAAACCGAATCAAGGCAAATCTGAATAATTGGCAATTGACAGAAAGATAATGAGACTTTACAATAAGTCTATGGAAAAAATGAGTTATATTGCGCCATGCCATTTTGGGCTGGAAGCAGTATTAAAGAAGGAAATTACAGATTTAGGATATGAGATATCCTCGGTTGAGGACGGTCGTGTGACTTTTGTGGGAGATGCGGCTGCTCTTTGTCGTGCGAATATTTTTTTGCGTACGGCGGAAAGGGTACTGATTAAGATAGGCAGCTTTCATGCAGAGACTTTTGAAGAGTTATTTCAGGAAACACGAAAGTTATGCTGGGAGGATTATATACCAGAGAATGGAAAATTCTGGGTGGCAAAGGCTGCCAGCATTAAGAGCAAACTTTTCAGTCCCTCAGATATTCAGTCTATAATGAAAAAGGCAATGGTAGAGCGTTTGAAATCCGTTTATCATAAGGAATGGTTTGCTGAGGATGGCGCATCCTATCCTGTGAGAGTGTTCCTGATGAAGGATGAGGTTGTGGTAGGGCTTGACACCACGGGAGAATCCCTTCACAAGAGAGGCTACAGAAAGCTTACGGCGAAGGCGCCTATTGCGGAAAACCTGGCGGCGGCGCTTATTATGCTGACTCCGTGGAGGAGTGGCAGAATTTTGGTAGATCCGTTTTGTGGAAGCGGAACTTTTCCGATTGAGGCGGCTATGATGGCGGCGAAAATGGCACCGGGAGCCGGACGTAAATTCCTGGCAGAGGAATGGAATAATATCATACCTGATAAGTTCTGGAAGCTTGCAGCCGATGAAGCAGCTTCTATTGTGGATATGAACGTCGAAACCGATATTCAGGGGTATGACATAGATGATAAAATGGTATCGATTGCCAGAGAAAACGCCAAGGTAGCAGGAGTGGACAAGATGATACACTTCCAGCGAAGAGCAGTAGACGAACTTAGTCATCCGAAGAAGTACGGTTTCATCATTACCAATCCGCCGTATGGAGAGCGCCTTGAGGAGAAGGAAAATCTGCCTGAGTTGTACCGCACGCTCGGGGGGCGTTATATGGCATTGGACAGTTGGTCTATGTACGTGATTTCAGCGTATGAGCAGGCAGAGCAGTATATTGGAAGGAAAGCGGATAAAAACAGGAAAATTTATAACGGTATGATGAAAACCTACTTTTATCAGTTTATGGGACCTAAGCCGCCAAGCCATGATGACAGGCGGCGTAAGGCGTGAGAGAAAGTGTATGCCATATGAGGCAGTATGGGAGTCAATATGCAGCAGAATCAGCTTATGAAAATAACGGCGATATATACGGTATTATTTGCAGTGTGTGTGTTTGCAGTAATATTTTACTATTCTGCCAATAAAATCGTTGGAGTTGAAATAGAAGAGACGCCGGAAGAAATAATACAGTCTACTGAAACAGCTATACAGGAAAGCATGGATAATAAGGTGGAGAGCCTTTTGAATCAAAACGGTATTATCTTTGAGCAGAACGATCAGGAGATGAATTATTTTTGCATTCCGCTTCATGAAAGCGTGAAGGCGGAAAGCGTTATGATAGAAAATCATTATATGGATAAAGAACTATGGGTTAGCATCAGACAGTCGGTAACAGATGATATTTTCGAGAATTTCTACCGTACACAAGGCGTCTATGGCAACAGAGAAGCTGTGTCAGAGGGATACTTTGAGAGTAGTGACGGAACGTTTTGGTTGAAATTCAAATTAAATGACATATATGAATATCATAGTATTTTCGAGGATAGCAAACTTTATGTCGAGTTTGTGTCGCCCAAAGAAGTATATGACAGGATTGTCGTTATTGACCCTGCTTACGGCGGAGAGGTGACAGGAGCTGTTTCGGGCGAATTGGAAGGCAAAGATGTCACACTTAGTAT
>JAIDPH010000338.1:5644-15161 GCA_029062885.1 Lachnospiraceae bacterium
TACTATACCAGAATGGATGACAATAACCCATCAGATGAGAATCGAATAGACCTTACTAATACGGTCAAGGCTGATTTGATGATAAGAATTGAAGTAAATGAGAATGAAGATACGAAAATATATGGGACGGAAGCCGTATATAACGGTAAATTCTTTATTCCCGGTTTTGGAAGTCCGGAACTGGCAGATTTGCTTGAGAGGAATGTGGCTATACAAATAAGCGGAAAGGCTAACGGGCTTGTTGATTCTACGGATGAGGATATAGTGATAAACAGTGCGACCGTGCCTGCCGCAGCAATCAGAGTCGGATATGTCAGCAATGGTCAGGAAGCTATTCTTCTTAATAGGGAAGATTATATAGATAAAATTGCTGAAGGTATCTTTATGGCAATTATGGCGGCGTACGAATAGAGAAAGGCGTGACTGATAATATGGGAAAGACAATTATATTTGCAACTGGAAATCAGGGAAAAATGCGGGAAATTCGCCAAATTTTAAAAGATATGGATGTAGAAATTCTGTCAATGAAAGAAGCGGGAATTGAAATTGATATCGTAGAGGACGGAACGACTTTTGAAGAGAACGCCATAATTAAAGCAAAAGCCGTAGCTGCTAAAACAGAGCATATCGTAATGGCAGATGATTCAGGACTGGAAGTTGATTATCTGAACAAAGAGCCGGGTATTTATTCTGCACGGTATATGGGAGAAGATACTTCATATGATATCAAAAACGCCAATCTGCTTAAGAGGCTTGAAGGCGTAGAGGATGATAAAAGGACTGCAAGATTCGTATGCGCGATTGCAACTGTACTGCCGGATGGTGAGGTAATTACCGCGCATGGAGTTATAGAGGGAAGACTTGCATATGAGCCCGCAGGAGAAAAGGGTTTCGGATACGACCCGATTTTATATCTTCCTGAATATGGTTGTACCTGCGCCCAGTTAAGCGAAGAGGATAAAAACGCAATAAGCCATAGAGGCAGGGCATTAAGAGCTATGAAAGAAAAACTTGAGAAAAGAATATAACAGGTGACTTATGAAAATACTTATTGTAAGTGATACGCATCGTCATAATGCGAATTTTCTTGAAGTTATACATAGAGTAGGACCGGTTGACATGGTGGTACATTGCGGTGATGTGGAAGGCGGCGAAAAGATAATTGCCGACGCAGCGGGTTGTGCATTACATATAGTGCAGGGGAATAATGATTTCTGGTCTGATATCCCCAAAGAGGATGAATTTATGATAGGGGATTATAAGGTATGGCTTACACATGGACATAATTATTATGTGTACATGAATTATGAAACTATCAAACAGGAAGCCAGAGACCGGGGGGTAGATATAGTGATGTGTGGACATACCCATAAGCCTGTTGTTGATATGGCTGCGGACTTGACCCTGGTAAATCCCGGAAGCCTTAGTTATCCGAGGCAGGAAGGAAAGAGACCCTCGTATGTCATAATGGATATAGACAGGGAAGGCGAGGCGCATTATACAATTAATTACCTGTAGAAAAAGGTCATTTCAATGAGATACGTTGAAATGGCCTTTGATTATTTTTATTAATATTGCTTCATTTTTGAGATTTAAAGTATTCAATCAATTCGTATAATATCATAATTTCTTTGTCATTGAGTGATGAAATATCTAAAGTTACGTTTTCATCCAGTCCAAGCAGATAATCCGTAGATATATGGAAAAGTCTTGCCAAGTCCACGATTAAAGCCGTAGACGGAACAGAAATTCCCATTTCCCAAGCATTAACAGAACTTCTTGTAACATTTAATTTCTTTGCCAAAGAAGATTGGGTAAGATTATTCTTTTCTCTCAAATGCTTTATTCTTTCAGCTACCATATTAAACCCTCTTTTTTATTTTAGGATAGTCAAAAAGATATTACATTATCAAAATGATAATATAAATTGACACAAATGTGGATATATAATATACTATAGAAATTACAGACATAAGAAAGTGGTGTTCAGAATGATAGAAGAAGGGGAACGGATTAAAGCGAGACGACTTCTCTGTATAGTGTTAGCAGTCACTTTGACGGTATTTCTCTTGTTATGGCTCCTGCCGGAAAGGCAGGCAATGGCATATGTCGTAGATGATATAGTCATTTCCTTAGACAGCGGTTTTTATACGAATAATCAGAAGGTGACAGTTAATATTCCTGAGGGAGCGGTGGTATATTATACCGATGATTGCAGTCTGCCAGGCAGAGATAATGGTATGCAGTATGAGGGACCGATTTCTATGGAGTCTTCAGATGAGGAACAGGTATATGTGTATAGATTCAAGGCATTTTATAAAGATGGAACGGAATCAGAGGTAGAGACTCGAACGTATTTTTTGGGAAAAAATATTGATGAGCGCTATACTACGCATGTATTGCATCTCACGGGAGATCCGGACGGGCTGTTTGGATATGAAAACGGGATATTTGTGCCCGGAAAGCTCTTTGATGAGTTTTGTCGGGCGAATCCCGACGTACATTTCGGTGGTGGCGTAGATGCAAACTTCATGCAGAGCGGCGCTGAATGGGAACGGGAGGTCTACATCCAGTATTTTGATCAGGACGGTACGGAACTTTTGAGTCAAAACTGTGGAGTCCGCATAAACGGGGGAATGACCAGAATGAAAAATCAAAAATCATTCCGGCTTTATGCCCGTAAAGATTACGACGAGCAAAATGAGTTCGATTATCCATTTCTGGACGGTCTGCTGTCAAAAAAAGATGGAACGCTGGCGCAGAAGTATAAAAGGTTGACAGTGCGCAGCGGCGGTACCGACAATGGTTTTGGCTTTATAAGGAGCGAGCTGGGCTGCGCTCTTGCCGGAGCAGCGGACTTTCCTGACGTAATGTATTCCATTCCTGTCTGTGTTTATATTAATGGAAGTTATCAGGGAGTATATTGGCTGGAGAACGGGTATGATGATCAGTATTTTGAGAACAGATATGGCGAATATGAAGGCGAGTTCGTAGTGCTGGAAGGCAGCGACAAGTTTAAGGACGCTGATGGAGATGTAGACATTCAACCATATGTGAATGAGTTTAATGAATTATACCTCAGATTCAGTGAAGCGGATCTGACTGTTCAGAAGAATTATGAGGAACTACAGCAGTTTATTGATGTAGAAAACTATCTGCAATACTTTGCCATAGAAAATTATGTGGGAAATATGGACTGGCCGAGTAACAATCTGAAAGTGTACCGTTATGTTTCGCAGAATGATGAGTATGAGGAAGGTACAGTATTTGACGGAAGGTACAGGTATCTTTTGTATGACTTGGATTATAGCTTCGGTCTGAATGATATTCTTGGCGTTATGGCAGGCTCACCTGATCTGGAGAGAATTTTGGGTGAGAATACACCTTTGTTTGCGGCGTTGATGGAACGAGAGGATTGCAGACAGTATTTTATCAATTATACTTGTGACTTGATGAATGGCGCAATGTCTGCTGAGAATGTGACGGAAATCTTACAGGAAATGCATGCTTCAAGGCAGCGGGAACTTTATTATATGCTTGAAGAGGCTGGAATGCCAGAGGAGGCTATATGGAATTGGGAGAGCGCTCCGAGAAATTATGAAACTGTGGAGACAAACTATAATAAGATTATTGAATTTGCCGCCATCCGTCCATCAATAGTGCTTAATGACATAATGAATCAGCTTGGCGGAAGTCAGGAAGAATTGTATGCATTGTCTGTTTGTCTTGGCGATATCTCTTCCACCGTGCAGGTGAACAACATCCATGTGCAGAAAGAGGGATTTTCAGGGATATATTTTGCCAATGTGCCCATAACGATAACACCCTGTATGGCAGAGAATGAGGTGTTTGATTACTGGATTATAAACGGCAGCATCAGGGAAGATGAGGAACTGCGGCTGGATCAAAGTGATGTGATAGGGCAGTCAGTCCGAGTAGAATTAATAGTACATGAGACGGATGAGCCTTTGCTTGCTATAAATCAGGTAAAGGCAAAAGGAAACAGCGATTTTATTGAACTGGTTAATTTGTCCCATAAGCCTGTCAGCACATTAGGATATTTTCTGAGTGATGATGAAGATCCTTATAAGTATGCCATTCCTGTCATGACTCTAAAGCCGGGGGAAACAAGGCGATTTTATGGCAGGAACTGTATGGATAGTGAAGGACTGGGGCAGATTGGGATGAATTTCAATCTGAAAAGGGGTGAGACAATCACTCTAACATATGGTACTCAGGAGGTGGAAACATTGCTTATCCCTGATTTAACTGAAGGCGGAATCTATAAAAGAGACGGCAATACGGAGAAATTTGTAGAAGTGTTAAACAAGGAAGAATGACAGTTTGTGCATAGATGGCGAGGGTATGGAAATGAGACATGAATTGAAGTATGTCATTACACCGGTTCAATATATTATGTTAAGAAGTCGGTTGAAACCCATTATGCAGCTTGATGAGCATTCACGAGAGGACGGAAATTATTTTATCAGAAGTATTTATTTTGATTCGTATCAGTATGACGCTCTGAATAATAAAAATAATGGAGTCTGGAAGAGAAAAAAATATCGGTTGAGGTTTTATAATGGAGATGCCCGGGAATGTCTGCTGGAATGTAAGATAAAAGAGGGAGACAGGATTGAGAAGATTTCCTCACCCATCACAAGGGCAGAGGCGGAGGAATTGCTGGAAACAAAGGCCGGATCAATAATGTACAGTTCGGACAGCCTGATGGGAGAAATGAAGATCTTAATGAAAAATCGGGGATTTAAGCCGGTGGTGCTAGTCGATTATTTAAGGGAAGCATATGTCTATCCTGTCTCCACATTGAGGATTACCTTTGACATGGAGATTGCAGCGGGAACCGTGAAGGATTGTCTAAAGAAGGAACGCTGTTTTTCCAATATCCTGCCATATGGACAAATGATATTGGAAGTGAAATATGACCAGTATATTCCGGAACATATCAGCCACATCATATCGAGTATACAGCCCGTGCAGAGGGCGGCTTCCAAGTACGCCATGTGTGTGACAGAAAAGTTAGAAGGGAGAATCATATGAATACGATAAAAGACATTTTAAAGGATAATATTATGCAGATGGGGTTGATTGAAAGCCTGTCACTGCCTTATATTGTAATGGTATTAGGAACTGCGTTTTTCTGTGGCATTGTTATATACTGTGTATATAAGTTTTTTTACAGGGGAGCCGCATACTCGGAAAATTTCGGACTCTTAATAGTTATGTCGACTATGACGGTGGCATTCATTATTATGACAATCTCTTCAAATATTGTGCTGTCTCTTGGTATGGTGGGTGCGCTGTCCATTGTCCGTTTCAGGGCAGCGGTCAAAGATCCGCTTGATGTGGGATTTCTATTTCTGGCCATTGGAGCCGGGCTTACTGCAGGAGCCGGACTTTTGCTGATATCAGTCATTGGTACAATCATTATCTGCATGGTATTCATATTTATGTTTTACATTGGAAAGGGTACTACAGTTTATTTGCTGGTAATACGTTGTGAAGTCAGTGCACAAGATATGGTCAAGGAAAGTCTTAAAGGAATCAGGCACAAGCTGAAATCTCAGTCCTGTGACGGCAGCATATCAGAATATACTTATACTGTGAAGGTAAATGATGAAAGTATTGTAGGGAAACTTTTGGAGATGGAAGGCATTGAGAACGCATTGCTTGTGGCTTATACAGGGGATGCGCAGTACTAAGGATTATTACAGTCTTAATATGGGGCTTACGGTTCTTAAAAAGAAACCGTAAGCTGCATTTTAAACCGCTCCTCACCGTATACCGCATGAGGAATATCTTTAGGCATAATAAGTGTTTCACCCTTATTCAAAATAAAAACCTGACTTCCTACTGTAAATCTTCCTGTTCCTTCCAGAACTGTTACCATTGCATCCCCGCCGGCGGCATGTGTCGAGATTTCTTCACCCTTATCGAAAGAAAAAATTGTCATACTGACCGATTCGTTCTGTACCAATGTTTTACTTACGACCTGGCCGGTCTGATACTCAACAAGGTCTTTAAGCTGTAACTTAGTTTGTTTTTCAATATTCTTATACATAATTTGCTCCTCTCTATTCTTTTAGTTATGCATAATGTGCCTGCATATGCGGAATACTTATGTTGTTCCCTGAACTCGATACTCTTTTCCCGTCAGCTGTTTATATTCATTAAGAAACTGTTCTTTTGAAATTAATTCTTTTATCCATCCGTTGGCAGTGCCAGTAGCAATTATTTCCTCTTCATTCTTAAATCTTGCGCTGGTATAATATATTCCCGTCTGTGTTATTTCCGGAAGCTGTCCATCCCACCACCAGAAACCTGAATCATCGGATTCATAAACATCGAGGACTTCAATTCCATATCCTGTATAATCAATATCATTGATTCCTCTGGCATTTAAAGTACATTCATAGAAACCATAATAGGCACATGAACCGTTGTTGCTGTATAAATATTGAATTAATTTCCCACCATATCCTAGAAACAGATATTCATTTCCATCATGCCAATCGTAATAAAGGCAGACAGCACTGCCGTTTCTATAATCTAAAATAAAATCAATCCGTTCATACTCCTCGGCCTCGGGTTCATATTTTATCAGAATCAGCAGTTCATCAAAACCATCTCCATCTATATCACTTCTTTTCGTTATCCCTCTGTCTTTCTCTATAACATATTTTATTTCATCTACAATGTTCATTCCTTCTCCGGATCCGTAAGGATTGGCATATTTACTTACAATAACCGAAAAATCACCATTTTCAATGGCAGAAAAAACTTCATCCCGACTTTTATATTCTTTACAGTTTTCTATGGGAATCTCTGAAAAAGATGCACAATCAAACCACTTTATTGTATTCGTCTTTAAATCTTCTGCCAAAGCTGCATTCATAATATCCCGGCAGATAAGATCACCGTTCTTTTCCGCCAATACATAAACCAATTCTTCTTTTCCGTCTATTTGATTCAAATCAAAGAGGAATTCCAGCTCTCCATTCCCATCAATATCAGCTACAGCAAACTGTTTATGATAATTACCTGACTCTGACAAATACACTTCATCATCAAAATAGCTCAATTTTTTTCCGAGTTTTGTTTCATTCTCTGCAAAAGGATTATCTACTGTCAGATTATTAAATAAAAATTCCTGATAAAGCGGATGAATAGCAAGAGCCTGAAGATAACCCTTTGCGCTTACCTCTCCACTTACTCTGTCTATCTCATAAACAATTTCAAATTTTTTATTCGTATCTTTATATATACCGGAAATACTTCCTTTTAAAGAAATCTCACCATCTTTTTCTCTGCCGGATAAATATACATTCAAATTCTGAAAAAAAGTTTTATCAGCTTCCATAGATAGACCATATGTATCGGCAATCAATACTTCCATCGCTTCCATATCCAATATCAAAGTCTCTTCCAGAAAATGTTCCTGCCGTAAGTCTATTTTTCGTATTTGAGCGGCTTCTTTACTATCCAAAAGCCAGATGGCATCCTGTTCCTCATCAAACCAGAAATTTTTCACCGGAGAAACAACAGTTTCGCTCTTCGGCGTGAGGATAAAAAGCGTACGTGTCAGTCCAAGATAAGAATAAACTTTTACCTGCTCTGTATCGTATATAAGATTACAATGCTCTAATGTAATTTCTACATCTTTTCCTGCTTCTTCATCCCACAGTAAGAAACTGTCCGGGACTTCAAATTCTACTTCTTCTAATGAAAGGTTTTCACTCTCTGAAAGTTCCTCATCCTCGCACTGCACAATCAACTCTTTCAATTCTTCCCGTGTTCCCCTGAACACATTCATATCAATATATTTTTCGGCTCCTTTATACCCATCCAAAACCGCAGTATCCGTATACTGCCAAAATGTCCATTTATTTCCTGTGATAAATGGCTGATAATAAACATTCCTAATCCACAGGGGATATTCTTCAAACTCACCCTTAATATAGCTGTTGTATGCCTTATAAGTCGTATAAATAACAGGTTTCACATGATAACAGTCTTCTAACGCACTTAACATATCACCAAGCTGTTTAACTACTTCATCTTTTGGAGGAGGATTGCTTTCTTTGTCCCCATAAAACTCCACATCAACCACAGGCGCCATTTTACCGTTCAGATTACCTACCGTATCAATATATAATTGTGCCTGAGTTTCACCATCACTGTCAAAACTGAAAAAATGATAGGCTCCAATGCAAAGGCCGGTTTTCCCGGCCTCCTGCCAATTATCATAAAAACACTCATCTATGTGGCTGCTTCCTTCTGTTGCTTTAATAAATGCAAAATCCAGATTCTGCTCTGCCAGTTTCGTCCAGTCAATTGCGCCCTGGTAGTGGGATACATCAACGCCGGTCACTTCAAATTTGGAGGCAAGTATAGGAGTGATTTTAATTTTTTTATTTATAATCAATATACCTGTCAATATACCTAGGAGTGATATAAACAGTACTGCTAATATTAAAATCTTATAAGTTCTTTTTTTCTTCATTGTTACTCCGGAATATGCTTTTTAATATTATAACTCGGCATATGGTGAGTTGTAAATAAATCCCAATCATTCTTTCAGATCAGTACGCTGCAAAATATAAGATGAAGGCAGAAGTTTACAAGGCTGCCCCAATTGTGACAGTATCCTGTTGATCTTTTTGAGCAACTGCTCATCCATACCATCCCAGTTAAGGAGTTCTGCGCCACTGAACCGCTGTAGCTGTGATACAAACTTGATTTCATGCTGTGCAAATGTTTGTTTAACACGCTCGGGAAGTTGGGCGGTCAGGATTTCAACAGGCGCAAGCTCTACCGGTTCTTTGTAGGGAAAACCTTTTTCAAATTCAGCCATCTCCTCCGGATCAACCTCATATACTTCGTCTTCAATAAAACGTCCTGTAATGCCGTCTAAAGCGCCGTCGTACAGTTCCATTGCCATCAAAGCGTCAAAACTGCTTCCGTCTGCCGATACGATACCATATCGGCTTGCTCGCTTAAACCCAAATCTCGGGTAATAATCGGGATGGCCGTAGAAAATGATTGCACGGTATCCCTGTCTTGCTGCCTCAGCAATGGAGTAATGCATCAAAGCTGAGCCCACTCCCATCCTTTTATAGTTCGGATGAACACTGAGAGGACCGAAATTCAAAACTTTAATTTCCCGATTATCCGGCGTTATTATTTTCGCTAAACTGTAAATGATGTGACCAACGATTTCTCCATCTACTTCCGCAACAAAATCAAGCTCCGGTACAAATGCGGGCAGTTTTCTTAATTTGTGTACTAAAAGATGTTCTCCGTCGCAAGTGGGGTGGTCCATATTGCCCCAAAAAGCTTCGCGTGTCAGTTCCTCTACAATGCGGTAATCTGCAGGCACTTCATTCCTAATATTGATATTCAAATCATATCACCTCCGTATTTTTTGTTTTCAGCCTTCCGTATGTTTCTCCATACTCGCAAACCAGTGCATATCGCTCTTTATGAACAGCTGTTATTC
>JAIDPH010000339.1 GCA_029062885.1 Lachnospiraceae bacterium
ATTTAAAACTTTTTATTAACTTCATCCGTTATTTAAGTATAAAGGTTATAATAAAACCAAGCTAATAAAGGTAATTACCAAATGTAAAAGGAAAGAGAAAACAGGTGACAGACAAAGAACTGATTCATAAAGTTCATAATGGAGATAAAGAGGCGCTTAATATTATTGTCGGAAAATACTATGATGAAATATACCGTTTCTGTGTTTATCTGACAGGTAATGATACGGATTCATATGACATAACGCAAGAGATATTCCTTAAATTTATAAAGTATGTCGATTCCTATCGTTATAAAAATCTGAAAGGTTATCTGCTTATAATAGCACGTAATTCGTGCTGCGATTATTTCCGGCATAAAAAAGATACGCTTTGGATTGAAGATATAGCGGAGTCGGGAAAAGAAGATTCGCAGATAAGTGTCATGGAAGATGGAATGATGCTCAGACAGGCGCTTTTGAAAATACCACCTGAGCAAAGAGAGGTAATTATTCTGCATGTTTATGAAGAACTGAAATTCGGGGAAATTGCAAAGATGATAGGCTGTAACCTTTCTACCGTGAAATCACGTTATTTTCAAGGAATAAAAAAGTTGAAGAGGCTGATGCGTGTGGAGTAGGCGTGGATATGAAAAGAGCGGACATTTTGGAAACAGGGGTTGCGCCAATATGTAAAAAGGGAGTGAAAGCGATGAAAAGTATGGAAACAAAGGACTGGTTTCGGATAACAGACTCTATAATAAAAATTGACGAAAAAAGAAAAGAAGAAACAATAATGCTGCTGCAGAAAAATATTATGGAAAAGCAGATAAAAGTTATAAGCAGCAGAAAGCGGATTTTATTTAACCAGTTCCGGTATATGGATAAGTCCATGATATATATTCATCTAATTTTTTGCGTTGTGCTTTTATTTATAGCTGCGGCTATGAAGCGCTATGGAGCAGAGGAAACAGATATTATTTTATATTCCCTGTTATTGTCAGGCGTCCTGGGTATAGTATCCGTCGTAGGAATCAGCCGAATATTTGGCTCTGGTATTGCGGAACTTAGCGAAAGCTGCTATTTCAATGTCAGACAGATTGTGGCGCTTCATATGCTGATATCCGCAATTATCAACCTTACGGTCTTATCTATCGGAATAGTATTTGTGGGGGTTCAGTGGCAGATAAGTTTGTTGCGGCTTGGCTTATATATTCTGGTGCCGTTTGTGACAGCACAGAGCTGCTGCCTCAAGGTGCTGCTTACGGAAGCAGGTCGGAAGAATTCATACCTGCTGATAATGGTAGGAGCTTTCCTTGTTATATTCTATATGATTATGGGTTCTATACCTGAGTTGTACATGGCAACTGCATATGCAATATGGGCGGTGGCACTTATCATTGGGCTGATGTTACTGGGAATACAAATAAAAGCTTTGTTTAAGGGAATAGAAAAGGGGGAAATCATATGCATGAATTAGAATTGTTGGATATTCAGAAAAGTTATGGGGAGAAAATTGCCGTTCAGAGCACCAATCTTAAATTGCAGCATGGAGTATACGGACTGCTGGGAGAAAACGGAGCGGGAAAAACGACGTTGATGAGGATGATATGCGGAATTTTAGAGCCTACGCAAGGTAACATTTTGTGCGATGGCATGGAAATCCATCAAATGGGAGGCGCTTATCGGAGCCTGTTGGGATATCTGCCGCAGGATTTTGGATATTATGAAGACTTTAGCGCTTATCGTTTTATGAATTACATGGCGGCACTTAAGGCGATTCCGGAAGATTATGCGAAAAACAGGATTGATGAGCTGCTGGAAACCGTGGATTTGACAGCGGTAAAGAATGAAAAACTGAGAACCTATTCCGGAGGGATGATTAGAAGAATTGGCATAGCACAGGCACTTTTAAATAATCCGGAAATTTTAATTTTAGATGAGCCTACCTCCGGTCTGGACCCGAAAGAGAGGGTACGGTTTCGTAATATTATCAGCTCGCTTGGAAGGAACAGGCTGGTTATTCTCTCCACGCATATTGTTTCGGATGTGGAATATATTGCGGATAAAATTATGATTATGAAAAACGGAAAGATGATACAGATGGGAACTGAGGCGCAGATGCTCGAGGGAGTAAAAGACTGCGTATGGAAATGCCTTGTAACGGAAGAAGAATCAGAGGTACTGAATAAAAAATATATCGTAAGTAATCTTAAGAATCAGGGTGAAAAGGTAGAGCTGCGGATTGTGTCGAAAGAAAAACCGTTAGAGAACGCCGTGCCGCTGGAACCCGGTCTGGAGGATATCTATTTGTTTTATATTCAGCAGTGAGCAGAAAGGGATAACTATGCGATTATATAAAATGGAATTATATAAGCTTTGCCATAGGAAACTTTTTATTATAGGAGCGTTATGCGCTGTAGGAATCCTGGTACTTTTCTTCTGTATTAAAGTCTCAGATGAAATGGCATATGTAGAAGGAATTACATATAAGGGATATCAGGCAGTGCAGGTGAATAGGCGGATTACAGAAGAGTTTAAAGGTGTTCTGACTGATGAGAAGGTAGAAAAGATTGTAGAAAAATATGGGTTTCCACAGGTGGTAGAAGAGCGCCATTATGGATTTAGTGATACTAATTTCCTGAATTACTTTGTTATGGAGTATTTTTCGGATGGTTATTTTTACGGTTGGGATGATTATAAAGTAGCAAGCCGTGTTTATCCAATAGAGGATACTGAATTGGGAGCTGCCAAAAAGCTTACCGGAAGAGAACTAATACTGGAATATAACAATGGATGGTTTGTCTTTTTGGATGTACTGGTAATGGGGCTGATGCTCGGAAGCGTGCTGGTTTTATTCAGTGTTTCGATAACTTTTTCCGGTGAGTGCCGTTCTAAGATGCTGCAATTATTATTTACGACTAAAGAAGGAAGGAAAAAGGATATCTATATAAAAATAGCCACAGCATTTACGGTAACCGGCATGATATGGGCGGTAGTTGTGATTCTTGATTTATTGTTATGCGGCGCAGTTTTTGGCTTTGATGGGCTGGACTGCGTTGTAGGAGCGACGAAAATAATGCTCTTATGGGTGAGAGACGGGTCGCCGTCTATGCTTAGTGTAGGACATTTTACTACGATTTCGCTTTTACGTGGTTTTGTCGGTATGATGCTGCTTTGTGCAGTTGTATTATTTATTTCTGCCTGCTTCAAAAGTTCATTTTATGTAATTACGGTTTCGTCAGTTTATTTTGCCGCACCATACCTGATTATGGCGCTGGCAGTAAGTACAGGTGCAGGTTCATTCTTTATGCGCGTATTACTAAGTATTATAAGGATACTGCAATATATGTCACCGCTTTTCATGATTATGCCCAGCAGCGTTATTGATGTATACCGTATATGGCAGGCATTGTGCAGTATATCAGCCATGACGTGCGCACCCTGTATTATTGCAGCTTATAGAAAATACAAGCGCCGTCAGGTTTAGTAAGTTTAAAATATATCATAGACATTTGCTAAACTCTGTTTCAATAGCTCGATAGTAAGGAGAGTGTAAAAACATGATGAGATTATATAAAATGGAGCTATATAAGCTTTGCCACAGAAAGATATTTGTCATTGGAGCGATATGTGTTATAGGGATTCAGCTGATTTCTTTTTGGTCATATGTAACAGATGAATTAGCAACCGTAGACGGAATCCGCTATACAGGCTATAAGGCGGTGCAGGTGAACAGGCGGATTACGGAAGAATTCAGCGGCATTCTGACAGATGAAAAAGTTGAAAAGATTGTAGAGAAATATGGATTTCCGCAAAAGGTTGAAGAGGGCTGGAATTATTTTAGAGATGGCAATTTTCTAAATTATTTCGTCATGGATTATCTGTCAGACGGATATATGCAGAGCTGGACCGGTGATTATAAGGTAGCGCAAAATGTCTATCCTATAGCAGACTCCGATTTAGGTGCGGTAAAAGAGATTACGGAACAAGAGATTATTCTGGAATACTATCAGGGATGGTATACTTTTCTGGAAGTAATGACAACAGGAATGATTCTGGGTAGTATATTAATATTATTTGGTATTTCAGTAATCTTTGCTAACGAAGGACAGACTAAGATGATGCAATTAATCTTTACTACGAAAGAAGGGCGGGATAAAGAAGTCTATGCTAAAATAGCCGCAGCCATGACAGTTGCAGTAAGCGTCTGGGCAGTAATATTCGTATTGGATTTGCTGCTATGCGGCATTGTCTTCGGCCTTGACGGCTTGGACTGCTATAATGGAATGGTGATGGGTTATTTACTTCCGTGGCCTGACAGGATGATACCCATGCGCAGTTACATTATGGAAGCAACAATTCTTAGTTTCTTTGGAATCGTATCATTGTGTGCAACTACGATTTATGTATCGGCGCGTAGTAGAAGTAATTTTCATGCGGTGGCCATTGCAGCGGTTTACTGGGGTGCGCCTGTTTTGGCGGCAATATTTACAGATGGGTTTCATGGTTTTTCCAAGATTTTAAGCGCCGCACCTATTTTTATGGTTATACATGAAGTTATTGAAGATATTTATAATATTTGGGTGATGCCGTTGATAATTGCAATTTTAGTTTCTATAATTTGTACCATCAGAGCGCAGCGAAAATACAGCAGGCAGCAGGTCGCATAGTAGGGGAGTGTGTGTATAAAATGCGATTATACAAAATGGAATTATATAAGTTTTGCAGTAGGAAAATATTTGTCATGGGAGCGATATTGGTTATAGGAATTCTGCTGTTTGCCTTTTGTAAGCAGGTGGTGGATGAGGAAGCAACCGTGGATGGAATCACCTATATAGGCTATAGAGCAGTGCAGGTGAATAGGCGGATTACAGAAGAATTCAAAGGTGTTCTGACAGATGAGAAGGTAGAAAAGATAATAGAAAAATATGATTTACCGTACTATTACGCTTTTGATAGTGGAGAAATATCATTTTATGAGAATTTTCTGAACGGTTTCATCAATGACTATCTTTCAGATAAATATGTGCAGAACTGGTATAGTGATTATGGTGATTATGGTGCAGAGAAAAATATATATCCTATTGCAGATTCGAAATTAGGCACAGTCAGGGAGATAACGGGAAAGGAAATTATACTGGAATACTATGAGGGCTGGCATACCTTTTTTGAAATAATACATATAGGAATGATTTCGGGAAGTATTTTGATACTATTCAGTGTTTCTGTAATCTTTGTGAACGAAAGACAGACGAATATGCTCCAACTAATCTTTACTACGAAGGAAGGTCGGGAAAAAGAAGTCTACGCTAAAATCGCCGCGGCAATGACAGTCGCAGTAAGCGTCTGGGCAGTAATACTTATCTTGGATTTGCTGTTATGCGGTATTGTTTATGGTCTTGACGGATTAGGCTGTTATAAGGGTATGGTAACAGGTTATTTCTCTATGAAGCAATACAGTATGATACCCCTGCGCAGTTACATCATGAAAGCAATAATGCTTAGTTTCTTCGGAATCGTATCATTGTGCGCAATTACAATTTGTGTATCAGTAAATGCCAGAAATAATTTAAATGCATTTACGGTTGCATTAATGTGCTATGTAGCGCCCGTTGCAGTATCATTGATTATAGACAATGAAGACGGAGTGGTTAAAATTTTATGCTTCGCACCTATTTATATGGTTGTACATAGTGTGATTGATTATATATATAATATCTGGATGCTGATACTGGTAATCTCAATTTTGATTTCAATAATATGTGCTTTCAGGGCATACCGAAAATACAGCAGGCAGCAGGTCGCATAGAGCGTACGCTGCTGCCTGAACGTGATTGATTCCATTATTTAAGCAACAGCCCGACAGGACAATGGTCAGAACCCATGATATCCTTATAGATAACCGCGTCGCTAAGCCTGTCCTTAAGGCACTCGGAGGCAACAAAATAGTCGATACGCCAGCCTGTGTTCTTTTCCCTTGCATGGAAACGGTATGACCACCATGAGTAAGCATTCTCTAAATCGGGATAGAAATAGCGGAATGTATCAATAAGACCTGACTCTGTGATAACCGTGAATTTTTCCCGCTCCTCATCCGTAAATCCCGGATTCTTACGATTGGTCTTAGGGTTTTTTAAATCAATTTCCTTATGCGCTACGTTTAAGTCGCCGCAGAAAATGACCGGCTTTTTCTCTTCCAGTTTTTTAATATAGGCAAGAAAATCATCTTCCCATTTCATTCGGTAATCCAGCCTTGCAAGTCCGTCCTGAGAATTGGGGGTGTATACTGTGATCATATAAAAATCAGGAAACTCCAGTGTAATTACGCGCCCCTCGTGGTCGTGCTCCTCAATTCCTATTCCATATGTAACAGAGAGCGGTTCTTCCTTGGTAAAAATAGCAGTACCCGAATATCCTTTCTTCTCGGCATAATTCCAATACTGATGATAACCGGGAAGTTCCAGTGAAATCTGCCCCTCTTGCAGCTTAGTTTCCTGAAGGCAGAAAATGTCAGCGTCCTCCTCCTTAAAGAAATCCATAAATCCCTTCCCTACACACGCTCTTAGCCCGTTTACGTTCCATGATATTAACTTCATCCTGTTACTCCTTTCGTACTAAAATATTTCTACAACGGCCGCCTTGAGAACTAAACTACCGTTATGAATTCGGAAAATACTCCAAAATATACTCTGCCGCAATCCTATCCGTCAGCTCATACATGCTTTGAATAGCTTCTTCATAATTTTCTTTAGTAAGCCTGCCCTCTCCTGCAATCATTCTATCACAGATTAAATGATTGATATCGCTGGTAAAATGAACAGGGTCCATATAATTATCCAGATTGGTAATAATTTCTTCGTCATTCTGGTAAAAATAGACTTCAGCGTTATCATACTGCAATATGGCGGCAATTGCCTGCGATTCATTATAAAGAAAAGAATCCCGATTTCCGCACCGATAATTATAATCCCACCAAAGCATGGAATAGGGCGAGAAGAAGAACTTGAAAGTCGTCTCCGGGTGCGCTTCTATCTGTGCAGTCAATAGCGCGATGTTTTCTGCAAGCGCTTCCTCATATAGTGTTTTCTCATACATAGGCGTAACGGATGACGGACGTCCATAGAATCCCAGTGCGTATTCTGTGCCAAAATTTTTATCCTGTGCCCAATTATATGAAGTCCCCTCATCATAATCTTTTTTCATTGAAAAAAACAGCATATATGGAATTTTTTCCATTAGAACGTCTTTATTCAGGACATAGGGTATGTCGTTCAGGTAATTAGTGTCGTATAGATACAAGGGGCAGCCGGTAAGTTCATAAGTAGGCTCTGTATCAGCGAAGAGAGAAGTCGGGTCAATATTATAAAAAATGTATTTTATATCACGACTTTGAAAAGCTATATCAAGCAGATAGCATAAATCGGCGGTTGCGCCATATGAGCGGATTGCTTTTATGGCAGTGCAGTCAAATCCATCATCAAACCAGTGGTTATTATAATTTTCGCACACGGAGGAACCGACTATCAGGCTGTCGTAGTCAAAATTGCGCAATGTACCGATACACTGATATTCCTTGTCCGTGAGTACGCTTTTTAGCCCCGGAAGAGGCTTGTGATATTGATAAAAAGGGTCAAATACTACTACGGCTGCGATCACAAGCAAAAGCAAAGCAGCGCTTCTTATGAAAAATGATTTAATAAACTTTTGTTCCATACTAATCGGCTCCTTTAATTTGCTAGAAATTGAAATATAAAAATGTGCTAACCTGTGATAATGAAATAATACACCATATAAAGATAATACATATTCCCCAGCATTTTGCGGAACTGAACTTCCCGTCTTCAGCAATCTCCAGAGCATTTTTCCTAAAAATCAGGAAGAAGGAAAGCGCCAGATAAATAAGAAGAAAGAGCAGAAAAGCATATTTTATCAAATTTGGAGCAATAACCTGAAGAGTTTTTTTAATAACATAAAATTCAGCAATATCTAGCTTGGAAGCAATGTCAAATATTTTCCCTGTATATTCAAATCCAAACAAATGCTTAAACATCTGTACTGCATCCGCAATGCTTTCACTCCGAAAGAAAACCCATAAAAGGTTGAAAATCGTAAGTGTAAAAAGCCAGCCGGCCCAAGCGGGGATATGGAATTTTGACGGTTTCTTTTCTGCTCTTCCCTTGATTCCTACAATTCCAAGGCTGTCCCATGCAACAAAAAGCCCCTGTATACAGCCCCAGATAACAAATGTCCACGACGCCCCATGCCATAGTCCGCTTAGGAAAAATACAACAAGAATATTTAGAATAGTTCGCAGTTTACCTCGCCTGTTGCCGCCAAGCGGAATATAAACATATGTGGTGAAAAAACGCGACAGTGTAATATGCCATCTTTGCCAGGTTTCCTTAATGGAACAGGATTTATAAGGCGAGTTAAAGTTAACGGGAAGTATAATGCTGAACATTCTTGCAAGCCCCATCGCCATATCGGAATAACCGCTGAAATCAAAATAAAGTTCAAAAGCAAAAGACAAAATAACGAGCAGAGTTGAAAGTGAATCAAGACTATAGACTTGCCCGAAGCCATAGTTTGCGACAAGCGCCAGAACATCGGCAAGCAGAACTTTTTTTCCAAGACCCAGAACGAACAGAATGATGCCTTGTGCAAAATTCTGAGCATTAAATCTACGATTAGAAATATCTTCCAGTTGAGGAATCATTTCTGTGTGCAGGACGATCGGACCTGCAACCAACTGCGGGAAAAATGTGACAAAGGCTGCATAAGTGATAAGGGAATAATGCTCTGCCCTTCCCAAACATCGGTCTATGATAAATGAAAGCTGCTGAAAGGTAAAAAAGCTTATGCCAAGCGGCAGCAGAATATTCTTAAGAGCAAAATCCGTATGAAAAGCCGAATTGATATTTTCTATAAAGAAATCATAATATTTGAAATAAAAAAGCAGCCCCAGATTAAATGCAATTCCGGCAATCAAACAGATGCGGTGTCCGATACGTTTCCACAGCATAGACTTATCAAAGGTAAGAAGAACGCTCAACAAGTAATTGACAGCAATGCTTACTAAAATAATTGCAAGATAATAGAAATTGAAGTAACCGTAGAACCACAAAGACATAGCAGTCAGGAAGAACTTCGCCAACTCATAGCGCTTATAATGGTTCAAACCATACCAGCCAATTAATGTAATCGGCAGAAATATGAAAATAAATATAAAAGAATTAAATAGCATAAGCGCTCCCAATTAAAATATTTTAAAAGTCAGTATATCCCAGCAAGGCTGTTTCCATGCAGAATGCATATGTTAATCTGTTATAGTAATATAGCAATTATTAATATGTAATAGTATACCAATTAACGTAAATGGATCCAATGATAATATTCCAATAAAGGATATATAAACGTTATATTATGAGAGCTTTTGTAGAGGAGAGATGTATGATGGGAAAAAAGGCGCTTAAAATTTTATTAGTCGGATTTCTTCTTATAATAATAACCGGCTGCAGTGAATCTATGCCGACAGGCGAGATGGTGTATAAAAATTCGGCAACCGAAATGTTGAGCCAGGGGCATGATTTGTGTT
>JAIDPH010000034.1 GCA_029062885.1 Lachnospiraceae bacterium
AGCCTGGACGGTGCCGCAAAAGGATCTCCCTGTACATGTTCAATATTCAATATGTACTTTCCAAAAGAATAACTCCCTGTCAAAGACTTATATGCAGGATAACTTTTTCTATTAATTGCACGCAGGCTGCTGCGCAATTCTTCTGATGACTTCATAATATATTGTTCCGCTCCTAACTGAAATACTCTTTTATATTTTCTTCTTATCTACAGAATATATCTTTTTATTATTTATTTGTATTATTATTATATAAATTGAATTTTGATACGTCAATCAGGCTAACTACAAAAGAGCCATGCATAGTATTTATGCTGATACTGGCGAAAAGGAGGAAATATGGGAGATGTATACGGATACATCCGGGTCAGCAGTCGTGACCAGAACGATGACAGACAGATTATTGCTTTACAGAAGATGAATGTTTCAGCAAAAAATATTTTCATAGATATACAGTCCGGTAAAAATTTTGAACGTCCATCTTACAAACATATGGTACAACAACTGAAAAAAGACGACTTGCTATATATCAAGAGTATAGACAGACTCGGGCGCAATTATGAGGAAGTTTTAGAGCAATGGAGGGTACTTACTAAAGAAAAAGGGGTTGATATTGTAGTGCTGGATATGCCGCTTCTGGATACCCGCCGGGGAAAGGATCTGATGGGAACGTTTTTAAGTGATATTGTTCTACAGGTATTATCTTTTGTTGCAGAAAATGAGCGGACAAATATAAGACAAAGGCAGGCAGAAGGGATAGCAGCGGCAAAAGCCAGAGGGGTAAAATTTGGTCGTCCACCACTTCCATATCCGGATAATTTCAATGAAATACATAGTAATTGGAGAAATAAAAAAATAACACTCCGTCAGGCAGCAAATGCCTGCGGAATGCCTATTGGAACATTTTATGATAAAGCGAGAAAGCTTGAGAATTCCGTTTAAGAAAAATTTTTGTGGTTTCACTCTATTCCAAATGTATTTGCCGCCATTGCCCAATATTTTTCCGGAATATCCGGCCAATTTGCGCTGCCTTCCGCTTCTTCACATAATTTATTGGCAAGCATAAGACATGGATATGTATAATCATCTCCTGTTTCAAGGACATGAAGAGTTAATTTTATCCAGTAAGGAGCCTTTTTATCTAAACCGGAAGATTCATATTCTTTCTTAACGGCACCAACATTATATTCCAATTGAAAGAATTCTTCTTCCCACCCTTTATCTGTCCCATGAAGTATCATATATTGACTTTTTCCATTATGATACATGGGTACTCCAACAGAACCGGGATTAATTATTCTCTTGTCTCCGTACATTATGCTTCCTTGAACATGGGTATGTCCGCAAATTAATAAATCAACATCCAAATTTTCTATAATTGATTCCATATTTTCATTTTCAGGAATTAATTGTTCAGTAGAAGAGTTTAAAGAACCATGACAATACCTAAATACAGGGAATCTATCATTTTGATACATTCCCTGTATATCCATATTTTCAAAAAAATCCAAATCTTCTTTAGAAAGATTCTCATATGTATAAAGAAGATTTCCACTGGCAGAAGAATACGTCCATCTCTCTTCAGGATTTTTCCTATGATTCAACATATAATCTTCCCTGTTTCCACGAATAAAATGACATTTATAATTTTCCTGCATATCATATATAATCTGCATCGTCTTCTGCGGATATGGACAGTCGCTTATATAATCACCTAAAAAAATAAATTCATCTACATTTCTATCCAGTGCATGATTTATACATGTTTCAAACGCTATATGATTACTATGAATATCACCCATTACTGCTATTTTCATGTACACTCATATCCCTATTTTTTATATTATTCATCCACTTCTTCTTCAGGCAGATTCACCTCTTCCACATCTTCCGTATATTCTTCATCTACACTCTCAATTTCCTGCTCTCCGTCGCTTAATTTCTCCCGAACCTTAGCAATCTTTGCTATTTTTACTCCATCTTCCAAATTCATCATTTTTACGCCGGATGTGATTCTGCCGTAAGTTGAAATATCTTCCATACGAAGCTGGATAATAATACCTTCCGTGGTAATCATCAGAATTTCATGGTCGTCATTAACTGCTTTTACGCCAACGACATTACCTGTCTTTTCAGTAATCTTATAGCATTTAACTCCTTTACCTCCACGATGCTGTAAAGTAAATTCATCCAAAAAGGTACGTTTACCCATACCGTTTTCAGAAACAATCAAAAGAGAATTACCCTGATGATCCAACTGCATTCCTACTATTTCATCACCTTTAGACAACTTCATTCCATAAACTCCCATGGAATTTCTTCCGGTAGCTCTTACTTCTGTTTCCTTGAATCTGATGCACATTCCTAATTTTGTTACTAAGAAAATTTCCGTATCTTTATCAGTAGATTTTACTTCAATTAATTCATCATCTTCACGAATATTTATAGCATTAAGACCTTTCTTCCTGACATTACTGTATTCCATTATGGAAGTTTTCTTAACAATACCGTTCTTTGTTACCATGAAAAGATTCTTATTCTCATCATATTCTTTAATCGGTATCATTGCTGAAATTTTTTCACCGGGACTTAACTGCAGTAAATTAATAATAGCAGTTCCTCTTGCAGTACGTCCGGCTTCCGGAATTTCATATGCCTTTAAGCGGTATACTCTTCCGAAATTAGTGAAAAACATAAGGTAATCATGCGTCGTCATCATAAGAAGGTCTTCTATGTAATCTTCTTCGATAGTCTGCATTCCTTTAATTCCCTTACCGCCTCGATGCTGAGATTTAAAATTATCTACAGTCATACGTTTTACATATCCTAAATTTGTCATGGCGATAATTGTATTGCCTTTTGGAATTAAATCCTCCTGATCGATATCATAGATATCGTATCCTATTTTACTCTTTCTATCATCACCATATTTTTCCGAAATAATCAAGATTTCTTCTCTTATTACTCCAAGCAGCAATTTTTCATCTGCTAAAATTGCCTTTAATTCTGCAATTTTTGCCATTAATTCCTTATGCTCATTCTCAAGTTTTTCTCTTTCCAAGCCTGTCAGAGCACGCAGACGCATATCTACAATAGCCTGTGCCTGAATATCGGTAAGAGCAAACCTTTCTATTAATCTATCTTTGGCAATCTGAGTTGTCTGGCTGCTTCTTATAATCTGTATTACTTCATCAATATTATCAAGAGCAATCAGTAATCCCTGTAAAATATGATCTCTTTCTTCTGCCTTATTCAAATCATATTTTGTTCTTCTTGTTACAACATCCTTTTGATGCTCCAGATAATAATGAAGCATATCAAGAATATTCATTACCTTAGGCTCCTGATTTACAAGAGCAAGCATAATGATACCAAAAGAATCCTGTAATTGTGTATGTTTATAAAGTTGATTTAAAATAACATTTGCATTTACGTCTTTTCTTAATTCAATTACAATTCTCATACCTTCACGGTTAGTTTCATCACGAAGATCAGTAATACCATCAATCTTCTTAAGCTTAACCATTTCAGCAATTTTAAGAATCAGGTTTGCTTTATTTACCATATAAGGAAGCTCCGTAACTATTATACGGTTCTTTCCATTAGGCATAGATTCTATATTTGTTACGGCGCGTACTCTAACTTTTCCGCGACCGGTACGATATGCTTCTTCTGCTCCTCTCGTACCAAGTATAATACCACCGGTAGGAAAATCAGGAGCTTTAATAAGTTCCAATATTTCTTCCATTTCAGTGCTTCTGTTTTCCTGTACCTGATTATCAATAATTTTTACAACTGCATTTATTACTTCTCTCATATTATGAGGCGGAATATTAGTAGCCATACCTACAGCAATACCGGAAGTACCGTTTACCAGAAGATTAGGATAACGGCTTGGCAGTACTACGGGTTCTTTTTCCGTATCATCAAAGTTTGGTACAAAATCTACGGTATCTTTATTGATATCTGCGAGCAGTTCCATAGAAATTTTACTGAGTCTGGCTTCTGTGTAACGCATTGCAGCAGCGCCGTCACCGTCTACCGAGCCGAAATTTCCATGTCCGTCTACTAAAGGATAATGAGTAGACCATTCCTGAGCCATATTTACCAAAGCGCCATAAATAGAACTATCACCATGAGGATGATACTTACCCATTGTATCACCGACGATACGCGCGCTTTTTCTATGCGGCTTGTCAGGACCGTTATTTAATTCAATCATGGAATAAAGTACTCTACGCTGTACAGGTTTAAGTCCATCTCTTACATCGGGTAGCGCACGAGCTGCAATAACGCTCATAGCATAATTAATGTAAGAATCTTCCATTTTCTTCTTAAGATCTACTTCTTCGATTTTATCAAAAATCCTATCATCCATTTTTATAACCATGATCCCTTCTTAGTCTGAAAATTTATGACGAAAATTAAATATCCAAATTATTAACAAATTTTGCATTTTCTTCAATAAAGATTCTTCTTGGCTCTACCTTATCACCCATTAATGTATTAAAAGTTAGGTCAACTTCAGACTCTTCTTCTTCATTAATATTGACACGGAGCAATATTCTTTTCTCAGGATCCATAGTTGTATCCCAAAGCTGGTCTGCATCCATTTCTCCTAATCCTTTATAACGCTGAATCTTATTATTCTGGTCACGACCTACTTCCGAAAGAATTTTATCCAGTTCTTCATCACTATAGGCATACCATGTCTGTTTATTCTTTTCCAGTTTATACAAAGGCGGTTTTGCCAGATAAACATGTCCCTGTCTGATAAGTTCCGGCATAAAACGATATATAAATGTAAGCATCAATGTTGCAATATGTGCTCCATCTACATCGGCATCAGTCATGATTATGATTTTATCATAACGAAGCTTAGTTATATCAAAATCATCATGAATACCTGTTCCGAACGCAGTAATCATAGCCTTAATTTCTTCATTTCCATATATTCTGTCAAGCCTTGCTTTTTCTACATTCAGAATCTTTCCGCGCAAAGGAAGTATAGCCTGTGTCGCGCGGCTTCTAGCTGTTTTAGCAGAACCTCCTGCGGAATCTCCCTCAACAATATAAATTTCACAGTTTTTAGGATCTTTATCGGAACAATCCGCAAGTTTACCGGGTAGAGCAGAGCCTTCCAAAGCAGTCTTACGACGAGTTAAATCCCTTGCTTTTCTTGCAGCTTCCCTTGCACGCTGAGCCAGAATAGATTTTTCGCATATAATTTTTGCAACAGCCGGATTCTGTTCAAGAAAATAAGTAAGCTGCTCGCTCACAATACTGTCAACTGCGCCTTTTGCTTCCGAATTACCGAGTTTCTGCTTAGTTTGTCCTTCAAACTGAGGATCTTCAATCTTTATACTTATTATTGCTGTCAATCCTTCACGAATATCATCACCTGAAAGGTTTTCTTCGCTCTCTTTCAATAATTTGCTGTTTCTTGCATAATCATTGAATGTCTTTGTAAGAGCACTCTTAAATCCAACAAGATGGGTACCGCCTTCAGGAGTATTTATATTATTTACAAAAGAATATACGCTTTCATTATATGAATCATTATGTTGCATGGCAACTTCAACATATACATTATTTTTTGTGCCTTCAAAATACATAATATCCCCATAAAGAGCATCTTTACTTTTATTTAAGTAAGAGACAAATTCCTTGATGCCGCCTTCATAATGAAATTCTTTTCTTTGCTCCATTCCTTCTCTTTCATCAGAAAGAATTATTTTAAGACCTTTCGTAAGGAAAGCTGTTTCTCTTAATCTGGTTTTTAATGTATTATAATCAAAAACCGTTTCTTCAAAAATAGTTTTATCAGGTATGAAGTGAATCTTGGTTCCTGTCTTTTCTTTATCGCATTCTCCTACTACTTTAAGCGGATAGCAGACATGTCCTCTTTCATAACGCTGATTATAAATCTTACCTTCTGAATATATTTCAACTTCAAGCCAGTCAGAAAGCGCATTTACAACTGAAGCTCCTACACCATGAAGACCTCCTGATACTTTGTATCCGCCGCCGCCGAATTTACCGCCTGCGTGAAGAATTGTAAATACTACTTCTACGCCGGTAATACCCGCTTTATGATTTATACCCGTAGGAATTCCTCTACCATTATCAATTACGGATGTCTCTTATACACATCACCGAT
>JAIDPH010000340.1 GCA_029062885.1 Lachnospiraceae bacterium
GCATCTAAAAACTCTAAGCCCAAGTTTACCGGAGACTTGGAGATATGTCACTACACATTCTTTTTTGACGCTTACTTTGCAGATGTCCTACTCTTTCTTTGAAAGTAGAATTATTTGTATTTTAAAAATTTCTACGATATAATATAGAAAAGCAGGAGGGATAAGCATGAAAACCACTTCTCAAAAGTTATCTTTAGATGATCTGAGTATAGGCATGTCCGTTACCAGCAGTCAGCTTTCGGAAATTTTAGATACCTATATTATATTAAAAGATGTCTATCTGGTAAAAAATAGATTGGGCATAGGTACATTCGAGGGCATTGTAGATGCCATATCTAAACCCGAAATTCGATTAACAAAGCCAAATTCAACACTTATTTATAATGACTCATTTGAACGGGAGAATTATTGTGAGTATGAATGACATAATTATAGGAATGGTAGACAAAGGGTCTTTTCGGTTTCCTATAGAATTTGATATGTTTGGTATTCATCAGTATATAGACAATGTTACCTTTGATACAGGATGCTCACACAGCCTAATATCTGCGAAGAGCCTAAACTTAGGAGATAAATCCATTGAAACATTGAAATTTTCCAAATAGTTAATCTATGCGATTCTCCTCCTCTCAGCTAATCCGCTATATTTTTGAGCGCTTGCAGCTGATCACGCTTGTTATAAATAATATTTAAGATATAAACCCGCTTGATATGTTCATCAACTCGATAGTAGATATAAAAATTCTTAGCGATAATTTTGTGGATACCGCGTGAGTGCCAAGGTTCTTCTGGAACTGTTGCAATGCTTAAAGCTGAATATTCCAGCTTGCGTATTTCTTTATGTATGGCCCGAATATAGGCCAAAGCAATTTCTGGTACGAGCAGGACATAAGTGATGTAATCACGCAATTCCACAAGATCAGCCGTTGCATCCGGCGTCATAATAATTTCGTAAGAATCCATTATACAAAGCTTCTTTCAAGTTCATCGAACACCTCTGCATAAGGTCTCCCTTCCCCAGCAAGAGATTGTTCGTAACTATTTTGGAGTTTTGCGTTTAGCTCGGAGTCAGATATAGTGTCGATTGTTAATGGCTCACCTGGAATGGTTAACGAAAATGGAACTCCGTGCCGGTATATAATCTGACGATAGAGAGAATTAATGACAACAGAAACAGGAATACCGAGTTTCTGAAGAATTTCTTCAGCCTCTGCTTTTACGTCATATTCTACTCTTGCACTTACTGTTGCATCTTTCATAGAGATCACCTCTCTTTCAGAAATATTGTACTATATAGTATTGCAAATTGCAATACAAATACCCACTAATACAAAATTTATTTTATACATGAGATTGACATCGAATAGTTGAACGCTGATAAGATACTCCATAATGAAGAGAAGTAGCCCTATGTTCATAAAATGTCTGTCTTGCAAATGTATAGAAATAAGCAGGCGGCAATTTTTTTTTCGATTTCTATAAGTATTTTCACTTTACTTCTTCGATTGCATGGTTGGTTAAATCCCTTGTGTTATTTATCCCACTTATAATCATTGCTCCAATCGAACTTAATCTGTGTATTATCCTGCTAAAAACAGAGTCTAAATCTTTGCAATTACACATAAAGCTTCTTCCATTTATGGATAGCGTAATAAGAAGCAATGCAATACAATTGATAGCTCCTTCAGCATATAAAATATCGTTACTACTGGGATATTGATCAATTCCTTTTATAAGAGTATCATAGCTTGCGCCATCTGCGCCATAACTGATGTTTACCCCCATGTAACTTAACCTTCTAAGAACTGAAAAATAATCCTGAAATTCATTATTTCTGACTGGGCTATTGCCGTTTGCCAACCCTAAAATCACTAAAAAAGAGGCGAGTAGTAGTCTGGCATACACATATACGGGCGAAGGTCAACCCGCATAGCTTGGGGGCGCCCATCCATTTTTACGATTATTGCATTATCCAGAATGGTAATTTCTGCACCCGTAACATTTATTAAGTATAAAACGCCAACTTAATGATCTGTCTGTATCTTCTTGACGGCCCCTATCATTATAAGCATATAATTTGTAGAAATTTGCAAGCATTTGTAATTAAGGTAACATAGCGAATTTAGAAGGGAAAAGGCATATGCCAGTCGGCACATGCCTTTTCTCAAAAAATTTCTATTCCGTTGTAGTGGAAAAGTGTAGGCTATTGTGCCTGCACTTTTGCGAGCAGGGCTTCTTGTAGTACCTGGGAAAAATTAATGTTCATTTCTACTGCAGCTGTATTAAGCCATGCTGGAATGGTAAGTGTCTTACTGACAGACTTATCAAAGTGTTCCTTTGCATAAGCCTCTACATCTACCGAAACCATATTAACAAATGTTTCACTTGATTTAATTTCCGACTCCCTTGATACCGCCACTGGATCAACAGTATTCATTGGTGATGGGGCGGGTATCGGATCGCCATCTTGCTTAAGCCATCGGAGACGCCCGGCCAGACAATCTACGGCCATGGCCATAGCCTCATCCTTAGTTTCGCCACAGGTATCCAAATCCAAATCAGGGAAGAAGACCGAATAACCGTTCTCTTCTTTGAAGAAACAAGCTGGATATACTGATAACATAATACACACCTCCTGCATTGTGAAAATAAGGGGTTATTTAAGCCCCGCTTGCCTTCTAATGTTGTTTTCTGTACCTTTGGGAAGTGTGACTTTTCCGGGCTTTGCTGGGTGTATGTAGTTTTTATGGGAACCTTCCTGATTTTTAAACACCCACCCATCAGCAAGGATTAGTTTTTCCATTTCTCTTGGTTTCATTGGCATACTGTTTTTCTCCCTGCACTATCATAGTATCACAAAATTCGCTGAAAAACAATGCGCATAGTAAGAATACTCACAGAATAGTGAAAAGATGGAATCTATACTAATATATGCATATAAATGATAAAATATTTCTTCAAGCCGCTAACTATTCGTTAAATTAGCGTTTTGCGCATAGTTTAATATAAGGACGAGACTATGACTATGGTTTTAGACCGTCTGGCTAGGCATCTATGAGGGTTTAAGCGCACGGGAACGAGGAAATCATGTTTGTTGGTCAATGAATTTTACACCATGTTCAAGAAGTATATTTCTCAGATATTCAGAAACCCTAGTCCCGGTAAAATCACAACCAGTAAGCATGATTCCTGGCAACCACGAAAACTGTTTCACAATTTTCCCGGTTTCAGGATTGACCTTAATGAGTTTTTCATCGCTTGTCGAGCAATAAGCATTCCCATTTGCTCCCATAGCCGCATGATATAAATTTAAGCTTTCGTCTTCCTGAGTACATGGAGTAAATACATACTTTTGTTCATATTTCTCATCTTTGCCTTTGCTGTAAACGCATACCTCGCTATAATCTTTTAAAATGGTAAGAAACATATGATTGTTCTGCATAACAAACGCAGAATCCCCAATAATACTTTTGACATATCGCCCATAATCTTCCACGTAAAAGAAAACCCTTGTACTTTCTTCTGGCACTGTTTCAAAGGAAGAGTACTTTTCCCTTAGCTCTGCTGATGGATGGAGAAACATGCCGCGGGCTGTGATAATGTCTCTGTCTTTAATAGGATCTTTAACAAAAAACTCTATATCTTTCTCCAAAAGTATACTTTCAGATTCTTTTTCCGAAATATATAAAACTGGAGATGATTTGCCCTGCTCATAACCCCCTTCGGGATTTGGGATGTAAACGTAATATAGCGGCATCCGACAGGCGATTACCCATTGGAGAAGAAGATATACAATTCTGTTTTTCACTTTAAAATCAAAAAAGCTTTCGCCTGCGTGTGCATGCCAAATTTCTGTCTGTTTCCTGGTATCCATATCCAGCGCAATTAATTTTTTGTCAAAGGCTATGTACAGTATATGGTTTTCTTCCAGCGTCGCACAGTAATTAAGCTGACTTTTGAATGTCACCTTGATTCTTTCACGTTTTCCCGATACAGGGTCATATAACAGGATCTGTTCATAATCGGGGCAGCGCAGCACGATGAAAAAAATATTTGATTGTTCAAGATAGGTACAGACCTCTACATCCGATTCTTGATCCACGTCATAAAAAGTAGACATAAGGCAATCAAAAGTCTCATCAATAGTGAGAATACTATTATTGTTATATTCTACCAGTATGTGCCCGTTGGAATCGGCGTGAATATTTTCGATATCCAGTTTGACCGTTGGAAGTACATTCTCTGCAATGACATCCGTTTCAAGATTCCACTCATGAATAGCTTCGTTTTCGTCAATGACATACACACATGGGTCAACCACTTGAATTGCGATGCATTGTTCTAGCAGCAGATTGCGATGAATCACGGCTTTTTTCTGATCAATGTCATATATTTTGATCGCATCATTCCAATGGATACATGCCCTATTGCCTTCGATATCAAGAAATTCCCCTCGTTCCGGTATTATTTCTTCGGAAAGATCATCTATAATAACTTTTTCATCATTCTCAAAATTAAATATAATGAGTTGCTTATCTGAATATATCATACATTTATTCTGATAGTCATTAAAAGCAATCATTGGCTCCGTTGCCTGTGTATCAAAAGCCCGGCAGGTTTCATAACAATAAACGGACTCTAACCTGTCACAATCCATATTTAGACGGAAAAATGCCCATTCACTGGGGCGAAATGTCTTTTTCGTGATAATTTCCTCCGACAGCTTTATATGGAGAATAATCTGATTTTCCCGAGGCATAAGGACATGACTGATGCGGCCTTTTCCACTATAAACATAGTTGTTACACAATCTGCCATCATCAGCGGAAAACAGACGGACAGTAGCCCCTCCCCACACACCGCAGATATATGTGCCAAAAGGCGAGAATCTCATATCATCAATTATGCGTTCCTCCCCCTCTTTCGTCAACAGCATTCTTTCCTGGCCGTCCCGAACATATTCAATATATGTTCTCCTGCCCTCTTCAGTATCATCATAAAAACGAGTGAGAAACGCTTGCGTCGAACATGCGGCAATTTTTTTATCTGGCTCAAATCCTTCCTGCGATATAGAATTACCTACGATATAAGAGGCAAGCATTCTGTGTGTCACTCTGTCCCATAGACAGACTTGATCATCATCTCCCAGAGTCAGAATCCGGTCCGGATTACTGTGGGGGATAACAAAATTTGTGTATTTTCCAATATGTCCTTCAAAAAGAAACGTCTGATCTGTGACTTTGCAGTTACGAAAAGAGGCAGCAATTTGGGAATCACCGGTGCCAATGGAGCAAATCGTCTCATAAAAACGGCAGTTTCTCAGATCAAGTCCGTCGAAAATTTCACCGGCCACCGTTTTTCTTACTTTCTTTATGATTTCGACAACATTACTTATCAGATATCCGGAATCAATGGAAGAATACCTGTATATATCCAAAAGCTGGCGTAGCATTGTCTGCTCTTGAATGGTGGCTTCCGGGATACGCCAGCGGTTCTCTGCATCCAGAACAGGTATATTCCTATGTTCTCCGAGGATCTCTCCGATAAAACTTTTAATTGTCTCATCAGGTATTTCATAAAAAACAGGTTCCAGACAGTGCCGGATGTTGTCTGCTACATCATCACAATTATCAAGAATAAAGGTTTGTGCATGAAAAAATTTTTCGTGGTTGTATATGGCGAGCGCTTCCCGTATTCGCTGAATGATGTAATACGATGCAAAGTAATCTCTTATATGATGGTGAACAAATGAGTATTCGCTTATGCCGTTCCTGTTCATAACGCCAAGTATATTCACAATTAGGTCCAGATACCAGCCTGATGAAATTTGGCAGAGCTGCTCTTTTAAGTCAGCAAGAGATTCCGTCTCGGACTCATATTCCGGAAAGACCGGAACTGTTATGGCCGATGATGAAAGAATTGCGTCAGAAAAAGACCGTTCAATTTCATCCAGCAGAACTGCTTTTGGAAGTTGAAAAACTCCCCGGTCATTCATATAATATCCAATCATCGGAAGGATAAAGTCCATTGTAAACATTAGCATCTTTTTTAACAGGGCATCATCAGCATAATTTCGTTTTATTTTACCTTTTTCAGAATAAAAGGGGGTACCTCTGTGAAAAAAGTGGTAAAGTATTTCCCCTCTGGTCAGAGGCTTGATTTTTCTGCCTTGTTTCTGCATGCGAACATGCATAAAAATAATGGTATGCGTAGACAATCTAACAGTTCGGCATGTGCTTCGATCCACGCAATGTCTGTATCAGAGTAGTCAGCATAGGCAATATAGTCCCGGATATTTTTGGTTTCAAGTCCCTGCAGGGCAATATAGTTAAAACCATCGGGAAGATAATTTTCAGACATTCGTCTTGTAGTCAGTATAATGCGGACATTTGTGGAACGTGCGAGCTGTTCAATTTCATTGCGTAAAAGTTCCCTGACAGATTGTCCTGATGCTGCTCCGTCTGCCTGCATTGTGTTAATTTCATTAAAACCATCCAGTAAAAGCAGATATTGCGGGCTTTCAGTTTTTTTCAGGAATTCATTTTCAATGTCCCGTAACTGTTCATTGCTATAAGACTCAAACTCTTTGTCGTCCATAATTGACCGGATATATCTTGTAATATAATTGGTTTTCCCGTACCTTGATGAATACCATCTTCCAATAATACTTGGACACCTGTTCAGTTCTACATAAATTGGAATCGTATCCGGCATTTGTTCATTGTCCTTTAACAGAACAGACAGCTGATGCGCCAGAAAGGTAGTTTTTCCAATTCCCCCCTCTCCCATCAAGACCAGATGTTCCTGACCATGCTCCCGAAAAATCTCCTGAACTGGCGCTACTCTGCCCTCCCTGTTGACTGCTAACGGTTCATAATAAACGTCTTTATAAACACCATTAGGAAAAAGTGTTTCAAATATTTTGAGTCCACCAAATTTGTTGTTTCTTGAACAAAGCAGCTCATAATACTGCTGACTTGCCCGCCAGATCTGAACACGGATATCCTCTGCAGATACCGGGCTGGAGGAATGGGATGGAGAGAACCATTTTTCAGAGATTCCCAGATTTTCTGCAAGGCTGATTAATTGGTTCCCATCAATTATTTCAATAGTAAAACCACATTCGGTATGTTCACTTTTAAACGCATTCCATCTTTCTATTTCCGGTTTCGTCAGCTGTCTGGGCAGACATAAATACCACGAAAGTATATTTGTATTTTTATGGATTGCGGTATTAAATGAGTCACGAATCTGCTTCCATTGCGTATCCTTCAAAATATCCCTGAAATATTTGCACTGGTAAATGTCTATTCCGTCAGGATGGGTAACGAGCACATCTATGCCGTCATCTCCCGGGTTAGCGGCAACCTGATGCACTTCCAGACGGGGATTTTCCAAATCCAGCAGTTCTGCACAAAAAACTTCGAAACGTTCTCTCGCTCCGGCTACTCCGCCATTGTGTCTTTCAAAATTTGTCCAACTTTCAACTGTACTCATTCTAAACTGCCTCACTGTAAGAATTTATTGTAAACGACATAACTGATAATATATTCTCACTGAATTTTGTAAGTGCTGACTATGGAAATCAGTTCTGGATCTTCTGATTGTTGTGCGTCCTGTACCGCCATCTGATAATAAGCATCGGATTCTGTACTGTTTCCCAAATGGTTCTCAAGTCCGCAGAGATTCAATAGAATGCGTACCTGCATCCCCGCTTCTGTCTCTTCCCACTCATTTATATATTTTAATGCCTGTATGTAGTGTGCTTTTGCATTTTCCAGTTCTCCTAACATATAATAACATTCTGCAATATCTGTTGTAATCTCAATTCTCGGCCATACCTGGCTGTTAAGAAGACTCAGTGCCTGCATATATTCTGCAATTGCTTCTTTGTACTGTTCCGACATCATGAGGCATTCACCTCTGCCTTGATGAATTTCCATAAATCGCACACTATGTTCCGGAAGAGTTTTTCTCCAAGTATCTTCAGCCTTTTTATAAAAGTCAAGTGATTTTTCATACTTCCCCAGTCCCTGATATGCAGATGCCATATTATAGTACTGTATCTTATAAACATCTGACGCTGCCGACGAATAAATAGGT
>JAIDPH010000341.1 GCA_029062885.1 Lachnospiraceae bacterium
GGTTCTGGCAAGTTCCAGAATCTCGTATCCGTCCAACAGATTGATAAAGGCGTCTATCTTTTCCTGATTTCCTGTTAATTCAATGATCAGACTGTCCTTGGAAACATCAACGATTTTTGCACGGAAAATATCTGCAATTGCTATAACTCCCTGCCGCTGTTCCGCAGATGCCTTGACTTTAATCATTGTCAGTTCACGGTAAACGCTCTCGCCGGGTTTCAATTCCTTGATATCGCGTACATCTACCAGCTTAGCTACCTGCTTCTCAATCTGATCGAGAATCTCATCGTCACCGGATGTAACAATCGTAATACGTGTATATCTGGTGTCTGCTGTCACTCCCGCTGTAATACTTTCAATATTGTAGCCGCGTCTTGAAAACAATCCTGAAATACGGCTAAGTACGCCTGACGTATTATCTACAAGAAGCTGAAATACTTTTCTATGCATAAAAATCCTGCCTTTCCAATACAAAACTTATTATAAAATTGTAGCAATTACCACATAAAAAGTCAATACTCCCATTTATGCCTATTATATATCGGATATTTAATACTCTCTATTCTGTATCTACACATTTAGGCAGAGCGAGCGTGCCTGTTCTTGCCACTTCTATAACGCTGACAGACTGGAGCATATTAATCAGCAGTTTAATTCTTTCGGGCAAGTCACAAATCTGTATAATCATCTGATTTTTCGACATGTCCACTATATCTGCTTTCATGATTTCACAGGTTTCCATGATATCGCGTCTGTTGCTTCTGTTGTATTTTACCTTAATAAGCATAAGTTCTCTGCTGATGCTGGCTGGCTCATCAAAGGTTTTTACCTTAATGACATCCAGTTTTTTATTAAGCTGCTTCTCAATCTGCTCTATAGTTCTTTCATCGCCGCTGCTTACAATCGTCATGCAGGAAACCGTCGGGTCGTCTGTCTCTCCGACTGCAAGTGAATCAATATTATAACTCCTTCTTGAAAAGAGTCCTGACACCTTACAGAGTACACCGGACCTATTCTCTACCAATACTGAATATATCTTTTTCATCTTATATTCTTTCTCCTATATTTTTCACTATACTAAATCCATAGGGTCTATCACACATTCAAGCAGCATCGATTCATCTGCTTCAAGAAACTTCTGAATGGTTTCTTCCGCCTTGTCCATGGTAAAAAGCCGCATGAACTTCAAATCATATGCCATTGCCAGCTTCTCTAAATCAGGACTGCCAGACAAATCCACCACAGAATAATTATCTTCATAGGTAAAATGCTGGAATTGTCTAACCATGCCAAGATAGTTATTCTTTAAGACGACAATTTTTACAGGAACGTTAAACTGCCGCATTGTAGCAAGCTCCATCATGGACATCTGAAAAGAACCGTCGCCGCAGACTGCAATAACCTGTCTGTCCTTGCATGCCAGTTTAGCGCCCATGGCTGCCGGAATCGAATATCCCATTGTACCCATTCCGCCTGTCGTCAGGAAGCGTCCGTTTTTCACAATATGATAGGCACATGACCAAATCTGGTTCTGTCCTACATCAGCTACATACACGGCATCATCCTGCATCTTTTCCGATAACATTCGAATAAACTCCGCAGGGTCAACATATTCAGGACTGGGAGTTCTTTTTACATTCATTGTTACCCTGTACTGATTAAGTGTCTCAATCCATTCCTTGTGATTACAGATAATGTCTTCTTTGGATAAGTCTTCAAAAATATGTTTTGCATCACCTACAAGCGGAATTTCAGCACCGACATTTTTTCCGATTTCCGCGGGGTCTACATCTATATGAACTAAAACCTTATTCTCCATAATCAAATCCGGTTGGCTTATTGCCCGGTCTGCTACACGTGCGCCTACCATAATGAGTAAATCTGATTCATTCATGGCTCTGTTTGCATATGGCTTACCATTATTACCTACCATACCGTAATACATCGGGTGTTTAGTCGGCATAGCGCTTATTCCCATCATGGTAGATACAACAGGAATACTGTACTTTTCTGCAAATTCTCGTAATTCCTTTTCCGCTTCGCTTAGAAGTACGCCGCCGCCCGCACATATAATCGGTCTTTTAGCCTTGGACAATTCGTTTATTACCTTCTTAATCTGCACGGCATGTCCTTTAATTGTAGGCTTATATGTACGCAGGTTCACCTCTTGCGGATATTCAAATTTTTTAACAATAGCGTTCTGTACGTCAATCGGCACATCTATAAGAATAGGTCCTTTTCTGCCGGAATTGGCAATATAGAAGGCTTCCTTCATAATACGCGGTATCTCATTCGCATCTTTTACCAGATAACTGTATTTCACAAAAGATTCTGCCGCGCCCGTAATATCAGCTTCCTGAAATACATCCGAGCCAAGCAGTTCGCTGTTTACCTGTCCTGTTATACAGATAAGAGGAATGCTGTCGGCAAATGCAGTTGCTATACCTGTCAGCACGTTGGTAGCTCCCGGACCGGAAGTTACAGCACAGACTCCGACTTTGCCGCTCACTCTTGCAAGACCGCTCGCAGCATGAGCAGCATTCTGTTCCGTGCGAACCAAAATCGGTTTAATATTTGAATCTAATATACTATTATAAAATGGACAAATTGCAACGCCCGGATATCCGAATACATATTCTACTCCTTCTTCTTCCAGACATTTAACTATAGCATCTGCACCTATCATATCCTATATGTCCTCCCCTTTTTCAATATATCACACTATACCATTATCACTTGTTAGTCTATATTTAATATCCTTTTAGTAAGCTTCACGGCATCCGCAGCATCCTTTGAATAACCATCTGCTCCGATTTCATCGGCATAATCCTGTGTGACTACTGCTCCTCCAATGATAATCTTGGCATTAACCTTTTTCTCTCTGGCATAATCGATGACATTTTTCATCTGCTGCATGGTAGTGGTCATGAGCGCCGACAGAGCGATAACCTGTGCATCATACTTTATTGCCGCTTCTATAATTTCCTCTTTGGATACGTCTTTGCCCAAATCAATGACCTTAAAACCATAGTTTTTCAGCATCAACGTGACCAGATTCTTACCAATGTCATGAATATCGCCTTCCACTGTAGCAATAACTACCGTAGGCATTTCTTTTTCGGATTGATTTTTCATAAGCAGCGGTTCCAGATACTCTATGGATGCCTTCATAGCCTCCGCGCTGGCTATAAGCTGCGGCAGAAAATATTTTCCCTTATCAAAAAGTTCGCCGACTTCATTAATTCCCGGAAGCAATACCTCATCCAGAAGTTTCTGCGGTTCGTTTCCCTCTTCAACAGCCTTCATGGTATCTGCAACAATACTGTTCCGATTACCCTTAATGACATCTGTGCGCAGTTTATCAAGAATAGAAGTAAAGACCTGCTCTTTTGTCTCTTTACCCGCTATATGAACACCCG
>JAIDPH010000342.1 GCA_029062885.1 Lachnospiraceae bacterium
TAACCCAATTTGAAATTGTTGAAAAAATGATAAAAAGTATACCCTGGGGTCACAATCAAAGAATTGTGTATAAGTGTAAAGATATTAATGAAGCGATATTTTATGTACAAAAAACATTGGATAACAATTGGAGCAGAAATGTTTTGGTACATCAGATTGATGGCAAGTTATATGAACGTCAGGGGAAAGCGATTACTAATTTTCAAGTGAAACTTCCGGAACCTCAATCAGATTTAGCAGAACAGACATTGAAAGATCCATATAATTTCGACTTTTTAACAATGCGTGAGGAATATGATGAAAAAGAATTAGAAGATGCCCTTGTGAATCAGATCACTCAATTTCTGTTGGAATTAGGAACAGGTTTTTCCTATTTAGGCAGACAGGTACATATAAAAGTCGGTGAAAGTGATTTTTATATGGATTTGCTCTTTTACCAAGTCCGGTTGCATTGCTATGTGGTTGTAGAATTAAAAACAGAAAAGTTCAAGCCGGAATTTGCAGGGAAATTGAATTTCTATGTTACCGCAGTCAACAAAAATATGAAGACAGAGCAGGATAACCAGACAATAGGAATTTTAATTTGTAAGGATAAAGATGATGTTGTTGCGGAATACGCGTTAGATGATATATCTCAGCCGATCGGCATAGCACGATATGAACTTACCAAAGTGCTGCGGGATGAATTTAAAAGCAGTTTGCCAACAATTGAAGAGATAGAAAGTGAGTTGTCAGAATGATTATGATTGCAAAACCTGTTATCAGTCCGGATTTTACGATTGAAGATATTCATAAGATTCGGGAGTATCATTATGAGATTACCAAGGATATGACAATGCAGGAAAGAATTAACTTCTATAATGAAGGTGGAAGAGCCTTTTTAAGAGAAATGGAAGAAAGAAAGCTGCAGAAAGCATAATCATGTCAACTTAGCATTTTAGGAGTCAGTTTTAGTGCCAAGTACAGCAATACAGCGTCTTTGAAGCACCGTGGATTCAGCCCGCATTTCCGATAAATATGGTTCAGCTTATACTGCAACGTATTTTTATGTAAAAATAAGCGTCTCCCAGTATTGGCCAGAGACATATTTTCATCAAAATATGCCTGCACTAGCCGAAGATCATCTTCTGACAGGGACGAGATGGTTTTTGAGAGAAATTCTTCTTTCTCTGTTTCATTCAATCCGGAGAAAATGATTTCCAACGTCAGGTCATCAAATAAAAGAAAACCTTCCGTATTGACAGAAATATGTTTTAATGTTGTAAGCGCCGAGGCATGGGAATCTGCCAGCTGGTATATGGAGCAGGATTTCCCTACGGCAATCTTCAGCACATTTTTATGATCTACGGCAAATCGGTTCAGCATATAAGCGTTCTTCTTAAACATTTCCGCGTCTATAACAGCCAGATATTCGTTTGGGTAATAAAAGGTGTAAAGGTTGAGTGAGAGCATTTGGAATATGTGGTTGATTTTCTGCTCCAGCAGCGACAGATTTACCGTCTGGTTCTGTGTGTCTGCTTTAATTAGTATCAGCCTTTTATCTGTCTTAGAGTCGATATGAAACTCCTGCAGGCAGGAATGGAGATAATTCATATTGATGTTGGTTTTCCGTATCAGCGAATCGATCACAAAATGCTTTTTATCAGCCTGATTCCGGCTGGTCATGCCAAGTTCCCGTTCCCGAATCAGTAAGTTTGTAATACGTTCCGCGAGATGGGCATACTTTCTGACAAGATCAGGTTCCCCTGAAATGCCGATCACGGCTAATAGCTCGTGATTGTGATAGACCGGCAGGTTAATTCCCTTTTTTGTTCCGTCAAAGCTGTCATCGGAGCTGACTTCTATCATAGTTCCCGTCAGAGCCGCCTTATGTCCGATCTCGTGGAAAACGCCGATCCTTTTCGGATTCGTGCTGGCAAAAATAATGCCGGACTTATTAATAAAATTAATATCCTGTCCGCAGACATCTTTTACAGTATTCACTACTTGAAAAGCCAGAGTTTCATCAATTATGCGTATCATATTTATCCCCCTGAAAATTATTCGGAATTACATTTGTCTCGTGTGTTATGCATTTGCAAAGCAATGCCATACCATACAATGTATTACAGATTGCCGATAGCAAACTAAGAACATGTATAAGTTCAATTCTCTTTGATGTTAGTCTTAAAGTGGGTTGATGGCTATAATCTGCAAACTGGGTACTCGGTATTTATGTGCTTTATTAATGAAAAATTTGATTGCCGATTCGTTTACGGGATTTAACTCAAAGTCAGCGACCAACACAGTTATAGACAAATCCCCTTTTCTATTTTAGCAGAACATGTTCTATGTAACAATATATTGTTAAAAAATAAAATAATATTGTCTTATGGAACATATATTTCGGACATAAATTATTATATACTATACTCAACAAGACAATATCCGTAAGCATGGTGCGGGATATCGACCCTCACGGCAGACGCCGGGATATATAAGGGATGATTTACATCTCGATAAGTACGTCGGCATGGCTCGTTGTCTGGGGGAATAAAAAAGAATGGGGGAAAACATAATGAAGGCAGTAATCGCAATTGATTCGTTGAAGGGCAGTCTAAGCTCCATGGAAGCAGGGCAGGCGATTGCAGAGGGAATCCATAGGGCAGATCCACAGGCAGAAGTAGTCATAAGGCCGCTGGCGGACGGCGGAGAAGGGACTGTGGATGCGCTCGTATGCGGAATGAACGGTACGATGCACGAAGTTCAGGTAACAGGACCGCTGGGAACACCGGTAAACTGTGGGTATGGAATCATTGAAGATACGAAAACGGCTGTGATTGAAATGTCCGGCGCGGCGGGAATTACTTTAGTCCCGGAGGAAAAACGGAATCCGCTGTATACAACGACTTATGGGGTCGGTGAGGTGATCAAAGACGCGATTGCAAAGGGGTGCCGCCGTTTTATCATCGGTATTGGTGGCAGTGCTACTAATGACGGCGGCGTGGGGATGCTGCAGGCATTAGGGTTTGGATTTCTGGACAAAGAGGGAAATCAGGTACCGTTTGGGGCGAAAGGGCTGGAACGGCTGGAAAAGATCACAGATACATATGTAATTCCCGAATTGGCGGAGTGTGAATTTCGGGTGGCATGTGATGTGACAAATGTTCTTTGCGGAGAGACGGGGTGCAGTGCGGTCTATGGTCCCCAGAAAGGCGCGACGCCATCTATGATTATGCAGATGGACAAATGGCTGGCTTATTATGCGTCACTGGCCAGAGAAAAGTATCCGAAGGCAGCGCCCAAGCAGGCGGGAACCGGTGCGGCAGGGGGAATGGGATTTGCGTTCCTCACATTTACCAATGCGGTGCTGGAATCCGGTATTAAAATTATTCTGGAAGAGACAAGGCTTGAACAGTACATGGAAGACGCTGATATCGTCG
>JAIDPH010000343.1 GCA_029062885.1 Lachnospiraceae bacterium
TCTATCGTTTGATCGAGGTGAAGGTCTATGAAGGAAAATTAAAGCGGCAGCAAAGGATGGAAGATGAGGAATAGAAAAAGCGGATGTAGATAAGGAATAAGGTAAAATAAATAATTATCTGACATTTTAGAGTAAATAATGGAGGATGAAAAGTATGAAAAAAGCAGTAGTAATGGTAATGGCAAGTATTATGCTGGTGGTTATGGTGGCATGTGGAAAGGATGCAGGCGCAAATCAGCCACAGTCAGAGCAATCGGCGGATGAGGCGCTGGAAATGCTGAATGCGGAAATCAACGCCAGAATCGAAGCGGAACAGCGAGCGGAAGAAGAACGAGAACAGCAGTTAGAGGAAGGGTATCCGGAAGGGGTTTTCCCCGTTGCAAGATACATCTGCAGGGATCTTCTGGATGAGGAATCAGACGTATACATAGATAAGTATGTACGTGGCGCATTTGATGCCGGAGATGGATGTTTTAACTATATATATGATACTGACACGAAGATATATACAATTTATGATTATGAGGATGGGGGATTTGCAGGGAGTAGAAAACATCATTTCGAAGGATATTTGAATGATGAGGGAGATTTTGTGGTAACCTATTATGCACGATATAATCCGGATATTTTGTTTGAAACAGTTGGAACCATAACCAGAGAAATGTGGTTTGACAGGTTTGAGGAGGAACATCCGGAGGTCGCAGAGGTTGTCATGGACAATATTGAATGGGTTTATGTAATATATGAATAATGTCCAGACCAGAGTTTACTTCTGGACAAGTTGGTTTAAGATGGAATAGCGATAAAATAATGTGGCAATAACGATAAAGCGGAAGTGGGTGAGATGGACCTTGAAAATTATGTATAAACATGATATGATGTACATAGAATAAAGCTGTAATGCGTTACAGTGTGGGCTGGTCGAAAGACCCGGGTCCATCAGCAGATGGGGAGGTCCCCCATTATTGGCGGGTGTATGCCCGCCATTTTTTGTACAGAATTTGAAGTAAGAAGGTATTATATGAAGGAATTAAGTATTTTTATTGATGAGTCTGGAGATTTTGGGGAATATGATTTTCATTCTCCTTGGTACATAGTTACGATGGTATTCCATGAACAAGATATATCAATTCAAGAGCCAATGGAACATTTAAATAGGGAATTATCACTCTTGGGCTTAGAAAATCATTGCATACATACAGGACCTATTATTCGAAAAGAGGAAGAATACTCAAAAATGGATTATTTAGGACGTAGAAGGATATTTAATAAAATGGTGACATTTATGAGACAGAGTGGTATAAAATATAAATCTTTCTATATAGAGAAAAAGCATATTGAAGATATTGTTGAAGCAACGGGTAAGCTTTCAAAGCAAATATCCGTTTTTATCCGAGAACATTACGACTTTTTGCTTTCATTTGATTTGGTAAATATATTATGATAATGGACAAGTAGAATTGAACAAAGTATTGTCAACCTTGTTTAATGCATTCCTTCCAAGAGTAGAGTTTCGAAAAGTAAAACCATCGGATTATAGATTGTTTCAGGTGGCAGACATGATATGTACTTTTGAACTGTTGAAGTTAAAAATACAGAACCATACATTTTCTAAATCGGAGCAGATATTCTTTGGCTCCGTTAACGATTTAAAGAGAAACTATTTAAAAATTGTTAGTAAACAGGATATTGACCATTAATTTATACTAAAACTAGGGAATTGAGCGGAAGTTTGTATGGGTATTTTCATTCGTAAGTTAACAGTCTAAAAAATGGGGAAAGTTTTCCGGTACTGGTCTGCAACAGGATCTTTGAGGAGTCCTTGGGATACCGTATGTCGGGCGACAAGTACCATCTTACTTATAGAATTTGTCCAAAAGGTTTATCGGGATTATCACTTTTTTACGGGGTGAGTAGGGAATCTTATTGTCGGTAATACCCGGGAGATAATTGATTCTGACATGATAATATTTGGAGAGTATCTAACTTATTTTCAAAAAATTCAGAAAAAACCCAATATTTTGTTAAAAATAAGTATCTATATATATAGGAATATCAATATTTACATGGGAGGAATCAAAAATGAAAAAGAAACTGGTAAAGTTTTTAGTGTGTTTGTGTCTGGCGGCAATTACCATGGGCGGATGCGGTGATGACAGAGAAACGTCGTCTGGACGAGAAGAAAACGACATTCTCGGACTTGAGTCAGCTGCCACGGAAACAGGGACAGCAGATTCTGGGATCATAGCAGAACCTGAAGCCGAAGCAGATCCTGAAACCGAAGCAGAGCTGCCTCTTGAGTATGTAGAGCCGGCGGCGACAGATTTTGAGTACAACTATGATGCGGTGCTTGGGGGTGTAGTCATTACAAAATATAACGGTGAAGCGGAAGCGATCCGTATTCCCGCTGAAATTGACGGTGAACCGGTAAAGGGAGTAGGTTGTAAAGATAACAGCAGTATAACACATATTGAATTGCCGGACGGCATCACAAGTATTGGGGAACAAGCATTTGCCTACTGCAGTTACTTAACGGAAATAACCATTCCGGACAGCGTTACAAGTATTGGAGATGGTGCATTTTTTCGCTGCAGCAGATTGACGGAAATAACTATTCCGGACAATGTTACAAGTATTGGTGCTGCTGCATTTGCTGAATGCAGAAGCTTGACGGAAATAACCATTCCGGACAGCGTTACAAGTATTGGAAAGCGTGCATTTGCTGAATGCAGCAGTCTGATGGAAATAACCATTCCGGACAATGTAACAAGTTTTGGGGGTGCAGTATTTGCGGGATGCAGCAGTCTGACGGAAATAACTATTCCGGACAGTGTTACAAGTCTTGAGTCAATTATGATAACCGGGATTGTGACCGGTGCATTTCAGGGATGCAGCAGTCTGACGGAAATAACCATTCCAGACAGCGTTACAAGTATTGGAGGTAATGCATTTAAGGACTGCAGCAGCCTTAGAAATATAACTATTCCGGACAACGCTAAAATTGAGGCGAACGCATTTGAAGGATGTAATGGACTAACGGTTACTTATCAGGGACAGGAATATAATTACGCAAACGATCCCAATCATTGGTGGTAATATTGTGCCTGCGGCAGCATGAAGCCGCAGGCTGCGGAAAGGCAAGGTTATTGAGATGAAAACGGAAGAAAAGCGATTGGTAGAGTTAGTTGATAAGGCAAAGCAGGGAGATCAAGCGGCATTTGAAGAACTGTATTCCATAAGCTGCAAAAAGGTGTATTTTACCTGTGTCAGCTTTCTTGGCAATGAGGAGGATGCAAAGGATGTGATGCAGGATGTCTACATAACTGCATATGAGAAACTTGCTTCTCTTAATGATGCTGAAAAATTTGTTCCATGGATCAACAGGATCGCAGTAAATCATTGCAAGAAAATACTAATGAA
>JAIDPH010000344.1 GCA_029062885.1 Lachnospiraceae bacterium
TGGAAAGATACATATATATATGCCAAATTAAATATTGGGCAATAAATAGATTCCAACACAGCATGAAAAATGTTAAATACAATAAAAAGTCAACATGAAAAATGTATCTATTTGTTAAAAATCCGCATGAAAAGTGTTAAAATACATTGAAAGTCCGCATGAAAAATGTTATCATATTATAGAATAGGTATGAAACGGAGTGAAATTGTATGGAACGACTGTTGATGCGGGAACTTGTAAAATGGAAAGAGAAAAAGAATCGAAAACCTTTGATTATAAAAGGAGCAAGGCAGGTTGGAAAAACATGGTTGATGAAGGAATTTGGAAAACAACATTTTGAAAACGCGGTATATATCAATTTTGAAAACAATCCACGAATGAAAAATGTATTTGATATGGATTATGACATAGATCGGATACTATCTGCGCTGAAAGTTGAATGTGGAAAAAAGATAGAAGCAGAGCATACACTTTTAATTTTTGATGAAATACAAGAAGTACCCAAGGCGTTAAATGCGCTGAAATATTTTTATGAGAATGCAAAAGAATACGCTATTGTCGCAGCTGGTTCTTTGCTTGGTATTGCTCTGCATGAAGGTACATCTTTTCCGGTGGGGAAGGTCGATTTTTTGACGTTGTACCCGCTTAACTTCACTGAGTTTTTGTTAGCAGTCGGACAAGGACAGATGGTAGAGCTGGCAGAAAAGAGAGACTATGAGTTAATCAATGCATTTTCGGACAAATATGTTGACTTGTTGCGCAAATACTATTATGTAGGCGGTATGCCGGAAGTGGTATCTGCATATCTGGAGACAGATGATATGCAGGAAGTGAGAACGATACAACAGCAGTTGTTGCTTTACTATGCAAATGATTTCTCCAAACATGCGCCTAAAGAAACGATTCCGAGAATTCAAATGGTTTGGAATTCGATACCGATGCAGTTATCCAAGGAAAATCGAAAGTTTATTTATGGAATGGTACGAGAGGGAGGAAGGGCAAAAGATTTTGAACTGGCAATTCAGTGGCTTTTGGATTGTGGGTTAATTCATAAGTGCTATCGTATTCATAAACCTGGAATGCCGTTAATTTCCTATATGGATATGCCTTCGTTTAAAATCTATATGTCGGACGTGGGTTTGCTTGGGGCAAGGTGTAATTTGGATGCTATTACCCTTTTGGAAGGCAATAATATTTTTACCGAATTTAAAGGTGCGTTGACGGAACAGTTTGTTGCGCAGGAATTAGTTTCTTCGGGCATAGAATTGTATTATTACAGTGCCGAAAACTCTTCCGGAGAAGTGGATTTTGTAGTGCAGAGGGCCAATAAAGTGATTCCTATTGAAGTGAAAGCGGAAGAAAATCTACAAGCGAAAAGCCTGCGTGCGCTTTGTAAAAAGTATGAACTGTCAGATGCAGTCAGGAGTTCGATGTCAAACTACCGTGAGCAGGATTGGATGGTGAATGTGCCGCTTTATCTATTGCGTATGTACATGCAATAGTCTGAATGTTTGATTAAGGGGCGTAATAACCGCCCCTCTATTACTTACATTTCCACCAGCTGACAATCATGCTTTTTAAAGAAATCTACTTTCGGTTCAAGATACTTCAATTTATGATTCTCCACGTCTGCAATATAAAAAGAAACCGGCTCAAATATATTATTCCAATCCCACAATTCTTCTCCCAAATTCAGATATTCCCTGAACATTTCACATCCTTCCGGTGCAATGGGATGAATCAGTATGGCCATAACCTTACAAGCATAAAAGCAATCAATAACAAGCTGTTTTCTGAATTCCGCATTATTAGTTGCATCTGCAATCTTTACATTGTTTACCCAATGCTTGTTTATTCCACGGATAAAGTCATCTAAAGCATAAGAGATACGATGAAATTCATGGTTATACATATAACGCTCATAGTCAAGAACGGTTTTCTCTGTCATAAGTCTTATTTGTTCGCTCACATCGCCCTTAGGAATTTTTCCGTCATAATTATTCTGAATAGCATAAAAGCAGGTACGGATCAGCCGGTTAAACACATTGGTTATTAAATTACCGTCTTTCAGAACCATATCCACACCAACCCTGTCTTCCTCTTTCATAAACACCTGCGGTTTAAAACCTACACTTTTGGAAGACAGACCCAAACTCAAAAAATGCATTCGCAACTGATCTTTAGTGTAATAATTAAGCAATTCATCCGCCATAGGAGGCTTTAATTCGGAACTGCTGCTGGCTTTTGTATCCATATACAATAAATGCCTGTTGGCTATGATATGAGATAAGTATACTGTCTCCATATCCGGTACTTCCCCTTTGGGTACCTGCAATCCTGTAAATAACCCTGTCTGAGCAATGGCATAGAAATAAATGTTATCTTCCCCGATAAACTGATAAACTTTAGATTCCTCATCATACCACCAACTGGATAAGTCGGATTCTTTTCCCTGTTCTTTCAAATAGGCATAAGTAAATGAAATCGGTGCCCATAGCGATTCCGGCCATACCCAGAAAGTGAGGTCTTTTAATCCTTCACACTCTGGGAATGGCACACCCCATTCTACATTACCGGACAGCCGGAAGGGAACCAGCGTCTTTCCGGAAGTATAATGAATGTTGTTTTCTTCCAATACATTTTTAGCCTTGTCGCGGTCATCCAGATTTTCAAATTCAAACACAACAGACGGTTTCTTTTCCTCATCGGTTAATTTATGAGGCGGCAGCTTTGCTGCCAATTCTGACAGGTCGCCAATATACTTTCTTGGTACATATATTGAGGGTTTTTTCAAAAACTCCTCTACGGTTTCTAACTGATACTTACGCGTATTTGTATTTTTTCGTAAGAAATCATTATATTCCTTTACTGCATGAATACAATACTCTAAGTCGAAATACCAGTTTTCTACATCTCTGAGGACAGGTTTTTTATTTGATAAGCAACTGACGGGATTGATAAGTTCCGAAGGCATAAACTGATGTCCTAATGAGCACTCATCGGCATATGCTTTTTCCGAAGTGCATCCCGGTATAGGACATTTCCCTGTTACTTGTCTTCCGTTTAAAAACATCTTTTTTTCTTCATCATAAAACTGAGGCATGGACATTTTCTTAATATATCCATTTTTGTATAAAGTATGAAACACTTTCGCTGATACCTGTTTGTGAATCGAACCTGCTTCTCCCAGAGCCGATGCTCCAAAGAAATCTAAACTGATACCATAGTTTTCCAAAGTTTTCTTCTGATTCTCATGGTTAACACGTACATAATCTTCCAAAGTACCTTCATACCCTGCTTCCTGCAACCTGCGATAGCTTTCCAAGATAGGAGAACCATAACAATCTGTTCCTGAAATAAAGATAACATTATCTTTTCCAATCCGGTCTCTTAAAAATCGTGCGAAAATGTCTGCATGTATAAACATACCGCCGACATGTCCAAAATGTAGATTTTTATTTCCGTAAGGCATACCTGCCGTAATAATTGCCCGCTTGGGAAATGTCGGGCGTTCATTTGAAGTTAACCGCTTACATATCATATTATTCTGTTCCTTTCTGTTATTTGTTTTAGATTATAAAATAAAAACGGCCAAAAACTCGTATTGAGCTTTCGACCGTTTGGTTCAGATTAACAATGATAAAATCTTGGAAAGATACTTGTTATGAACACAGCCTAAAAAGCCCGTTGTCGATTTTGACAATAAGCTGTTGCTGCTGCTGGTTCATCTTGTTCGTGATAATTATAAATTTAATCATGGGCTTATCTTTCCTTTATTTTGTGTCATTTTAACAACATATTTTTCAGTTGTCAATATGAACATTAATTTTCTTACGGTACATCTTCCGCATAAATTATTTTACGTATTGTGTCACAGGATAAATTGTATTCTTCACAAAGATCAGCTATTTTACTTCCTTCAGCATATTTTTTGCGTATCTCCGCGTTACGCTGTTTGTAATAACTTCGTGCCCCTGACATTTCGCCCCAAGGCTTCTTTTCTTGTGCTTTGGGAATGTACAGGGATTCGCCGGATATATACTCCTGTACTTCCCTCAAAAGCCTGTCCGGAAGGATATCCCTCGCATTCTTATGGGTTTTCATTTAAAAAATCTTCCTTGCTGTTGTATTCATGGATTACCCCGCCGCCTGCAGTAATTGCATTGTGTATCCATTTTTCCAGTTCGTCGGCACGGTTAATAAATGCATCAAGATTCTTATGGTCATAACATTCCATAAGTTCCGGCTTTTCAAGACAAAAATCTTCGCACACGCTGTTAAGCTCGCTTTGCAGTAATATTCCCCACATATAGACCTTAATAAAATCACCGTCCGACGCATAGTGACGAAGCCTGAGCCATGTATAAGACAGTTCTGCATACCAGTCTGCCAAATCCTGGTAGTTGTGTTCTTTTGGAGTATTAGCCGGATAAGCTTCTTCCAAATATTCGCGCACAATTTGGATTGCCTTATGACATTTTTCCTTTTGTTTTGTCTCGTCATTCTCCTTTATAACGCTTAAATACAGTTCAGAAAATCCCTTGGGTATTTTTCCCTTTTGAGCTAATTGCTGCAATTCCTCAAGTTGTGAGGTCTGGGACTTTTTAAAATAATTGTGATTGCAAAAAGCAATGGCGCGTGCCAGATAATCCAGTACATATCCAGCTAACATTCGAATATCGCTTTGCTTAGCAAAGAGCATTTCTGTATACAATTCTTTTGCCTGAGCGTATGCTTTCAACGCATATTTGCGCATCTTTGATTCATTTGCAAGATTGCTGCGCTGCTTTGATTTGAGCATTTCAAAACGCTGCGCCCATTCATCATCTTTTGCATATAGAATTTCGCTGTCTGCAAGCAAAGTTATATTGTATTCCTCAAGCTCGGCAAACTGCTCCAAGCGCTCCCAAGGAATACCCCATACGTCAAAACCCTCACCGTTTAAGATAAAAGTGCGGGCAAATTCATTTCCCCTATTTGTGATCGGCACAAAATAACTTATAGTCTGTTCACTATCATCAATTCGCAGTGTGGTATGGGAGATAACCAGCGCGATGTCATCCGCATACTTTTCCTTTACGGTATCAATTACCCACTGGGTAACAAATTCATTATTTTTCATAGGTCATTTTTCCTCGCTTTATTTATATTAGGTTAACCTTGCATGTATTATGACATGAATTTGTAACAGGAACAATGCCATAAATATTTTTACAATGTTCTTGCCGATATCTTTTTCCTTATGACTTTTATTATAATAGAAAATCGACAGTTGCAACCATCGGCTGCGAAAAAGAACCTTGAAATTGGTGGTAATCGCAATTAGTATTTTGTACAATAATATCAATAAGCGGGGAGGTGGCTTAAATGAAGCTGTCAGAGAAAATCATAGAATTAAGAAAAGCGAATGGGATGACCCAGGAGGAGCTTGCGGCAATATGTAATGTAAGCAGGCAGTCCATATCTAAATGGGAAGCGGATATTTCATTGCCGGAGACAGAAAAACTGTTGATATTGGGGGAAACTTTTCATGTTTCCGTGGATGTCCTGTTAAAAGACAATCTGGCATTAAATGAAGTCAAGGAAGTACACAGCTGCGGCAGTAATGCAATTCAGGGAAAAAAACAGGAAGTATACGAGGGAGTGCTGATTAAGGAGAGCATAACGGATGATTCTGCTATCGACCTTCTTCATGTCCATAAAGTTGAATTGTGGAATACCGGTGGGAAACCTAAATACTGGACTGTATTGTTTTTTACATGTGACAAAAAGGATTTTCCGGAACAGATTTCCAAAGTTATGGTGTCTAATCCCGAAAACGGCATAAATTGGTTTGTTGATTTCAAATCAGGAAATACAAAATATGTTGTATTTAAAGACAAGATTTTAAAATATCAAATCGGAAATCAGACAGAAAAATCTTATGTATGTTCGGAATGCCGGAAAATGGGAATTTCGGATGAAGAGATGAATTGGCCGGAATAGGAGGAAATATGAGAGTATTATTAACGTCAGCGGGTTTAGAAACAGAAGAGATTAAAAGGTATTTTGTGGATATGATAGGGAAGGATATGTCATCGGTAAAGGCATTATTTATTCCTACAGCGGCAATAGATGCAGATGCTATAGAGGTATTGCCCAAATGCATGAATGATTTACTAAAATGCGGTATCCAAAATAAAAATATCACGGTGTTTGATTTGCATATCGGAATGGACTTTGATGAGCTGCGTCAGCATGATGTGATATATTTGTGCGGAGGGAGCACGGCTTATCTGCTTGACAGGATTAATTCAACCGGTTTTAATACAACTTTGATGGAATATATTCAGGATAATGGACTGGTAATAGGCGTAAGCGCGGGAAGCCTCATTTTTTCTAATAATTTGCCCGGTAATTTAGGTCTGATAGATACAAAACTCGATGTTCATTGCCCCGAGGGAGAAAAGAGAGGTAAAGTAGAATATCCGTTAAAGGATAATATGCGGCTTACAAATACCTGTGCGCTCGTAATAAGGGATATTCCGAATGGATTGGAAATAATTGGAGAATAATGGGCTCATCCACTGCAATCAAATAAAAAACTATGGTTGGAATAGCCCATAGCGTTATAGTATAATAAATGCAGGTACATATAATATTAAAAGGAGACTGCATATGAATAAAGAGACGTATTCTTTGCTGGAAAATTATATGCTTACATGCATGGAGGACAGTGCGCATGATAAAGAACATGTATATCGTGTATTATATAATGCATTGGAAATTGCAAAGTCAGAAGACGGCGTAGACTATGACGTATTGATTGCTTCGTGTTTATTACATGATATCGGAAGAAAAGAGCAGTTTGAAAATCCCTCCCTATGTCATGCAATAGTCGGGAGCAAAAAGGCGTATGATTTTTTAATAGAACATGGATTTGAGATTGGATTTGCAGAGAGGGTAAAGCACTGCATTCAGACACATAGATATAGAAATAATAACCAGCCTCAAAGCTTGGAGGCCAAAATTCTGTTTGACGCAGATAAATTAGATGTTGCAGGAGCGATGGGAATCGCCAGAACACTAATTTACAAAGGTATTGTCTCAGAACCGCTGTATTCTGTCTTGCCGGACGGAAAGGTGTCTGACGGAGAAAATGATACCGCGCCATCTTTTTTTCAGGAATACAAATATAAGCTGGAAAATCTGTATACAAATTTTTATACAAAAAAAGCGGCAGAAATTGCCAAAGAAAGACAACGCATCGCAGTTGATTTTTATAACTGCTTATATCAGGAAGCAAATTCAGCATATCAAAATAGAATCACCCTTGAAGATGTAGTCGCAGGGACGGTGAAAAAAGTATGAATTACAAAATTGCAATCTGCGATGATTCCGATGCAGACAGACAATATATATCAGGCTTAGTAAGCAGCTGGGGCGTCAACACCGGTCACACGGTGCAGATTTCAGATTTTTCTTCCGCCGAAAAATTCCTTTTCCATTATGCCGAGAAGAATGACTATGACATTTTGCTTCTTGATATAGAGATGGGCGCCATGGACGGTGTAACAATGGCAAAAAAACTGCGCCGTGAAAATGAGACCGTTCAAATTGTTTTCATCACGGGATATACCGATTATATTCTGGAAGGCTATGAAGTAGCTGCGCTTCACTATTTAATGAAGCCTGTGAAAGGGGACAAACTTTTTTCTGTCCTTGACAGGGCTACTGAAAAGCTGTCAAAAAACGAGAGAGTTTTGAACTTAAAGATTGGCGGTGAAATGGTTCGTATTCCTTTATATCGGATTAGGTATGTCGATGTGTTTGGTAATTATGTGACCATCCATGCCACTGATGATCTGACTGTAAAAATGACGTTGGGTGAGTTGGAGAAAGAGCTTGATGATCGGTTTTTCCGTGTAAGCCGTTCTGTGGTAGTCAATCTGACACAAATAGGCCGTGTAACAAAGTCAGAAATTATGTTGAATGACGGTGTGGCTATACCTTTGCCCAGAGGTGCATATGAAAATGTGAACCGCGCGATTATTAATATGGCGTGAAAAACATATGAAATTATTATAAAAAAAAATAGACCGGCAT
>JAIDPH010000345.1 GCA_029062885.1 Lachnospiraceae bacterium
TCCTTTCCGGTTGCAAGGTCTATCTGAGTCAAGTCTAACACAGTCAAACGAATCTTGTCACTATAAATCCGATGATTTTTTGTTTTGCGGGAACTTTGCAGTTCCTGTTTTTTGTGTACGCACATTGATTTGTCCGGCAATATGCACTATAATAGGCAGTAAAGTTATGTTTATGAAAAATCCAACCTAAGGAGATTAAAGTGCAATGAAAATGAAAAAGGAAGCGGTTATTGCAGCGATTGCATTTGCGGCGGCAATAAATTTAAGCGCCTGCGCATACGGTCCTCCCGAAGATTATGAGGACACAACACAGCCTGAGGAGGAAACCTCTTACGACTCTACTGACAATATAAATGAGGACGTAAACGATCTGCCGGTAGATGAATAAAGGAACTTTGCAAAATGAACAGTGCAATAAAGACCGAACACATGAAACAGCTTGCTGAATACAAACGCACTCTATGGCAGGAACCGAAACTAAAATTTTTGTTCTTGGAGCTTACTCTGCGGTGCAACGAAAAGTGCATACACTGCGGCAGCCGCTGCGGGAATTTCCCTAACGAGGAACTGACTTTGGAGCAGTACAAAAATTTCCTCGATAAAATAAAGCGCGATTTCGGCACGGGGGATATACAGCTTTGCATAACAGGCGGCGAACCCTTACTGCGTAAGGATTTTTTCGACATAATGGGATATGCTCATTCGCTGGGCTTCCATTGGGGAATGACCTCCAACGGCACGTTGATCGACGACAAAATTGCCGCAAAACTCGAAGAGTGTGGAATGGGTACGGTTTCAATAAGCCTTGATGGATTGAAAAAATCCCACGACGAATTCAGACAAACTCCCGGCGGCTGGGAGGCGGCAATGCGGGGGATAAATGCACTTATTGACAGAAATGCGTTCAAGCATGTACAGGTAACGACCGTGGTGCATAAGGGCAATATTGACGAACTGGATGAGTTGTATGATTACCTTTGCGGCGTGGATATTGACTCTTGGCGGCTTGTGACTATCGAACCTATAGGCAGGGCTTTGGACGCGGGTCTGACGCTTGACCCTGAGGATTACAAAATGGTACTTGATTTTATCCGCAGTAAAAGGAACGAGGGTATGCCTGTGCTTTACGGCTGTACACACTATCTGGGCCTTGATTACGAGCGTGAGGTGCGGGACTGGTATTTTCTCTGCAATGCGGGAATTTATGCGGCAGGCATACGTACAAACGGAAATATCGGCGCATGTCTTGATATAGAAATGCGTCCCGAGCTTTTGGAGGGAAATATCCTTACGGACGATTTTACTCAAATTTGGAAAAACGGATTCAAAACATACCGTTCGGATTATTATAAAAAAAGCGAAAAATGCTCCTCCTGCGGCGAACGCGAATTCTGCGGCGGCGGTTCTTTCCACAGCTGGGACTTTGACAAAAACGAACAGCGGGTCTGCTTTAAAGGGATATTATTTGAATAATTGATTGTTCTTTTCTTCTTCAGTCGCAAGATCTATCTGAGTTAAGTCTAACACAGACAGACGCAGTTTGTCACTATAGATCCGATGATTTTTACATTCATAAAATAGTAGTTAGCAAAAAATTCCGGGCTGTCCTTAAAGAGCGTAAAGTCCAGGATAGATTTCATATTGCAAATCCTTTATACTAAAAATATAATTAAATTAGAATTTTACAGAAAATCAATCATTAAGGGAAAGAATTGAACTTATGGATGATCTTACGAGGGTTGTATCAAAAGAAAAACTGGCTTTATTGAACAAAGAAGTAGAAATTCTTGAAAAAGAACGTGATGATTTATTATATAATTATCGACTTCTGAAGGATAAAATTCACCACCTGAAACGGCGAACGATTCCACGTTTATTGGTTATAGGTGTTTATTTGATTATTAATAGGGTAATTCGAATAAGACAACTTGCCGAAATGCGCAAACATACACCAGGGGAATCGTGGGGAAGTCCCCCTCCTACCATGGCCGATCATATTCGCGATTTCTTAACACATCAAGATTTGTTATTTTATCTTTTTATAATATTGAGTATTTATAGCATTTTTCTGGGAATGAGGCTTTATGCCATGTGTAGCAAAACAGAACATAGTATTATGCCGTTAAAGATTGCAGATATCATGAACGTACACAATTACGGCATGGAACTCACAGACATCGAAGTAAAGATCAGGAGATGTGACCAGGAGCTACGAAGGATCAAAATGGAAGCTGATCATCTCTTTCTGGATACGATTGATCAGCCACCAAGATAATCAAAATCGATTGTCAAAAAACAAGCCGCTGTATGTATACATCACATACAGCGGCAAGCAAAACGTGTTGATTTACGTGGTTTTGTCCAACCAAACATTCAATGTTGTAGTCGACAAATACGAAGACTCTACCGAAAATCTTCCATACGTCAGATTCTGCGTTCTATACCAGCCCCATCCATTAAGAACTGCACAATCTTGTTCGTATGAATGCATATCCCAAATATCGTAAACCTCATCATAGAAATACACATTTATATTTACACTCTTTCTTAAAGCAAATGGTCTTTGCGTATAAGGAAGCGTTGAAACCCTTAGTTTCATACTGTTATACCCATAATAAAGATTCTCTGTTGCCCATGTCGATGCTGCATCAAAATCTATATCCAAATGGTATTTAGCCCCAGTAGAGCAATCAAAATCTTTCGATGGAACAGATCGACCCACGGCTTCATTATTATATAGGCTTGCTAAATCTCTATTTCCATTTAAAGCATCTATAACTTCCGGGTCTGTAACCCTATTTCTCTCTAAGGGAATCATGGCACAAAGCCTCTCACCATCTATATATACATATGGATAGCCATTTTCGTCTAAATAATACTCTACAATTGTTCCATCTGGAGCCGTATACGTATATAGTCTCTCACCATTTTCGTCGTATACATATGGTTCACCGTATTCATCCAGATAATACTCCATGGTTGTTCCATCAGAAGCTGTATATGTATTTGTTGAATTATCAGAAGCATATACACTTGTTGATGCATCATCCGTAGCGTATACATTTGTTCCTAACAAAAGCGAACAACATAACGCTAACCCCAAAATGTAAACTTTACTTCTCATAGATTACTCCCCCTTTTTTCTTTTTAAGATAACATCCCCCTTCTTTTCTTTCAATTATTTGATTATTATAATATTTATTGTCATTTTTATTTAATATTATCATATATTGACGATTATCTCGAAATAATATAAAACAAACAATTTAAATAAAATACGAAAAAAAATTTACAAATATTTATAATATCGTATATTAAGCTGTATAAATTAAAAAATATATACAAATTAATGTCATATACTGTATAATCCAGAGAGACATTTATTAATTCTCTTTATTCTCAGCATTACCCTGTTTTGTCAGATGACTTTAAAGATTATTTTTAAAATTAACACTAATATTACCACTAACACCAAAAGTACACCAGTGATCAAAACAGCCAAAGTCCTTGCTTTTGTGACCAATTCCCCTTGGAAGGGACTTGCCGGAACAATCTCCTGATAATATACCAAACCATACAGCTTTTCCTGCAGTTGTTCCACCGTCATAACAAGCTCGCCATCTTCTAATTTTCGTTTCAACTCATATAAATCGAGACGGTGATGATAATAAGTAGAAAGAATACGGGTCAATTTTTCTTCCTCTATGGCATAACTCTTTTCCGGTCTTGG
>JAIDPH010000346.1 GCA_029062885.1 Lachnospiraceae bacterium
TCGTCTGCAGCGTCAGATGTGTATCAGAGACTGATCAATGGCCGCTATAGTAACGATTGGTGTTATCGGGAAAGATATTGTTTCAGCTGCCGAAAACAGACAGATTCTTGTGCCCAGAAGCTATGGAAGATTTGTATATGATGATGGAGATGCTTCAAACAATAACGGACATGAACATGATATATTAATTGATGCCGCTGATTTTTCTGATATTGCTGAAAATATAAATGGCTTGGCTGGCATAACGGATGAGTTAGTTGAAACTGCGGTTAGAAAAAATGATGTCATTGATACACTTGAAGAAATTAAAGGGAATGTTGAAACAGATAAGGCTGCAGGTGCAAATGCGCTAAAAGAACTATTTCAGGTTTTTCAGGATGGTGTGAATAAGATATATGATAAACTGGCGGGGCTGGGATTCACACCGATAACGAACAGTCCTGATGGTATTAATGATGCAATACTGAATATGTACGACAGCAGATATAAGGAGGGCAAAGAATCAGCAGAAATAACTCAAAATTTAAAATACTATACCTGGCAACTCCCTGATGCAGAGGTCCCTTCCAGAAATGAAAATAAAGGTAATGGCCTAACCTTAACATCGCCGACGGCAGAGGAAATGTTCGGTCCCGGATATATACTTATAGGTGTGTACAGTATAAATGCGCCTGTTCTAAATTATGGCGGTATTAAAGGCGTAAACTATTCCGGTTTTGGAACGGCTTCCGGTACGGTAGATGTTAGGTTTGGAACAAGTTCTAATGTTACTGAAACAATTGCTTATACCAGCATTGTCATAATGGGATACAAAATATATTAAAAATTAAAAAAGCCCCATAAAAAAATATATTCACAAACGTATCTTATATAAAGAGTTCATCTATATGAGAAATAATTTTCAATAAGCTGAGGATATGGAAGGAGAAGTCTATGAAAAAGGATGTGAAACACGGAACCAAAGTAAAGATTAACGGAATCTGCAAGATTGCTGCGGCTATTATGCTTGCAGGTACTATGACAGCATGCGCAGCGGCAGAAGAAAAGGAAATGGACGAAGCCACGAGAATCTCAGCGCAGAACAGAGATAATGGTGATGGAACTGCGACTAGCGTTATAGCAGAATATCCGACAGCGGATAACGATAACCATACTTTGATGCAGGGTATAAACAGCTTTGCCTATGATATGTCTGGATACCTTGAGGCAACAGGCGGTAATTACTTTTTCTCTCCATATAGTCTTGGCGCGGCATTGACTATACTGGACAATGCCGCGGAAGGTGAGACAAAAAGCCAGATAGAGAGTCTTTTTGATATTGCGGATATTCAGGACTGGAATATGCAGATGTCCCTGTATATGAATAAGGAACAGCAGGAACAGGCGTTTATCACAAGCGCCAATTCACTATGGATTGACAGGCAGTATACATTATCTGACAGGGGATATGAGAGTTATCTGCCGCTTGTGGAATTTTATTATGATGCACAGATATATCAAGCTGATTTTAAGAATGACCCTGATGGAACCAAAGAATTGATTAATCAGTGGGTTTCGGAAAATACCAACGGAATGATTAAAAATTTTAAACAGAATATTAATTCGGATATTTGCTTATCCATAATCAATGCAGTTTATTTCTATGGGGAGTGGAGCTGGCCGTTTAGGGAGGAAGCTACCGGTCAAGAAACATTTTATGGGAAAAGCAAAGAAACGACAGTGGATATGATGCGTAATGGCGCAATACATTTATCATATTATGAATCCGATGGAATTAGGGGACTTAGCATGCCATATGGCGACAAAAATATGGTCATGAATATTCTTCTTCCTTCAAAAGATGCAGGAAAACCGGTAGAAGAAATTTTTGGTAATATGACCGAAGATGAAAAGAATCAGTTTTTGACTAACCTGATGAATTCGAAAACTTCATATATCCAGAGTATATGGCTTCCCAAATTCAGTATGGACTATTCTGTTGACGGTTTGATAGATATTTTGAATGAAATGGGAATGGTGAATGCTTTTGATTGGAGATTGGCGGATTTTCCGGGGATTGGCGATGAGATATATGTAGTTGACGCAAGTCATGTGGCTAAACTAGAGGTCGATGAGCATGGAAGCAGGGCTGCAGCTGTGACGGAATTTAATACTGCCACCGGGTCTACGCTTACTACTGAAGAACCGATAGAGTTTATTGTGGATCAGCCGTTTATATTCTTTATTCAGGATAAAGAAACCGGAGTCATTCTGTTTATGGGACAGATTAATGATTTTGAAGATACAGTGTCTTCCGAGGAGGTGATGGTGGACTGCCGTGTCGTGGATTCGGCTGATGTTGAGCTGCTTCTTGCTAAGATTGATGGCAGAGCGGGAGATGTATATCGTTTAAGTACGAAAGATATCGATATTATTACGGAATCCGGTGAAGCTTTGACTGACGGTGAAATAGAATCTGGAAGTCTGATTGAAATTAGCTTTGATGGTAATATTGAGGAGACATTTCCGGGACATCTTTGCGGTGTGACAGAAATCAGGGTTCTGGACAAAGGTGGTTTTGACAATCTTTGCAGTTTATATCTTGATGTCTTGGAAGATTTATGGCAGGTGGATAGCGCTCTGAACAGCGATATAACTATGATTGGCGTAGATTTATCGCAGACACGTCTTTCACCGACAGAACAGTCTGCGCTTGCATGGCGTTTCAGAGAACTGCATGGAGTGGAAATCGTGCAGGGAACTTGGCAGGAGCTTGTAGAACAAGGATATATTGACGGTGAAGCTTTATATTGGGAAAACGGCTGCCTGTTTTCCATTACCGAGAAGGAGATGGAAGGAGAGTACAGCCTGAATATTGTGACATTTGATGCAGAAAAATGGCGCTCCGGTCTTGGCGCATACTGTTTTGTTGATTGTACCAGCGTTCAGAGTGCACTTGGCAAATGGGGAGAATATCAGATTGGTGCGGAAGCAATCTCATAATATCGATTAATACAAATTTGCAGGACTTATCGGATTTATAAAAAGATGGCAAAAGAAATACAGGAATTTTTACTTGGGGACAGTGGAATCACAACATTGTCCCGTTTTCTTAGTTATAAATGCAAATTTATTTATTATCTCAAATCAGGCACAAAAAGAATAAAAAAATAAAATATAACAGAAACTACTCATTATGAAAAAATATTAAAGCAATGGGAAACATGCTTTTTATTACCATAATTAAGGAGAGACACTTTCATGGGAAATAAACAAAATAATAAGAAAGAGAACAGTCAAAAAGATAACAGCACAAAAACTTCCGGAGGAAAAGACGATAACAAAAAGGAAAACGCTGAGGCGGAAAAACGAAAAGACGAGCGCATTGAATCTACAGGGCAGCTTACTTTGGACGAAAGTGAAGCAGCACACAATATACATCTGATAACAATTATTGGAGAAATCGAAGGCCATGATAACTTAAGCAGTTCCTCAAAAACGACCAAATACGAGCATATACTGCCACAGCTTGCCGCAATCGAAGATAGTAAGAAAATCGACGGAGTCCTGATTTTGCTTAATACTATGGGAGGAGATGTGGAAGCGGGTCTGGCGATTGCAGAAATGATTTCCTCATTAAGTAAACCGACAGTGTCTTTAGTGCTGGGCGGCAGCCACTCCATCGGAGTACCTATAGCTGTAAGCACAGATTATTCTTATATCGTGCCAACAGGAACGATGGTTATTCATCCTGTTCGCTTAAATGGTATGGTTATAGGAGTGCAGCAAACCTTTGACTATTTCAAGCAGATACAGAATCGCATTACGGGATTTGTATGTGAGCATTGCAAAATATCCAAAAACCGTATGGAAGAACTTATGATGGAGACAGGTATGCTTACTAAAGACGTTGGAACTGTGCTGGTAGGTAGGGAAGCGGTTGAAGAAGGTATAATTAATGAAGTCGGCGGAATCAAGGATGCAATAAGCAAACTGCATGATATGGTAGAAAGAAAAAAAGCAGATACAAAATAAGGGATGACAATTGACTCAGGAAATGCTATACTATAAATTGCGATTAGAGCATTATTATAGCATGGAGGTCAGTCATGGCATCAAATCAGGGAAGAGGAACAGGTTCGCGTAAAAGCGGTACCGGCGCTTCCGGAAGGAAAAGTACAGCAGGCGGTGGAAGGTCAAGGAATACGGCGGATACAGGCAGAAGTATGCGTGGTGAGCCGATGGATATAGCAATCCGTAACGAGATATTATTTTTTGCCTGTCTGGCGCTTGCTGTTATATTATTTTTATGTAATTTTGGTATTGTCGGTAAAGTCGGAAATGCGGTCAGTTCTTTTATGTTCGGTATCTTTGGGCTTATGGCATATGTAGCGCCTATAATACTTTTTCTGGCAATTGCTTTTGGAATGTCTAATATCGGCAATAATATTGCGACCAGAAAACTGATAGCCGGAATTGTTATCTTTTTCATTTTAGGAATGATTTTTGAACTGGTAAATGTTAAATATACGGATACAGACACTTATCAAATAGTGGAGATATATAAAAGGTGTAGTGAAAACCGCAGCGGAGGCGGTATTATTGCCGGTTCAGCTGCATTTGCATTGCACAAGCTGCTTGGTATGGCAGGAACTGTGCTTGTCCTGATTGTGATTGGTATTATATGTGCTGTCATTGTGACGGATAAATCCATTATCGGAGGCGTTAAGACTCAGGGCAGGAAGGTATATGAGCGTTCTATGGAGGATGTCGCATACAGGCGGGAACGTGCAAGAGAGAAGCGCGAAGCTATAGAAGAGCGCCGTGCAAGAGAAAAGGAACTTAAGATACAGCAGGAAGAAGAGAAAGAGAATGAGAAGATTCTCAGAATGGATAAAAAAGTATCCGGCGTTATGATAGATACTGCTTTGAGCAATAACTTGAAAAAAGAAAGCGAAGCGGCAGAGAGAATAAGAGACGACCTTCATGAAATTACATTGAATGAAGATGCGTATGATGAAGAGCCGGTTATCAGGACGCAGGAGTCATACCATTTTATTGAAAATAGATCCGATGATATGGACGAGATTCATATAGAGGAAGATGAGCTAACATATGAGGAAACAAGAGAAATAAAAGAAATAGGAAATGAAGGAATAGAAAAAGAGAGAATAGAAGCGCAAGGGATAACAATACATAAAGAAGGCATGACAACAAAAGATTCTTATCGTGAACGTCCCGTAGCCAAGCTGCCTGAAAGAAGAAACGAAGCAGAAACCACGGCAGAAACTGCAGCAGCGTCTAACGATTTTTCAAAGGATGTGCCTAAAAAAACGTCAAGAGAATATCATTTCCCGCCATATAACAGACTTGCAAAGGGTAAAGGAAAGAATAGCAGTAGTACGGACAGGGAATTAAAGGAAACCGCTGTTCGTCTGCAACAGACACTTGGGACTTTCGGTGTAAAAGTAACGGTCACCGATATCAGTCAGGGACCTTCCGTCACAAGATACGAGCTTCAGCCGGAGCAGGGTGTAAAAGTAAGTAAGATTGTAGGTCTTGCGGACGATATTAAGCTGAATCTTGCCGCTACTGATATTCGTATAGAGGCTCCTATTCCGGGAAAAGCGGCAGTAGGAATTGAGGTTCCAAATAAAGAAACTTCAGGAGTTGCCTTAAGGGATTTGTTAGAATCAGAAGAGTTTAGAAATTTCCCTTCCAAACTGGCGTTTGCGGTTGGAAAGGATATCGGCGGAAAGACAGTGGTTGCCGATATTGCCAAGATGCCGCATATGCTGATAGCCGGAGCGACAGGCTCAGGTAAATCGGTTTGTATTAATACGATTATCATGGGAATTCTGTACAAAGCACACCCGGATGATGTAAAATTAATTATGATAGATCCAAAGGTTGTGGAGTTAAGTGTATACAATGGAATTCCACATCTGCTTATTCCGGTTGTGACTGACCCGAAAAAGGCTGCCGCTGCGCTGCATTGGGGCGTAGTCGAGATGACCGAGCGTTACAAGAAGTTTGCCGATTATAATGTACGTGATCTAGCGGGATATAATAAAAAAGTTGAGAGTATGAAGGCAAGTGGTGATGTCGATGCTCCAGAGAAAATGCCGCAGATTCTTATTATAGTAGATGAGCTTGCTGATTTAATGATGGTATCGCCCGGAGAGGTGGAAGAATCTATCTGCCGTCTGGCGCAGCTTGCGAGAGCGTGTGGAATACATTTGATTATAGCTACGCAGAGACCGTCTGTTGATGTTATAACCGGTCTTATTAAGGCAAATATGCCAAGCCGTGTTGCATTTGCCGTATCCAGCGGCGTGGATTCCAGAACGATTCTGGATATGGTAGGTGCTGAGAAGCTGCTTGGAAAGGGTGATATGCTCTTTTATCCACAGGGTTATCCGAAACCGGCAAGAATTCAGGGCGCCTTCGTATCAGATAAAGAAGTGTCTGATGTAGTTGATTTCCTGAAAAATCAGGAAATCGGTAATGTCTATGACGAAGATGTAGAAGAAAAAATAAGAAACATGGGAAGTTCAAGCTCGGATGGAAGTGCGGGCGGCATTGATTCTTCTTCGGAATATGACCAGTATTTTGCCGAGGCGGGTCGATTTATCATTGAAAAGGATAAGGCATCTATAGGTATGCTGCAGAGAGCATTCAAGATAGGGTTTAACAGAGCGGCAAGAATCATGGATCAGTTATGTGATGCCGGAGTTGTAGGAGAAGAGGAAGGGACAAAGCCCAGGAAGATTCTGATGTCTTCGGATGAATTTGAACAATTAGTAGAAGAAATTCTCTAACGTATCAAATAGATTGAAAAAGGAGCATGGTAATCGGCATGAAAACAGATATAGAGATTGCTCAGGAAGCGGTTCTTAATCCAATTGTGACAGTTGCAGGTAAGCTTGGAATGAAGGAAGACGATTTAGAACTGTATGGAAAGTATAAGGCTAAAATTTCAGAAGAGTATATGGAGAGTATCAAGAATAAGCCGGATGGAAAGCTGATTCTGGTAACTGCAATTAATCCTACTCCGGCGGGAGAAGGAAAGACTACGGTCAGTATCGGTCTTGGTCAGGCATTTGGTAAGCTTGGTAAAAATGCTATTCTGGCATTGCGTGAACCCTCTTTAGGTCCATGTTTCGGAATTAAAGGAGGCGCAGCGGGCGGCGGTTATTCTCAGGTTGTACCGATGGAAGAACTGAATCTTCATTTTACAGGTGATTTTCATGCGATAACATCTGCCAATAACCTGCTTGCGGCTTTACTGGATAATCATATTCAACAGGGAAACCAGCTTGGAATTGATCCAAGGCAGGTTGTATGGAAAAGATGTTTGGATATGAATGACAGGGTACTTAGGAATGTTGTGGTAGGACTTGGAAATAAATCTGACGGCATGGTAAGGGAAGACCATTTTGTTATAACCGTTGCTTCTGAAATTATGGCTATTTTGTGTCTGGCAGCGGATATGAAGGATTTAAAAGAACGACTTGGCAGAATCATCGTAGCTTATAATTACAAAGGAGAGCCGGTTACTGCTGCTGACATTAATGCAGTAGGTGCAATGGCGGCATTGCTGAAAGATGCAATTAAGCCAAACCTGATTCAGACGCTTGAGCATACGCCTGCGCTTATTCATGGAGGACCATTTGCCAATATAGCGCATGGCTGTAATTCCGTCAGGGCAACTAAAGCCGCGCTGAAAATGGCTGATTATGTTATTACGGAAGCCGGCTTTGGCGCTGATTTGGGAGCGGAGAAGTTTTTTGATATCAAATGCCGGATAGCAGATTTAAAACCTGATGCAGTTGTTCTGGTGGCGACTATCAGGGCATTGAAGTATAATGGCGGTATAGATAAGGCTAAACTGTCAGAAGAAAATTTGGAAGCGCTGCAAAAGGGTATTGTCAATCTGGAGAAGCATATTGAAAATTTACAAAAATACAGAGTGCCGATTGTTGTTACCTTAAATTCATTTGTGTCAGATACTTCCTCAGAGATAGATTATGTCAGACAGTTTTGTGAAGCAAAAAATTGTGAATTTGCTATTTCACAGGTCTGGGAAAAGGGCGGCGAAGGCGGAGTAGAGCTTGCAAATAAGGTGCTGCATGTCATAGAGAATAAACAGTCGGATTTTCATTTACTATATGAGGATTCATTTTCTCTTAAGGAAAAAATAGAGGCAGTATCGCGAGAGATATATGGGGCAAGGAGTGTCTTCTATGCGCCTGCTGTTGATGTACAGCTTAGAAAGCTTGAAGAACTGGGTTTTGGCAATATGCCTGTCTGCATGGCAAAGACACAGTATTCATTATCCGATGACCCGACGCTGCTTGGAAGACCGGAAAACTTTGATATTACTGTCAGAGAGGTATATGTTTCAGCCGGAGCTGGCTTCGTAGTTGTATTGACGGGCGCGGTAATGACGATGCCGGGACTTCCTAAAGAGCCGGCGGCTTATAGAATAGATATAAATGATAATGGTGTTATAACAGGATTGTTTTAGCTATATATGAAAATATGAAGAATGCAGATTAAGAAAGGAGTGTATTTATAGAAATGCCAAAGATTATAGACGGGAAAGCTATTTCTGCCCAAATAAAAGAAGAATTGAAGGAAAAAGTATCAGAAATGAAGCAGAATGGCGTAAATATATGTCTTGCCGTTATTCAGGTTGGTGATGACCCGGCTTCTTCCGTATATGTAGGTAATAAGAAAAAAGCCTGTGCCTATATCGGGATTGAATCTCTTTCTTATGAATTACCCGAAGGTACTACTCAGGAGGAACTGCTCAAACTAATAGAGGATTTGAATGGACGAAAAGATGTGAATGGTATTTTAGTGCAGCTTCCTCTGCCCAAACATATTGATGAGAATGCTATTATCCATGCAATTGACCCGAAGAAGGATGTCGACGGCTTTCATCCTCAGAATGTAGGAGCGTTATGTATCGGTCAGAAAGGCTTTGTATCATGTACGCCTGCCGGTATTATACAGTTATTGAAACGCTCAGGGATTGAGATTGCAGGAAAAGAATGTGTTATAATAGGAAGAAGTAATATTGTCGGAAAACCTATGTCGCTCTTGCTGCTTAGGGAGAACGGGACCGTTACTGTGACCCACTCAAAGACAATAGATTTGAAGGAAGTAACGAAGCGGGCGGATATCCTTGTTGTTGCTATCGGAAAACCCAAGCTCATAACGAGAGAGTATGTGAAAGAAGGCGCCGTCGTTATTGATGTCGGAATCCATAGAAATGAAAATAATAAGTTGTGCGGTGATGTGGATTATGATGACGTAGCTCCAATTTGCAGTGCGATTACGCCGGTTCCGGGTGGCGTCGGACCGATGACGATTGCTATGTTAATGTATAATTGTGTGGAGTCGGCTGTCTGATTATTAGAAAGGAAATGCCTATGAAATGCCCAAATTGTGGGAAAGAGATAGAAGAAGGCCATCTGATTTGTGAAGCATGCGGAAATGAAATTCAGATAGTGCCTGATTTTGATCCGGAAATTGAAAACAGTATAACGGAAACCCTTTCCACACTGGCTGCATTACAGGATGATGAACAGGCGGGAGAAGATGACAAGCAGATTATACAGGGTGTGGATGGTGAAGAAGCAGAAACTGAAGAGGATGAAGAAAACAGAATAGAGGAAATAGCAAAGCGCAGTCATAAGATTGGAGTTATGATTGCTATAGTTATTATACTTTTTTTTGCTGCATTGTCCTATCATTTTTATTCAGGATATGTAGATACAGTGGAATATAAGGTCAATAAGGCGAAGGAATATGCGGCTAACGGAGAATATGCAAGGGCGATTGAATATCTGGACAGTGCATATGAAAAGGATGATAATCAATCACAGATTTTATTTACGAAGGCAGATTACTATTATCTGATGTCGGATAATGAATCTGCATTGCGTGAATTAAAGTTAGTCATTGATAAGGGAATTTATTCTTATGAAGATGTTGAAGAAGCTTATGATAAAATGATTGCTATATATGCGAGAGAAGAACGATATGAGGAAATAAACGAACTTTTACTGGCTTGCAATGAAGATACGATTGTTACTATGTTTCAGGGATATATGGCAAAGGAGCCGGAGTTTAGTTATGCCGAGGGAGATTATGATATGGTTATCCCTTTAAAATTAAGTTCTAATACGGCAGGAACTATATATTATACTATGGACGGTTCAACGCCTAATAAATTCAGTAGTGTTTATACTGCACCTCTTTTTCTGGAAAATGGAGACTACAAAATAAGCGCGGTTTTTATTAATGATTATGGAATTACAAGTGAGGTTGTAAGCAAAACATACCATATAAGTCCTGAAATACCGGCAGCTCCTGAGGTAAATCTATATAGCGGCGAATACATTAAGCCTATGATGATTGAGGTGGAAGAACTGGAAGGATGCAGTACTTTTTATACGGTTGATGATTCGGAGCCTGACGATAGCAGTATTCTTTATACCGGTGCGATTCCTATGCCGCTTGGAACTACATACTTTAGATTTGTAAATATCAGCGAAGAGGGCATAACCAGTGAGGTGACGGAGCGCGTATATACATTATCGCTGCCGGATGCTATATCTACAGATGCAGCGCTGATAAGGCTTCAGGAAGTCCTGTTGGGAACCGGATATCTGAAAGATGCTTACGGGCATTCGGCTTTACAGTCCGGTACATACAGCTATCAGTACAATTCCGTACTTGAGATAGGGGATGAAATCTATTATGCTATATATGAATATCACGATGAAGGTACGGGCAGTTTGAGAAGAACGGATAAGGTATTTATTGTACAGGCGTATACAGGTTCGGTCGCAAGGCTTGGATATAATGCAAGGGGAGAGTTTATAGCTGTTGAGTCCGGAGGTCTGGAGTCTGAAAGTTTGGAATAAAAAATATTGCAAAATACGCATACTTCTTATATTATTAGTAAGATGCGATGTGTATTTGCGGTTAGGAGGATAAGAGTAATGTATAAAATATTGGAAGCAAAGGAGCTTACGACGAACATTTTCGAAATGGTTGTTGAGGCAAAGCGTGTTGCAAAATCCTGTCAGCCGGGACAGTTTATTATTGTAAGGATGGATGGCGAGGGTGAGAGGATTCCGCTTACCATCTGCGATTATGATCGTGAAAAGGGAACGGTAACAATCGTAGTGCAGGTTGTCGGTGCTGAAACACAGAGAATGTCACAGTTAAAAGCAGGTGACAGTTTTCATGATTTTGTGGGACCGTTAGGCTGCCCTTCGGAGCTTGTGAATGAGGATTCGGATAGTCTTAAAAAGAAGAACATTCTTTTTGTAGCAGGCGGTTTAGGAACTGCACCGGTATATCCGCAGGTGAAATGGCTTCACGAGAATGGAGTTGACGCCGACGTTATCGTAGGCGCCAAAACCAAGGATTTACTGATTATGGAAGAAGAAATGAAGGCCGTTGCCGGTAATCTGTATATCACAACAGATGACGGCTCTTACGGAAGAAGCGGTATGGTAACGCAGACGATACAGGAGCTTGTGGATGAAGGAAAAAAATATGATGTCTGCATTGCCATCGGTCCAATGATTATGATGAAATTTGTTTGTAAGCTGACTAAGGAATTGAATATCCCGACTATTGTCAGCATGAATCCAATCATGGTAGATGGCACAGGTATGTGCGGCGCATGCCGTATTACTGTAGATGGAGAAGTGAAATTTGCCTGCGTTGACGGACCTGAATTTGATGGACATAAGGTGGATTTTGATCAGGCAATGAAACGCCAGCAGATGTATAAAACAGAAGAAGGCAGGGCATTCTTAAAAGCCAAAGAAGGGGATACCCACCATGGCGGATGCGGAAACTGCGCTGACTAGCAGGCTTAGAAAGGAGTAAAGTTATGGATGTTTTAAAGAAAGTGCCTGTACGTGAACAGGATGCAAAGGTACGTGCTGCAAATTTTGAGGAAGTATGTCTGGGATATAATAAAGAGGAAGCAATTTCTGAAGCAGAAAGGTGTATAAACTGTAAAAATGCACAGTGTATAAAAGGCTGTCCGGTTGCCATCAATATTCCGGGCTTTATTGAAAAGGTAAAAGATGGTGATGTTGAAGCGGCTTATCAGGTAATCAGCGAATCGTCTGCGCTTCCTGCCGTATGTGGACGTGTGTGCCCGCAGGAGAGCCAGTGTGAAGGGAAATGTATACGAGGAATCAAAGGTGAGCCGATATCTATCGGAAAACTTGAACGTTTCGTAGCTGATTGGGCGAGAGAGAATGGTGTTAAGCCCGAGGGCGCAAAGGAAAAGAAAGGCAAGAAAGTAGCAGTAATAGGCTCAGGTCCTGCCGGACTTACCTGTGCGGGCGACCTCGCAAAGAAGGGATATGACGTAACTATTTTTGAAGCACTTCATGAAGCCGGCGGCGTGCTTGTCTATGGTATACCGGAATTTCGTCTTCCCAAGAAGGCTGTTGTTGAGAAAGAAATTGAAAATGTAAAATCACTTGGTGTAAAGATTGAGACAAATGTTGTTGTCGGAAAGTCTGTTACCATAGATGAATTGATAGAAGAAGAGGGATTTGATGCCGTATTCATTGGTTCGGGAGCAGGACTTCCCAAATTTATGGGGATTCCGGGAGAGCAGTCTAACGGTGTGTTTTCAGCAAATGAGTATTTGACAAGAAGCAATCTGATGAAGGCATTTAATGAAGATTCCAATACACCGATTATGAGAGGCAAGAAGGTAGCGGTTGTAGGCGGCGGTAACGTTGCAATGGATGCGGCGAGAACAGCGCTGCGTCTTGGTGCAGAAGTGCATATAGTATACCGCAGAAGCGAGGAAGAACTGCCTGCCCGTGTGGAAGAAGTTCATCATGCAAAAGAAGAAGGGATTATTTTTGACTTACTTACAAATCCTACGGAAATTCTTGCGGATGATAACGGCTGGGTATGCGGAATGAAATGTATCAGAATGGAACTTGGCGAACCTGATGCTTCCGGAAGAAGGCGTCCGGTAGAGATTCCGGGTTCTGAGTTTGTTATTGATGTAGATACTGTTATCATGTCGCTTGGAACTTCACCTAATCCGCTTATTTCTTCAACCACAAAAGGACTTGAAGTTAATAAGCATAAATGTATTGTTGCCGATGAAGAATACGGTAAGACTACGAAAGAAGGCGTATATGCCGGAGGTGACGCGGTAACAGGTGCGGCTACGGTAATCCTTGCAATGGGAGCAGGAAAGGCTGCGGCTAAGGGTATTGATGAATATTTGTCACGCTAGATAAAAATTCTTGGCGTGAATAAGGGGTATGGGATTCTTTCCGTACCTCTTTTGGCATAAATGAGCTGGTTTGGCGAAGGAAGGAGAGTGTGTATTATGGTACATCACATTGTTTTATGGAATCTGAAAGAAGAGTTATCAGACACAGAAAAGATAGAGGCGGCTCTTCGTATTAAAAAGGAGCTGGAAGCGGTAAAGGATCAGGTGGACGGTGTGGTTTCGCTTAAGGTTGTAATAGATGGGCTTTCATCCGGGAACAGGGATATTGCGCTCATTTCTGTTTTTGAAAATGAAGAAGCATTGAAAGCATATCAGATATCTCCGGCGCATGTTAAAGCAGGGGGATATGTCGGTACGGTTACAGCGAACAGGACATGCTTTGATTATGAGGATATACAATAAACTATAGATAAACACTATTTTTGTAATTATATAAAATACAAAAGCCTGAGGGGAGAGATTAATATGCCATGGTGTCCTAAGTGTAAAAATGAGTATGTTGAAGGAATTAAGGTCTGTGCAGACTGCGGCACTGAACTGGTTGACTCTTTAGATATTACTGAAACGGAAGATATCATTACAGATGAAAATCTGACAGATGATGAAAAATCAGCGATAGAAGAACTTTTAGCGGATGAAAATCCTGAAGATGCAGAAGGCAAAAAAGCTGTATGGAGCCGTGCATATCAGAATAGCGCTCAAAAGGCAGAAGATAACAAGTCTTCCGCATATACCTTATTATTTCTTGGGGTTATCGGATTGGCAGTATGTATATTGATATTGAGCGGTGTGATCCCGATATATCAGAATTCCGTTACAACGAAGTATCTTGTATGCGGCGTCATGAGTGCACTGTTTATACTTTTTATTGTTTTCGGATTTGTATCAATGAAATCTTTTAAAGTATTGACGATAAAGGCTAAATCGGAAGACTCCCTTTTGGAAGAGATAACAAAATGGTGTGAAGAGAATCTCACTGTTGAAAAGATTGATGCAGGACTGTTTGATAATGAAGAAATGCCGGAAGAACAGAAATATTTTGCGCGAACCGACAAGATGAAGAAAATTATACAGGATAAGTTTATGAATCTGGAAGAAGCGTTTCTGGATCATTTTATAGATGATTACTATCAGAACTTATTTTAGTCAAATATCTTATGCATGAAATCTTGCAAACTTAGAAGGTTTATCGTTATAATGATGAAAATAACTATAATTTCAGTAGGAAAAATCAAGGAAAAATATTTAAAGGATGCAATTTGCGAATATGAAAAGCGACTTAGCAGATACTGCCGGTTAGAAATCATTGAAGTAGATGATGAAAAGACTCCGGATGGCGCAAGTACAGCGGAAGAGAGCAATATTAAACTGAAAGAAGCGGAGCGAATTTTAAAACATGTAAAAGATGATGCCTATATTATTACACTCGAAATTTCAGGTAAAATGTATGATTCTGTAGAATTTGCAAGAAAACTTGCAAATCTTGGAATTCAGGGTGAAGGACACATACAGTTTATAATTGGCGGCTCTCTCGGACTGCATGACAAAGTATGCTCGCGTGCAGACATGACGCTCAGTTTTTCGAAGATGACATTTCCACATCAACTTATGCGGGTTATTCTCTTGGAACAGATATATCGGAGCTATAGGATTAACAATGGAGAGCCTTACCATAAGTGATGGAGAAAGGCGTATAGGAGAATTATGGGAAAAGACACCAGCCTTATAAATATATATCTGAAAATACATAATAAAAAACCACTGACCGTGGATGATTTGAGGTATCTGGCAGAATATGATCCGGAATGCTTTGAGAAAACATGCAAAAATGTTGTATATAATATTCCTGAAGTAAAACCCATTATGGAGCCGGAAATTTCAGAACCTTTAAAAAATGAATTAATGGTGCAGCCTTTGAAGAATGAATTTGAGGCGGAAGTAGTTGAATGGCAGGGCATAGAAAAGATTCTTGAGAATTTAAAACGTCTGGAAATCAGTGATATTCCCATTTCAGATGTTGATGCTGACAAAGTAAAGAATTTACTTGGAAATTTATATATGGAATTACTGTTCCCGCATAATGATAAATATACCTTTGTAAACATGGCGGATGACGGTAGTAGTGCTTCCTCGTTTGATACAAAGGCATGATAAAGGAGATATTTAAATATGTTTAAGGCAGTTGTATTTGATATAGGGCGGACATTAACTAATTATGGAATTCCAATGAACTGGTCAAGTCTGTACAGACCGGCGTTTGAATATATTGCCCAAAAATATAATTATGCTTTTTCCGAAGAACAATATAAAATTGCAGGAAATGTGCTGACTAAGTATAATACGAGAATTAATCCGAGGGAATATGAGGTTTCTTCTACGGAAATTTTTACTGAAATATTAAATGATATGAACATAGATTTAGGAGAAATGAAACAGATTAAAGAAAGCTTTTATAATTATTTCAGGCAGGATTGCTTGGTATTTCCTGATGTTGAGCAAACATTGAAAACACTTTCTGCGGAAGGTATAAAGACAGGCACTTTATCGGATGTGGCATATGGCATGGATAATAAATATGCATTGGAGGATATTGCGTCAATAATAAAGTATATAGATTATCCTTTTACATCAAATGATGCCGGATATAGGAAACCATGCACAAAAGGATTAGAAATATTGAGTGAAAAAATGCAGACAGAAATATCGAACATAGTGTTTGTAGGCGATGAAGAAAAAGATATGGTCTGTGCGAAAAATGCAGGAGCATATGCAGTTCTTATCAATAGAGATGATGATATAAAAGATTATGGTCAGGACAAGATGATACATACTTTAACAGAAATTCTTCAACTATTTGGTTTGAAGTAAAGTGATACAGGAGGTTAAATGGTAATGAATATAAAATTAAATATTAGATATATAGCCATGTTACTATTATGCATTTTCATGTTAAGTGGCTGCGGTGCTTCACAGGATAGTGAAGATGTGTTGTCAGACATTGAATCGCAGGAAACTGATAAGAGTGGTGCCGATACAACTGATGAAGAGAACACTTCTGATGCAACTGAGGAAGAAAACGCTCCCGAATTAACTGGTGATATGAGTACCACGGAAGCATTTGGTGAAGAGAGTACCCAAGAAGTAACGGGGGAGGAAGATACTAATGAAGAATCTGCCGGAGAAGAGGTGGCGTACGATGATTATAGCCTAGATGAATTACTGGATGCGTTTCTTGCCAGTGAAATCCCGGCATTTTATGATGATGAAGATGAAAGGATTATAATGTATGACCAGCTGCCGCATGATCCAGAAGATTTTACGTGTTTTTCTGTCGGAGAGCGGATTGACTTGGATAATGATGGCGAAAACGAGCAAATTTTGAAAGGGCCCTATGGAGGCATGTACCTTGATGTAAGGGACGGAAAGGTATATGTGTTGGCAGAAGGGAATGGAACAGCCGGACATCTGTCTTATACATACTACGATAATGCAATATGGATTGTATATAGTGACGTTATGCATTCAGGTCGATCATTGTATTGGCTGACGAAATATGAGGGCGGAGAGAATATTGTAGATGAGTTTAATTTTTATGCGGAATATTGGTATTCTACCGATGGTAAGTATGATGAAAACAGCGATTTTACCTATCGGGATGAAAAAATATCTATGGAAGAATATGAGGAATTAAGAAAAGAAATTTTTGGCTGGTAGATTAAGCAGTGCTGCCATAGAGGATAGCCGGAAAATTTTTAAAGCAGTTTTAAGCAAGAAGATGAATAATGCGTAATGCAGTATTGGAGAATAAAGTCATGGTAAAAAGAAAGGGTATACTTTTATTAATCATTATAGGAATATGTATCTTGTATCTGACAGGCTGTGGAAGAGATTTTGTATCAGAACTGCCGGAAGAAATTGAGCCGGAAGAGAAAACAGTGCAGGGTGAAACCGAAACCGGAAGCGAAGAAGATATCATGGTGCAGGAGATGGAGATATCGAAAGAGCCAAATACAGGCGTAGGGCTTGTAGATTTCGTATCGGATGACAGCGAGATTCAGGATAACGTGGAATTGAAAATTCCCGAAGAAGAGAACAGTAGAATTGAGATATATGCAGAAGGAGACAGGATAGCTATTCCGGATGAAATCATGATAGCGCAGGTATCACCGCAGGAGATTTTAAAGGGTAATCCGATTATTTATGACCAGTTCAGGATAGATGGATGGGTTTTTGAATGGCTGATTTCTGATTATCATGAAAAGGGTGAGGATTTTTCTGAGGATGGAGTTTTAGTAGTTTCGCATGAAAGTAATATGAAATATTCTCAAATCATACATGTGGAAGCAGAGGGCGGAGATGGAGTATGGATTTCAGTAGAAAGCAAATTTGAATATGTCGATGCAAACTTTGATAATATTCCGGATCTTTTGATATGCACCGGCCATCATGGTAATCAGGGATTATTGACTTATTATTGCTTTTTACAGACTGAGGATGGTTTTGTAGAAGCACCGACTTTTACGGATATTCCAAATCCTGCAATTGATGCGGATAATAAATTGATACTAAGTCAATGGCGCAATTCAGCAGTTTCCCACAGTTGGGCAAAATATAAGTATCAGAATAACGAATATGTTATGTATAGGGAATTGTGTGAAGATTTAGATCATAGTGGTGGTGAAGAAGTCTGGGTATGGAGCGTAAATGGAGAAGAAGCCGCCAGAAGCGATAAACTTTCAGAGGAAGAAATTGCAGAGTTTCTATATGGTGAAAACAGTGAGTGGAAGATTACTGACGACAAGTGGCGAACCTTATATAATAATGGATTAACAGCAGACTTCAGTATATATGCTGAGCCGTAGTAAATGAAACCAGACTGGCGAGAAAGGTAATGTTAATCATGGAAATAACAAAGAAAACGGCTGCGGTTAAGAGGCGTATATTTAAAATTATTCAAATTGGTAACATGTCAGATATACCAAGTATGAGTTTTGACATTTTTATTATCATTGTCATACTTGCTAATATTTCCGTTACATTTATTCAGACTTTTGACGAGGCAGCCGGATATGCGGGTGTGATTGGTACAGTTGAGCTTATCACAATGGTTATTTTCCTGTTGGAATATATCTTAAGAATATGGACGGCGGACTTTCTTTATCCTGAAAAGTCATATCCGGCGGCGGTATTTCGATTTGCGGTATCTTTTTATGGCGTGGTAGATTTATTGACTATTCTTCCGTATTTTTGCCCGTTTTTTATTCCAAGCGGAGCGATTGCCTTCCGTATGCTTAGAGTGGTGCGTATCCTGCATCTGTTCAGAATTAATTCACGTTATGATGCCTTTAATGTAATTACGGAAGTATTAAAGGACAAGCGGAATGCCCTGGTATCTTCAATTTTTCTGGTGTTGATTCTGATGCTGGCTTCATCTTTATGTATGTATGGTCTTGAGCATGACGCACAGCCGGAGAATTTCTCCAATGCCTTTTCCGGAATATGGTGGTCTGTATCCACGCTCTTGACAGTTGGTTATGGGGATATTTATCCGGTAACAATAGGAGGGCGTCTTATGGCGATTGTCATTGCCTTTCTTGGGGTCGGAATGGTCGCTATTCCAACAGGTATAATTTCCGCCGGTTTCGTGGAGTATTATACGAAAATGAAAGTAGGAAGCTATACTGAGCATAACGCTGATTTTATTACGCTGAGTATTGTCAATGGGCATCCATATACGGGGCTTAGGTTAAAGGATATGGAACTTCCGCAAGGACTGTATCCGGCAGTTGTACTTCGGGGAGAGGACGTGTATACACCTCATGAGAGTCTTGTGTTGGAAGAAGGAGACAGTATGCTGATTGGTACTACAAGTATCGGAACGCTTGAGTGCAGTATCGATGAGATGTGTCTGGAGCCGGAGCATAACTGGATTGGAAAAAGGATAAAGGATTTGGATATTTCCAGAAGGGTTTTTGTGGTTATGGTGAAGCGCGGAAATGAAAATATATGTCCTAAGGGTTCTACGTTGCTGATGGAGGGAGACGTGGTATTGTTGCTGGAGAAGAAGGTAAAGAACGAATGAAACGACATGGAGCAAAAAAATATATAAAGTATGGCACGGCAGTTTTGCTGATGGCTTATTTGTGTATTTGTTTTTACATGCGTCTTACAATTCGGGATACTTCTTTTACTGAAGACGGTTATATGTTGTATTATATCGTGAATGCAGACGGTATGAAGGGTCTGGGGCACAGTATTTTAATGGTTGTAGATGAAGAAGGCTGTGGAATCGTATTAAGCTATAATGGAATGCAGAGGTCGCTATGGGAAAGTCTTCTTGGAAAGAGCGGAATAGGGAAAATGAGTATAGGGCAGATGAATGCGGAGGATACGGAAGCGTTTTTACAGACGGGAAATCTGCATATAGATGGCGACCAGCTTACAGACAATTATGATTATGCGTTATATAGACCGATTACGGCAGAGGATTATAATACTATATTGGAACAGGCTGTTCCATATCTTGAGGCAGAGCTTCAGTTTGCTGTTTTATATGAAAAATGGGCTATGGAGGAAGATGTCGGCAAAAATGCAGAATATGAAAAGAATCTGGAGCAGATGGGGCAGGGTGATGACTTACCGGTATACCGGATTTATACAAATAATTGCGACCATGTAGCAAGATTGCTGGCTTCTCCGGTTGATTCAGAGCTTAAAGATTATACAAATAATGCGTGGCGTATGACGCCAAGCGGTAATTTTAAAGCCTTTGGAAGAAAAGCAAAGGACTGGGGAGTTATGAAATTGGGAAAACAGTCGTTTACAGAGAAAATACTCATGTTTCTGATGATTTTTTGATGAACAGGCGGTAGCGGTTTCCTTTTTCCGTCTTTTCATATGGCTGGAATCCAACACTTTCGAAGCATTTTTGCGAAGCAATATTGAAATCATAAATTTCATGTACATATAAGGTATTATAGCCAAGAAGCGTTCCTCTTGCCACGAGGGCACTTATGACTTTTCGCCCGATATGTTTTCCGTGAAATGTTTTATCACCGATAACAATCGGCATATCCTCTTGCCAGAATGTTACATCTCCGATTGGCATATAGCGATTGCTGTCGTTGATTTCTATCCAGTAAAGTTCTCCATGTGCGTCCAGATAAGTATACATGCGTTGCAATCTTTCCATGGTATAAGGCTCGCGCTCCCCATCAACAAGATACACAAGATTTTCATCCTGATACCAGCTTAGGGCAAAGTCGCAGATGCCGTCATATTTTCTTAGACGAAGCATGTTGTCGATTTCAATTAATTTGGGTTGTTCTATTCCCGGAATTGGCATAATACGTTCTCCTTTTGAGGAAACATGTGTTGAAGTTATTATATATAGAGGTTGTGTACAAGTCAAGAAACTGTGTATAGAGATTCACAAAGAAAGGAAACGGATGAAATGAAAGCTATTCTTTGTGGTAAATAGAGAGTAAAGGTAGTATAATCAGAACAGTATAGTAAAAGTAAAGAGGGGGATTCTTATGAAAACAATTATTACTATTCAACATACACAGTCAGTCCATCATACAAATGGTATGGTTGGTTCTTGGACAGACTGGGAATTATCGGAACTAGGAGTGCAACAAGCAAATAGAATAGGAGAAAAGTTAAAAACAGAGCTGTCTGACAAAAAGTTTGTAATGTATTCATCTGATTTATTACGTGCAAGACAGACGGCTGAAAATGTCGGTAAACATTTGGGTTTATCCCCTATTTTAAGAACTGAATTGCGAGAAAGAAATCTGGGAAGATGTTGTGGTAAATCAGTTCAATGGCTTCGTGAAAATCTTGAAATGCAAGAGATAACTATTGATGATAGATTGTTTTCCGATGCGGAAAGCCGTAGAGATGAATGGAATAGATTGAAACCATTTTTTGATGAAGTAATGACGGGTGATGATGAAAATATAATAATAGTTTCTCATGGAGATTTGTTAAGTGTCTTTAATACAATGTTCATGGGGTTAAGTGTTGAAACTTTAAATACAGGTGAAATGTTTGGATTAGCAGGTGGAGTTTCATTTATGTTTGAAAACAATGAAGGAAAAAGATTTATAAAAAGAATAAGCGATATGTCATATATTTCTTAAGTATGTGTAAGGAAATAAATAGAGGAAGCACACGGAGGTTTATCGGAGGCTGCAAGAAAGTTTCCTAAAAGAAAGAAGGTAAGTAAATGGAAAATGGAAATACGAAGAAAACGGCAGTCTTAATTTATGATCAGTTTTGTAATTTTGAGATTAGTGTGGCACTGGAAATATTAGCAATAGCAGAGAAACAGATTACCGTATTTGCAAAGAGTCTAGCGAACGTAAGAAGTGAAGAGGGACTGAATGTGTGTCCAGACAGATGCATTTCAGATATAGATGTCAGTGAGTATGATAGCCTGCTGCTGCCAGGTGCTGCTGATATTAGGGAAGTGATTGAAGATGAGGAAATGCTGTCATTTATAAAATTATTTGCTAATAATCAAATAATTATTGGAGCAATTTCCATAGCACCAATATTACTTTTAAAGTGTGGCATCATGGGTGAACTTCCCTTTATGGCAGGTATAGACAGGGAAGAATTATTTGAAGAAGGCTTTACGGAAAAAGAGCTTTCCCAAATGCAGGGTTGGACTGATAATATAAATAAACCTATAAAAGACGGATATATTATCTCAGGAAATATTATTACATCTGTGTCTTATGAGTTTGTCAGATTTGGACTTGCATTTGCAGGATTACTGGGAATTGATATTTCGCCTGAGACATTTGGAGTGAAAATGCAATGAAGAAAAGTACGGAAAATTATTGACACCAAATATGACACCAAATATAATAAATGTAAGAGGTATTCAATATGTCAAAGTGGGATAAACTATTAGCGCGCATTTGTATTTTATCAAAAGACCTTCGGTTTGATGAATTGCGTAAGGTGCTGGAAAGCTATGGATATGAGATGAATGTTCCGAGAAGCGGAAGCAGTCATTATACATTTAGAAAGTCAGGATGTCAACCAATTACTATTCCAAAACATGAACCAATTAAGAAAGTTTATGTGGAGATGGTGAAGCAGATTGTAGAGAGTGAGGCGAAAAATAATGAAGACGCTGAATGATTATATGTCAATGTCTTACAAAATGGAGATTGTAGAGGATAAGGATGAAGGAGGCTTTGTAGTTTCATATCCTGATCTCCCAGGGTGTATTACTTGTGGAGAAACAGTGGAATCTGCGATAGCAAATGCACTGGATGCAAAGAAGGCATGGTTCGAATCAGCACTTGAAGATGGTATAGAGATTCACGATCCTGATAATTTAGAAGATTATTCTGGGCAGTTTAAATTAAGAATACCTCGTAGTCTGCACCGGTTATTAGCGGAGCATTCCAAAAGGGAAGGTATCAGTATGAATCAATATTGTGTGTATCTTCTTTCCAGAAATGATGCCGTATACTCAAAATGAAGATTATTATAAGAATTAAACTTAGGATAAAATAAAGTGTACTTTATTTTATCCTAATATTCTCTCCAATTTAGTCTGCGTAAAGAGAAAGGAACCAATTATTATGAGAATGTACGATCTTATTATGAAAAAACGCAACGGAGGCGTGCTTGAGGGCGATGAAATTGATTATATGATTTCCGAATATACCGCCGGAAACATTCCCGACTATCAGATGTCCGCTATGATGATGGCTGTTTATTTTAACGGCATGACTGAAAAAGAGACGGCGGATCTGACAATGGCTATGGCACATAGCGGCGATATGCTGGATTTATCGGCTATAGAAGGGGTTAAAGTGGATAAGCACTCGACCGGTGGCGTGGGCGATAAAACCTCGATTGCACTTGCTCCTATGGTGGCGGCATGCGGTGTTAAAATCGCTAAAATGAGCGGCAGAGGACTCGGACATACAGGCGGAACCATAGATAAATTAGAGAGCTTTTCGGGCTTTTCAACAGGAATTACTTCCGAGCATTTTATTAATCAGGTAAATGAAATAGGTATTTCCATTATGGGACAGACCCTTGATTTGGCGCCAGCAGATAAGAAACTTTATGCGCTTAGGGATGTGACGGCGACTGTAGATAATATGTCGTTGATTGCCAGCTCTATTATGAGTAAAAAGCTGGCTTCCGGCGCAGATGCAATAGTGCTGGATGTCAAAACGGGAAGCGGCGCATTTATGAAAAACGAAGAAGATGCATTTACGCTGGCAAAGGAAATGGTTAAGCTGGGAAAGCATGCCGGAAGAAATATGGCGGCAATTGTTTCTGATATGGACCAGCCTCTGGGCTTTGCTGTCGGCAATGCGCTGGAAGTGAAGGAGGCTATAGAAACCCTGCGGGGAAAAGGACCGTCGGACTTCGTAGAGTTATGTATGACTTTGGGAGCGCAGATGATCATAGCGGGCGGAATGGCGAAAAATGTAGAGCAGGCAACAGCCATGCTAAGAGACGTGATAGCAGACGGAACGGCGCTTGATAAACTTGCCGCATTTGTAGAAGCGCAAGGCGGGGACGCAACAGCAGTTTATGATACTTCATTGCTGCCGGAGGCGTCAATCATAGAAGAAATCGTTTCTGAGAAAGAAGGTTATGTAGAGAAAATAATCTGTGACGAAATCGGAATCTGTTCCCTTATTCTCGGCGGTGGCAGAGAAACCAAAGAAAGTGAGATTGATTTGGCGGTAGGTCTTGTTTTACATAAAAAAGTGGGAGATTATGTGAAAATGGGTGAATCTCTGGCAACTATCCATGCCAATGACTTAAATAAGCTCGCTCAGGCAAAGGAGCGTTTCTTAAAAGCATACTCATTTAGTGATAAACCGGTAGAACGGAGTGAATTTATAAAGGGTATTTTAGTGTAGAGATTGATAGTTTGAGTGCATTAATCTAATGTCAGCCTCATATAGATATACTATGAGAAAACCCACTAAACTATCGTTGTCACGGCAAAAAGAAATAATAGTAGAATCCTTAAAGCTCCCCAAAGATTCCATGCTAGGAGCCTCAATCGTTACCATAACGGGAAGCAGGGAAGCCTTTGTAGAGAATTATAAGGGGATTTTGGAATATTCAAAAGAATCCATAGTCCTTCAGGGAAAAAACTGCAGAATCTGTTTTCAGGGCAAGGAATTGTCCATAGATTACTATACCGGGGAAGATATGAAAATAATTGGTAATATTGAAAGTCTGAGGTATTTATGATTTATGCTTAATTGGATTCAATATTTAAAAGGCTATGTTTTAATCAAGGTATGGGGATATTCTACTGAAAGATTCTTAAATCTGTGTGGAAACCATGATATTTTGGTTTGGGATATCGAAAACCACGGTGATTATTATACTATGAAAGTCAGCTTGAAAGGTTTTTTTGCTTTGAAAACACTTCTTAGAAAAACCGGTACACGGGCAGCCATATTGCAAAAATATGGACTGCCTTTTTTTACGCCAAAAATAAAAAAGCGGAAAATATTTGTATTAGGTATGCTCGCCTGTCTGGTGTTCTGGATGTTTACAACGAGGTATATCTGGGATATTAAAATCGAAGGAAACTATACCATTACAGAGGATGTGCTTATGGATTATCTGGAAACCCAGGGTGTCCATACGGCAATGAAAAAGAAAGATTTACATATAGAAGAATTAGAAATGCAGCTGCGTGAAAAATATGATGTTATTACATGGACGTCAGTAAAGGTGGAAGGAACTTCCCTGATTATAAAGCTGCGCGAAAACGAAACAACTGACTATGACTATATTGGTCAATCGAATAAGGATGCAGCATTGCAGGGTGATAATGCCGGAAACTGCAGCGATATAGTAGCTTCAAAGGATGGAGTCATTGTCTATATGATTACCAGAAAAGGCGTTCCGCAGGTGGCTGTGGGAGATACTGTTGTAGAAGGCCAGACTCTTGTATGCGGCGCCGTACCGGTTTATAATGAAGATGCGACTGTGAGAGGATATCAGTATTATGATGCTGACGCAGACATAATGATATTATATGAGAAAGCCTTTTCCGTAGAAAAAAAGGTTGCTTACATTGAAAAAGAGTATTCCGGAAAAGAGAAAAAGATACTGCTTTTTGGTTTAAATAATAAAGAATGGAATCTATCATGGGGAAGAATAAAATATGAATCCTATGATGTGGCAGGAGAAAAGAAGCAGGTTAAGCTATTGGACCATCTGTTCTTGCCTGTTTTTTACGGGACAAAATATGCAAAAGAATATTCATGGATACAAAAAAAACACACCGAAGAAGAGATGGAACAGATTATGGAAGAGGAATTTAAGAAAATATTAATGACTTTAGAAGAAAAAGGGGTACAAATTACGGAAAAAAATGTTACAATAAAAAAGAATGAGGATAAATGGATAATGGATATCAGTTTGCAATTAACACAGGAGGCTGTAAAAAAAGTCAAAAATGAAACTCCGGAAATCCCCATTACAGAAAATGAAGAGGCAGTGATAGAATAGTTGGCAGAGGAATTTACGCTCGAATTGGATCTCCCAATGGAGCATATGAGGAATCTTTTTGGGGAATATGATACTTACATCAAAAAAATTGAAAGAGATTTTCAGGTAATAATAGTAAACAGAGATGGTGTAGTGAAGATAAGCGGCAGACAGCAGGACGCAGTAAAAGCGGCAGGAATTATGAAGGAGCTTGCCACTCTGTCGGAAAGAGGCAATGCTTTGCAGGAACAAAACGTAGATTATGCAATTGAGATGGGAAAAGAGAATAAGGAAGATGTTCTTCTTGCGATTGATGAAGACTGCATATGTCATACTATAAGCGGAAAACCCATTAAGCCAAAAACTTTAGGTCAGAAGCAATATGTGGATGCCATTCGAAATAATATGATTGTATTTGGACTTGGACCCGCAGGTACAGGAAAAACTTATCTGGCAATGGCAATGGCGATAACGGCTTTTAAGAGCAATGAGGTGGGAAGGATTATCCTGACCAGACCGGCTATTGAAGCGGGAGAGAAGCTGGGCTTTCTGCCCGGTGACCTACAGAGCAAGGTAGACCCTTATCTACGCCCCTTGTACGATGCATTATATCAGATAATGGGTGCGGATAGTTTTGCTAAGAATATGGAGAAGGGATTGATTGAAGTCGCTCCGCTCGCATATATGCGAGGACGTACATTGGACAACGCCTATATTATTCTGGATGAGGCGCAGAATACGACGCCTGCGCAGATGAAGATGTTTTTAACCAGAATCGGGTTTGGTTCCAAAGTTATCATAACCGGAGATGCATCCCAGAAAGATTTGGCTCCAAATACGAAGTCGGGGCTGGATATAGCGGTAAAAGTTTTGTCAAAGATTGACGATATTGCTTTTTGTAATCTTACAAGCAAAGATGTTGTAAGACATCCGCTTGTCCAAAAAATCGTCAAGGCATATGAAACATATGAAGCTAAAGAACTAAATTATGATAAAAAACGAAGAAATAGGAATTTTGAACATGGAAGAAAACAATAATAAGCAGCAAATATGGCAAAAAATAAAGGTGACAATAGAGTTTGTATTGTTATTTGTATTATCAGGCACGATTGCAGGAATAGGAAGCTTACTGTATGGAGTAAGTGATGCAGAAATCATCTGCAATACGGTTATGGTATTATTGGGGACAGGCATTGTCATTTTTGCACTGTCAGCCAGTGAAATATATGAACTCTATTTTTATCCGAATCAGGGAAACTATGGGAAATTTACAGTTTTCTATTTATTGGGACTTGCGCTATCCCTTTTGTTTCCTCTGCTGCCGGTATCGGGCTGGCCATTTTTGATAATTTTTGTACTGCTTAGTTTATTCAGCAACAGCATATCAGGTCTGGTTTCAGGCAGTGTATGCCTTATGCTTTCTGTTATGTTGATGAATGGTGGAAGTGTAAGGGGATTCTTCTTGTACTTCATCAGTGGTTTAGTCGGTATTCTGGTATTCAGCAGATTGAACGAATCGTTTAAGGTAGGAATACCTGCATTTATTTCCTTGTTGTGTCTGATGATTTGTCTTATTGCGGATGTTATTTTGTTTGAAGGTGATAATCTGTCTGTACCGCAGTTTATAATAATACCAATAAATTTGATGGTTAATTTCATACTGTTACTTATTATACTGAAAATATTCAGCAATAATGTAATCCATAAGACCAGAAATAAGTACATGGATTTGAATGACCCTGAATTTCCACTGCTTGTGCAGTTAAAGGAGTTATCCAAGGAAGAATACTATCATGCGGTACACACCGCTTATTTGTGTGATAAGATAGCGAAACGCTTAGGGTATGATGATACGGTTGTCAAAGCATGCGGATACTATCATAGGATTGGAATACTAAAAGGAGAAGTTTCGTGGGAAAATACGCAGGAAATTTGTGCAGAATACCATATACCGAATGAAGTCAGAAGGATATTGGAAGAATATGTGGTTCCATCGGAGACAATAGTATCAAAAGAAACTATGGTGGTACTATTTGCTGACTGCATAGTATCGTCTATAAGCCGCTTGTTTGCCAAAGATTCCAAAGCCAAATTGGATTATGAAAAGATTATTGAAACTATTTTTAATAATAAGATGAAGTCGGAAGATATGTGGAAAAACTCTATGTCGCTTGGAGAATTGAAGGAAATGAGAAAGATATTCAGTGAGGAAAAATTATACTATGACTTTTTACGTTGAAAATGATACAAAAAAAGAATTTCCATTTTCCATACAGGAGATTTTCGAAAAAGTTGCCAAAGAGGTACTAAATACGGAAGAATGTCCGTATGATGTCTGTATAAATCTTTTGCTTACGGATAATGCCGGAATACGCGGATATAACAGCGAATACCGCAGTATAGACAAGGAAACGGATGTACTTTCTTTTCCGAACATTGAATTTAAGCTGGCGGGAGACTTTGACGTAGTAGAGGAACAGGAAGCGGACTGCTTTGATTTATCAAGCGGAGAACTCATGTTGGGAGATATCATTATTTCGGTGGAAAAAATAGAAGAGCAGTCACATGAATACGGACACAGTGAACTTAGAGAATTTGCATTTTTAGTGGCACACAGTATGTTCCATTTATGCGGATATGATCATATGACTGATGAGGATGCGTCTGTCATGGAGAGAAAGCAGGAAATAGTTCTTGACAGACTGGGTATACATAGGTGCGGGGAGGATTAAGGTGAGGATACATAAGAGAGAGGCTGCCGCCGGAAGGAGGAGAAGCTCAAGGGAATTTAAGAATAATATGGCAGCATATGCAGGCGTTATTGCATATATGCTGAGTCTTGGAATCAGAATCCCGCTGTCAAGAGTTATTGGTGATGCGGGAATTGGCTTGATTTCTCCGGCATTTGAGCTGTTTACTTTGATTTCACTGTTTTTTTCCTTTGGTATTTCAAGAACAATGAATGGACTGATTCGGTACCGTGTGAAGAGAGACCAGTTTAAAAATGCAAGAAAAGTATTTAATATGGCGCTAAAACTGTCTGCACTTATAGGGGGAGTAATAGCGGTTGCTCTGGCAGTATTTTCGTATTATATATCCAATACGCTTGTTTTAGAGGCAATGAGCAGATGGGCGATTCTTGCAGTGGCTCCGGCAATTGTACTGTCAGCGATTATTAATGTATTCAGAGGATACTTCAATGGTAATGGATTCGTTGTATTAGTGGCACATTCGCAGTATATAGAAAAGATTGTAATGTTTATTACTACTATTGCAGGTGGAAGACTGTGCCTTAATTACGGACAGAAGGTAGCGGCTCTGCACCATAATGAAATAACAGCTTATGCATATGGCGCTCTGGGAGTTGTTTTGGGAATTATGCTTTCGGAGTTGATTACATTACTTTATATGATGGTGGTTTTTGCGATTTATTCAGGAACATGGAAAAGGCAGCTTAGCGAAGACAGCGGACGAAGATTGGAAAGTAATAGGAATATTGCGGGGACGTTGATTGGCAACAGTATTCCGCTTTCGCTTATCGTTATTCTTTCCAATTCCTTTATGCTAATAGATATGAGATTCTTCAATTATTGTATGAATCTTAGCGAATCGGAACAGACTAATGCACAGCTTTGGGGTTCTTATTACGGAAAATTTGCAGTATTAATCGGAATTGGCGCGGCATTTGTCTGCATGTCGGTGCTTGGTGCTGTCGGTAAGATCGTCAGTTCATATGAAAGAGAAGAATATCACACAATGCACGAATACATAGAGTCTGCGGTTAGAAAATTGTGTGTTGTTGCGTTTCCGACGGCAATCAATCTGGCTGTTTTAGCGGAAGCGTTTGTTGGTGGGTTATATCAGGGAGAAAACGAGCAGATAATCAGCATGATAAGACGTGGAGCGGTTATTATTCTTTTCTATGGAATCGCATATCTGTTTGGGCAGATTATGTTAAAAACCCATATGATGAAGGAATTTTTGATTTCTCTGGTGGTTTCTTTCCTGATTCATATTATATCAATTTTCCTGCTGGTAAAAGAGGGACTGACAGGCGTGGAAGGCGTGGTTTATTCCGTTATTGTTTTTACAGGTGTACTGGCGATTTCGTGCTTTATACTTACCTGCAGAAAGCTTAGATACAGACAGGAATGGTTGTATTCGATTGCTTTTCCGCTGGTGTCAGCAGGTATAGCCGGATTGGTTGTAATGCTGATATGCAGACTGCTATTAGGAGTGGTAGGAGAGATAGCGACAATTATAATCAGCAATCTGATTGGATTAACTTTATATATACTGCTTCTTATGGTACTTCGTGTTCTGAATGAAGCGGATCTTGCGAAGTTTCCGTTAGGTGGTCTTTGGATTGCACTGGGAAGATTGATAGGTGTACTGTGAAGAATAAACTTTGTACGTTTTCTGTAATAAATTTTATTGAATAAAATTAAATTTTTTACTGATACTGATTACATAGGATTTTTTGGAAAGGGCGGACTTACCGAAAATGAAATTTGTAAAACGTATCAGTCTTTTTTTTATTATGGCAGGTATGATGTTTGGAGCAGGAAGCTACGTTACCTATAGGGCGGAACAATTCTTTTATCCTAAAAGGTATGAGCAGCAGAATGAGAAAAAACCTTCAATAGAAGTAGAAGAAAATTCAGGAGGCAGACCGGCAGATTCAGCTAGGGCAGACGAGGACGTAAAAGAAGAGCGGATTATCGAGGCGGCTGTTGAAAATGCGCCTGTAATCACGGCAGATACCGTCTACATGGTAGAAGAAGTGAATCTGTCGGATGGAACCATAACTGAGAAGGAAGAGGAGATACCTGTAAAATATATTGGTCTTGACAGGGACAATCTGATAGAGGCGCTGAAGCTATATGAACAAAATCCACCGCTGGCGGATTTGAAACAGGGATTTGAAACAATCGAACTTTCAGCATTCTCAAAAGATCGTGTAGTTATATGCAAATATTACAGGCGTGAAAAAGAAAATAGCGGATATTATCTGATGGTTGCGAATCATTATGTGATTGTATATGAGGAAGATAAGGAAACTGTTCATATGAATACGGACATATTATTGGAAAGCCTGAGCGATGAACTGCAGAAGGAAATAATGGAAGGAAAATATATGGAGAATGAACAGGCACTTTATAATTTTCTTGAGTCTTATTCGAGTTAGTGTTATTATTAAACAGTCAGACGAAAAAACTGACATTGATTAAGAATAATAATTTATTCGCGGCTAAGGAAGGCGCATGGTCACAGGTGAAAAAGAAAATTGCGGTAATAGGCGGGGGAGCCGCAGGTATGATGGCGGCGATTCAGGCGTCAGGAGACGAAACGCTTGTAGAGCTTTATGAAAGAAATGACAGAGTCGGGAAGAAACTGCTTGCTACCGGTAATGGTAAATGTAATTTTTCCAATACCGATATGAACAGCAGCGCCTATTATGGAAGTGCGGTTTCTTACTACGAGAAATTATTTTCCCAATTCGGTGTAACAGAGAGCGTTGACTTCTTTAGGCAAGCTGGAATGCTTATAAAAAACAGAAACGGATACCTCTATCCGGCGTCAGAGCAGGCGTCAACAGTACTGGATATACTGCGTATCACGTTAGAGAGCCTCGGTGTCCATATTTATACCGGCTGTAAGGTTGAAAGAATAGAAAGAATACATGAGAACGGAAGATTACAGATCATAACTGCTTCAGATAAAAAAAAGCAATATGATTCGGTAATTCTTGCATGTGGCGGAAAGGCAGCTCCGGCTACCGGTTCTGACGGAAATGGTTTTAAAATAGCCAAGGCTTTGGGACATCATGTTACTGAGGTGGTTCCCGCACTGGTGCAGTTAAGATGCAGTGAAGACTTCTTTAAGAGTGTTGCGGGCGTGCGTACGCAGGCTGAACTGACGCTCTATATCGAGGGTGAGGCTGAATGCAGCATCCAGGGAGAATTACAGCTTACCGATTACGGTATTTCGGGCATACCTGTCTTTTGCTTTAGCAGAGAGGCAGCTTTTGCAATATTACATAAAAAAGCAGTTAATGTGGGCATAAATTTCATGCCGCAGTTTGAGGATAATGAATATGAACTGTTATGGAAAGAACGGTGGATAAAGCATAAAAATCAGAGCTTGGAACAGTTCCTGACAGGAATAGCCAATAAAAAAATCAATCAGCTTATTATCCGGCTCTCTGGCTGCAGACCGCATGAAATTACAAATGAGATTTCGGAAGAAAAGCGTGCTAAAATAGCAGAATTATACCGGAAACTGGTGGTTACCGTATATGAAGCGAATGGTTTTGAACATGCTCAGGTGAGCGCCGGTGGAATTCCTGCACACGAGCTGACAGAGGAGCTTGAATCAAAATATGTGCCGAATCTTTATTTTGCAGGTGAAATTATAGACATGGACGGTATCTGTGGAGGATATAATCTGCAGTGGGCGTGGACAAGCGGTGCTGTAACAGGACGAGCAGCGCGTACATAAACCAAGATTGATTTACCTAGAATACAGGACTAATAAATATGATAAGAATAAATCAGATTAAGATGCCGGTTTCTCATACGAGAGAAGCGGTTATGAGAAAGGTGGCAGGAATACTACATATAAAAGAAAAGGATATTCTTTCTTTTCAGATTATAAAAAAGTCGATTGATGCCAGAAAAAAACCGGAAATATTCATTATATATGTTATTGACGTGGAAATAGAGAATGAAGAGCGGATTTTGCGGCGCGTTAAGGGGACTCAGGTTCAGAAGGCAGAGGTAAAATCTTATAGCTTTCCAACACACGGAAAGACCCCGTTATGCAGTAGGCCTGTTATAATCGGAACAGGACCGGCAGGACTTTTCTGTGGCTATTTTTTGGCGCTGCATGGATATCGCCCCATTTTATTTGAACGTGGGAAAAAAGTGGAAGCAAGGACTAAAGACATAGAGGAATTTTGGCGTAATAACAACTTACATACAGATTCAAATATACAGTTTGGGGAAGGTGGAGCGGGAACTTTCTCGGATGGTAAGCTGAACACCCTGATTAAAGATAAAAGCGGAAGAAATAAAGAAGTACTCCGCGTACTGGCAGAATCGGGAGCTCCTGAGGAGATTCTGTATGAATCAAAACCACATATCGGCACTGATATTTTGACTAGCGTGGTCAAAAATATGCGGGAAAAGATAATCAGCTTGGGCGGAGAAGTACGTTTTGAGAGTAAAATAACTGATATACTGATAGAAAATGGCAGAGTGAAGGAAGTTGTTGTCAATGATAAGGAGCATATAAAGGCAGATATAGTAGTTCTTGCAATAGGCCATAGCGCAAGAGATACTTTTAGGATGCTTTATGAACATGATGTTCCGATGGAAGCGAAGGCTTTTGCCGTAGGATTCAGGGTAGAGCATCCGCGTAGAATGATAAATAAGATGCAGTATGGCATGGAAGAGAATGAGTTATTACCTTCAGCTGATTATAAGCTGACGGCACAGACCACAGAAGGCAGAGGCGTGTATTCTTTTTGTATGTGTCCGGGCGGTTATGTAGTTAATGCGTCTTCGGAAAACAGCAGGCTTGCCATAAATGGCATGAGCTACAGCGGAAGAAATGGAGACAATAGTAACAGTGCAATTATAGTCGCAGTCACGCCTGAAGATTTTGAGAGTGAACATCCGTTAGCGGGTATAACATTCCAGCAAAAACTGGAAGAAAAGGCATATAAAGTCGGACAGGGTAAGGTTCCTGTTGAAACCTACGGAGATTTCAAAAATGCTGTAACAGGTGAGGATAAACAGCCTTCAGCTATTATAAGGGAATATCCTGAATTTATGCCTGCCATAAAAGGAGAATACAGTTTTGCCTATGTACATGATATTCTGCCGAAGACTCTCAATGGAGCATTTATAGAGGGCATGGAGCAGTTTGGTAGGGTTATATCCGGTTTTAATGACAGCGGAGTATATGTTTCGGGTGTGGAGAGCAGGACATCTTCTCCGGTGCGGATTCATCGGGATGAAACAGGACAATCATCTGTAAAAGGACTTTATCCATGCGGAGAAGGAGCAGGATATGCAGGAGGAATTACTTCCGCAGCGATGGATGGAATACTGATTGCAGAGAAAATTGCCGGGGAATATTACATGAAATAACGGGAAAGGACAGAAGAAATGTCGAATATAAGGGAAATGATGAAGGAAAAAAAGAGAATTGTTATTAAGATAGGTTCTTCCTCTTTACAGCACAAAGAGACAGGGGATTTGGACTATACGAAGCTGGATATGCTTGTCAGGGAACTGTGCGACTTAAAGAATCAGGGAAAGGATGTAGTGTTAGTAACGTCAGGAGCAATTGCTGTCGGAAAAAAGGCAGTATATTTTGAGGAAGCGAAAAATGATAACCCTATTGCGGTCAAGCAGGCATATGCAGCCATAGGACAGGCAAGACTGATGATGATTTACCAGAAGATTTTCGCAGAGTATAATCAGGTGGCGGCACAGATATTGATGACTAAGAATACAATTGTGGACAATCTGAACCGTTTTAATGCGCAGAATACTTTTGCGGAGTTGTTTAAACTAGGGGCGATTCCCATTGTAAATGAAAATGATACCGTCGCTACTTATGAAATTGAAATCGGGGATAATGATACGTTATCTGCAATAGTAGCATCTTTGATTAAAGCAGATATGCTGATTCTTTTATCGGATATAGACGGACTTTATACGGATGACCCACGTAAGAATCCGGGGGCGGAATATATAGAAGTAGTTGAAGAAGTTACGGCAGAACTTATGGAAATGGGAAAATCTTCAACAGGAAGTGACTCTGGAACCGGAGGCATGAATACGAAGCTTCAGGCGGCACAAATTGCCAGCAGTATGGGGGTAGATATGGTAATTGCAAATAGCAAAGACGTCAAGAATATTCACCGGATTCTGGATGGGAAAAACATAGGAACTCTATTTGTAGCAAAACCCGATGAAAGTTTTGATTTACCTCTGTATGTTCAACAAATGCATAGGAGTTAAAGGGAATAAATGATGGAAGATAAGAAAAAACAACTGACCGTGAAGGAAATGACTGATAGAATCAACGAGCTGTACCATAAGTCGCAGAATGAAGGCCTGAATGATGCTGAGAAGAAAGAGCAGGCGGAGCTTAGAAGTGCATATGTAACGAATGTCAGGGCAAATTTGAAGGCACAGCTTGACAATATTATCATTGTGGAAAAAGAATAGTGTGAAAAAAGAGCATGAATATTACTATGGCAGAAGAAAAAAGGAATATCAGACGGAGAATTTTATCGTTTAGAAATGAGATGCCGCTTAAACTAAGGGAAGAGAAAAGCAATATAATCATTCGGACACTGTATGAAATGGAGCGATATAAAAAAGCGGAAATAATACTGACTTATGCGGATTATCAAAGTGAAGTCATTACGACTCCATTAATTTCCAGAGCTTTAACAGAGAATAAACAGGTTTTCACTCCCAGAGTATGCAGCGTATACGGAGAGGAAATGAAATCAGAAAAAATGGAATTTTATCGGATATCGGACATAGAAGACCTCGAAGAGGGATATAAAGGCATCAGAGAGCCGGTATATGGTGAAGATTTTATGGAGAAAATCGTGTCTTATAAAGCTTCCGGAAAAAAAGCTTCTGGAGATGCTGCGAGTGTGTTGATGTTGATACCGGGAGTAGTTTTTGATAAAGACGGTCACAGAATCGGATATGGAAAAGGTTTCTATGACAGATATCTGAAACGGATGACGGAAGCGGGCATTAATGCATATAAGATAGCGCTATGTTATGAATGCCAGATGCTAAGTGAGGTTCCGCATGAAAATCATGATATTAGCGTGGATATGGTGATAACGGAGAATGGGATATATGAGAAAGGAAATAAGTATGAGTAATCTTGAGAAAATCGGACAAAGAGCGGCCGCAGCCAAGTTTGAGCTGCAGACATTGTCTACTGAAAAAAAGAATAAGGCGCTTAGGGCAATAGCAGAAGCTTTGCAAAAAAGAGGGAATGAAATACTTGAATCCAATGCAAAGGATTTGAAAATCGCAGAAGCAAATGGTATGAATTCCGGATTGCTGGACCGTCTGAGACTGACTAAGGAGCGCATAGATGCTATGGCGGAGGGGCTTGTGCAGATTGCACAGTTACCGGACCCGATAGGAGAAGTACTGGAACGTTTTGACAGACCTAACGGACTACATATTACCAAACTGCGTGTGCCGCTTGGGGTTATCGGTATTATTTATGAATCCAGACCTAATGTAACTGCTGATGCCTTCGGACTGTGCTTTAAGTCAGGAAATGTTGTGGTATTGAAGGGCGGTAGTGACGCAATTCATTCAAACATAGCCGTTTCCACGGTCATAAGGGAGACGCTTGCTATAGAGGGAATCACACAGGATGCAGTCTGTCTTATTACGGATACGGACAGACAGACAGCAAACGCGCTAATGAAGATGAATCAGTATATCGACGTGTTGATTCCGCGCGGTGGGGCCGGACTGATTAAAGCCGTTGTAGAAAACAGTACGATCCCGGTAATAGAAACAGGAACAGGTAATTGCCATATTTATATTGATGAGGATGCAGATATATCAAAGGCGATTCCGATAATCATCAATGCCAAGACGCAGAGAATCGGAGTCTGCAATGCCTGTGAGTCGCTTGTCATTAATGAGAAGGTATTGGATAAAGCGCTGCCGGCTTTGGGGGAAGCGTTGCGTGCGAATAATGTAGAGATGCGCGCCGATGAAAGCGTAAGGGCTATTCTACCGGACTGCGTATCAGCTACAGAAGAAGATTACGGCAGGGAATATCTTGATTATATCATTTCAATGAAAACAGTTGCTTCAATAGAGGAAGCGATAGCGCATATTAATCATTATACAACCGGACACTCCGACGCTATTATCACTGAGAATGATGAACATGCCAGAATGTTTCTTGAGCGAATTGATTCTGCCTGCGTTTATGTGAATGCTTCAACCAGATTCACTGACGGATTTGAATTCGGATTCGGCGCGGAGATAGGAATAAGCACCCAGAAACTTCACGCCAGAGGTCCCATGGGGCTAAAGGAGCTTACTGCATATAAGTATACAATAGAAGGAAATGGGCAGATAAGGGAATAGTGGTATTGCAAAAAATTTAAAAAAATGAATAAAAACATAAAAAAATGTTTTATTTAAGAAGTTTATATGATATTATAGAGAACAAAGCTTATTTTCTATATAAATAATGAGCGGAAAAATAGGGGGTAAACCGAGTGAACAAGAAGAAAAAAGGAGTAAGTTTATTATTTCAAATTATCTTTATGTGTTCTTTGCCAATGATTATTTTAGGTCTGGTTACAGCACTTTATTCATCAGCTGTAATGAAGAACGGAATGCAGGAAGAAGCTTTAAGCGGTTTAAGTGATCTGTGTCAAAGTGTTTCTGCGTCATATGACGCTATTGACTCCGGAGATTACTACATGGATGGTGAAATGCTTTATAAAGGTGATTATGCTGTTACGGAAAATGAAGCTGTAATCGATAATTATACTAAAGGTTCAGATGCAGATGTTACTATATTTTATGGAGATACCAGAAGGGCTACGTCTTTGATTAGCGCAGAGACGGGAGAGCGTATTTTAGGAACTAAGGCTTCAGATGCAGTAATTGACGCCGTACTGAAAAAGGGTGAAGACTTTAGTTCGACTGATATAACAATAAATAATCAAAATTACTACGCTTATTATAAACCATTGAAAAACAGTGACGGACAGATTGTCGGCATGATATTTGCGGGTTCGCCGAGTGAAGATATAGACAGGGTTATATCTGTTAGAAGAATGAGCATTTTAGGAATAGCCTTCATTATTCTTGTCATTTCCGTAGCAATATGCGCCATTCTGATAAAGGCAATCGTTGTTGTGATTTCTCACGCTGAAGGAATGCTTGTAAAAGTATCCAATGGTGATTTGACATTTGAGATGAGCGACAAAGCCAAAGCGGTTACTGAAAAGGCAAAAAACAGAACCGATGAGGTCGGCAGGATGGTAGGCTCCATGTATGAGCTGGTAGAAAAGCTTAAGAATACGGTTTCAGGAATAAATGAGACTGTAAATCGTCTGGTGAATTCGGGCGATTCTTTGGAGGCTATGGCTTCCGAGACAAGCGCATCGGCAGATGAAATCAGTCAGGCAGTAGAAGAGATTTCAAAAGGTGCCGTTACACAGTCGGAAGATGTGGAATCTGCAACCATAGAGGTTACAAATATTGGTAATCTGATTAAAAATATTGTAGACAGTGTAAAAGGACTGGATGAAATATCCGTAGGCATGAAAAAAGCAGACGATGAATCCGAACAGATTATCAACGAACTGGGTGCGTCAAATGATAAGACAATAGAGGCAATTAAGAAAATTGGCACTTCAGTACATACTACAAATGAATCTGTAGGAAAAATTCAGGAAGCAATCAACCTGATTACTTCTATTGCAAGCGAAACAAGTCTTTTGGCTTTAAATGCAAGCATAGAAGCTGCAAGGGCAGGTGAAGCAGGAAGAGGATTTGCTGTTGTAGCATCCCAGATTTCTAAATTGTCAGAGGACTCAAATAATTCTGCCAAGACAATTGAAGATATTATAAATCAGCTTGCTGTTGATTCTGAAAGTTCTGTTAAAATTATGGCAGAGGTAGAGGAAATAATTAATGAGCAGCAGAAAAAGTTAGATGAAACCAGAGAGAAATTCAGCGATGTTACCAAGGGTATTGAATCATCAAAGGTAGAAACTGAGCATATTTATGCACAGATTAAAGATTGTGATCAGGCGAGAGAAAGAGTTACCGATATGATAAGCAACCTTTCTGCCGTAACAGAAGAAAACGCTGCTTCAACCCAGCAGACCAACGCGTCCATGGAGGAATTGAATGCAACAATTAATCTGCTTGCTGAAGCTGCAAGAGAACTGAAAGATATTGCTGGAGAGTTAAATGAGGAAGTGTCATTCTTCCATGTATAATTATGAGCGATGAATTAATAATGTCGGTTTCTCCAATCTGTACTAAGGATGGGAAGAAATATGCTTTTGTGTCATTCACGGATGGGAGCAGAAATGCCGAAGGAAAGATTCCGGATTGTAAGATTATAAGCAATGAAGGGTTCAGCGAAGATGAAGTGCGGCAATTAGAAGATTATATGAATCAGGAATTACCGCAGATTAAGAAAATGGCTGCCGGAATTAATATTATGCACTCATTTATGGGTGATTAAATTGAAAAATCAAAGATTTTTCAATTGCAAGTTTGTGCTTACGCCCAAACTCGCAGGTTGGGTAAGAATGGTGGATAGTGTGAAAAGATAGTGTAGATACAGACAAGAGAGCGAGAGTTCTTTTGTCTGTATTTTTTTAAAAAATATAGTTGACACGATACATATAATGTAGTATTATACATATGAACAGATGAACATATGAAATTGTAATTATTCAGAAAGGAGGTTATCGTGATAGATAACGGAAAAACAGATAAAGTCCTTTTACGGCAGCCCGATGATGATGTTTTATATGATTTAGCGGAATTGTTTAAGGTTTTTGGTGATTCTACCAGAATCAAAATATTATATGCCTTATTTGAAACGGAATTATGTGTATATGATATTGCAAGACTCCTTAATATGACGCAGTCATCGGTCAGCCATCAACTCAGAATTTTGAAAAATTCCAAGCTTGTGAAATTCAGGAGAGAGGGCAAATCTATTTTTTATTCACTTGACGATGAACATGTGCGTAAAATCATCAGTATGGGAATGGAACACATAGAAGAATAGTATGAAAAATATTGAAGGAGAGATAAAAATGGAAAAAACATACAAAATTGAAGTGGATTGTGCGAATTGCGCAGCAAAAATGGAAGAGGCAGCTAAGAATACTGAGGGAGTTGCAGATGCAACAGTCAGTTTTATGACTTTGAAGATGAAAGTTACATTTGATGATGGAGCTGATGAAAAAACTGTCATGAAAAAGGTATTAAAGGCATGCCGGAAAGTAGAGCCTGACTGCGATATTGAAATTTGATGTATTGTGAAAGGAAGTCCTATAAATGACTAGAAAACAGAAAAAAACATTAATCAGAATTCTGGTTGCGGCGGCATTGATGGTAGTTTTACAAATTATGCTGCATGTTTTTCCGCTGACGGGTTTGCCGCTTTTGTTGTTATATATGGTTCCATATCTGATAATCGGATATGATATTTTAAGGAAAGCATTTCTTGGTATAATACACGGAGAGGTGTTCGATGAAAATTTTCTGATGGCAATTGCGACTGTTGGAGCTATAGCGCTTGGCGAATATTCGGAAGGCGTGGCGGTTATGCTCTTTTATCAGATTGGCGAGTTGTTCCAAAGTTATGCTGTAGGAAAGAGTCGAAGCAACATTACAGCCTTGATGGATATAAGACCTGATTATGCAAATATTGAGAAGAACGGCGAAATAGAACAGATATCGCCGGAAGATGTGAAGATTGGTCAGACCATTATTGTGCGCCCCGGTGAGAAAATTCCGCTTGATGGTGTTATTATTGAAGGCAGTTCGACCATAAATACAAGTGCCTTAACAGGTGAAAGCATTCCAAGAGATGCTGAAACAGGCGATGAGGTAATAAGCGGCTGTGTTAATATGACGGGACTATTAAAAATACAGACATCGAAGGAGTTTGGGGAATCCACAGTCAGTAAAATCCTTAATTTGGTTGAAAACTCCAGCATGAAGAAATCTAAATCGGAGAATTTTATATCCAAATTTGCGCGTGTATATACACCGGCGGTTTGTATAGGAGCCGCTTTGCTGGCAATACTTCCTCCACTTGCAAGAATGCTTTTTATGCAGATGGAGCCTGCATGGGGAACTTGGATTTTCAGAGCATTGACTTTCTTGGTCATTAGCTGTCCATGTGCTTTGGTTATTTCCATTCCGCTCAGTTTTTTCGGCGGAATAGGCGCTGCTTCTAAATGCGGTATTCTGGTAAAAGGCTCAAATTATCTGGAAGCATTGTCTGAATCCGGTTATATTGTATTTGATAAGACAGGAACCTTGACGAAAGGTGTTTTTCGTGTTCAAAAAGTATATGTGCAGAAGGAAAACGCAGATAAGTCAGGATTTTTTGAGAATGGTAAGCCGGCAGAAGAAAGTCTGCTGGAAATGGCAGCATTGGCAGAAAGTTATTCCTCTCACCCTATAAGTATAAGTCTTAGGGAAGCTTGTGCAGGTGACTTAAATAAAGACAGGGTTACTGATATTGAGGAAACGGGAGGTCATGGCGTTACCGCCCGTATAGATGGTAATGAGGTGGCTGTGGGTAATGCTAAATTAATGAAAAAGCTTAATATTGCTTATGAGGAATGTACTGATCCCGGAACAATTGTGTATGTTGCCGTTAATCAAATGTATATGGGATGTATTCTGATATCAGATGTCATAAAAGAGAATTCCAAAGAAGCTATCAAGGCATTAAAGGAGTCAGGAATCAGGAAGGCTGTCATGCTTACTGGCGATAACAAAGCGGTAGCAGAGTCAGTTGGAAGAGAAATCAATATTGATGAAATACACAGTGAATTGCTGCCTGCCGATAAGGTGACTCAGGTAGAGGCGCTTCTTAATGAAAAAAGCGCAAAGGAAAAGCTGATTTTTGTTGGTGACGGAATTAACGATGCACCTGTGCTTACAAGAGCGGATATCGGAATAGCAATGGGAGCGTTGGGCTCTGATGCCGCAATAGAAGCTGCGGACGTAGTACTTATGGATGATGACCCGAAAAAGATTGCGCTTGCCATTAAACTTTCAAGAAGATGTCTCAGAATAGTATATCAGAATATTACTTTTGCTTTGCTTGTTAAAGCTTTGTGCCTCATTTTAGGCGCGGTTGGTATAGCTAATATGTGGATTGCTATTTTTGCCGATGTCGGCGTTATGGTTATTGCAGTTTTGAATGCCACACGTACGCTCAACACCAAAAAGTTCATGTAAAAACTTGATGTGCGGATTATTTGACTTGATGTGCAGTTTATGGTACAGTTTTATATAAGTGTATTTAAGTCAAAAGTTATCTTGTGTGGAGGAACTTTAGGTGAAAAAGCTAAAGGTATTATGTTTGGCATTACTGTGTGCTCTGCTGATTACAGGTTGCGGAAAAGAAAATGACGATGAATTGACCGAGTATCAGGAAAATATGAACACCTTTTTTGAGCACATTGCTGAATATAATGATGAGATGAACAACATTGATGTTAGCGAGGAAGGATATGTGTCACGTTTACTTGAGCTTCTGGACGGACTTGACGCAGAGGTGGCATGGATGTCAACATTGGAAGTGCCGGAAGAGTTTGCTGCGGTGGATAGCTTGGCTGACGAAGCAAGTGAGAATATGACACAGGCAGTTCTGTTATACCATATGGTATATGAGGATGAAGAATATAATGAAAATGTGGAGGAAGCCGCCAGAGAGTACTATAGTAGAGCTAATATAAGAATAAAATACATAGTTATGCTTTTACATGGAGAGATTCCTGAAGGCGAAGGAGTTATTTATACAGAAGAAAGTAAAATTTTCGGCGGAGGTTATATGAATAAGCCGGAGGAAGATGGGAGCGATAATACAGCCGATGAATAAACAGGAATTCCATGCATTAATAAAGGATAATCCAATTTTTCTTGATGGTGCCACAGGGTCTAATCTTATAAAGAGAGGAATGCCGGTAGGTGTTTGTCCGGAAAAATGGATATTAGAGCATAAAGATGTATTGATTGGGCTTCAGAGGGAATATATTGATGCCGGCTCTGACATTATTTATGCGCCGACTTTTTCTGCAAACCGTGTTAAATTGAAGGAATATGGGATTGATGGGCAGATTCGTGAAATAAATCACGAATTGGTGAAGATTTCCAAAGAAGCTGCAGGTGAACGCGCTTATGTGGCTGGTAATATTACCATGACGGGAGAGCAGCTTTGTCCCATAGGCAAAATGGATTTTGAAGAACTTATTAATATATATAAAGAACAGATTGGCTATTTGGCGGAGGCCGGAGCCGATCTGTTAGTCGTGGAAACAATGATGAGCCTGCAGGAAACCAGAGCGGCGCTTATTGCGGCGAAAGAGGTATGTGAATTGCCTATTATGGCAACGATGACTTTTGAAGCGGATGGGAGAACATTATACGGAACGGATGCAAGGACTGCGGCCGTCGTATTGGAGAGCCTCGGTGCTGCGGCTATCGGAGCCAACTGCTCTACAGGGCCTGATAAGATGGTTACAGTCATCAAGGAAATGTCAGATGTAACGAGCATACCAATTATCGCTAAGCCCAATGCCGGACTGCCGGCTTTGGATAAAGACGGTAATACTGTTTATGACATGGGAGAGGAAGAATTTGCAGAAGGCATGAAAGCCATTATAGAGGCAGGCGCATCCATTATTGGCGGCTGCTGTGGTACTTCGCCTTCCTATATCCGGACAGCAAAGGAATCTGTTGGAGGAAAGCGGATTTTTCATAGAAACTTAAGTAAAATCAGGTACCTTACCAGTGAACGTAAGACCGTAGCTTTTGGTCTTAATGATAATTTTATGATTGTGGGTGAACGCATCAATCCCACAGGAAAGAAAAAACTACAGGCGCTGCTTAAAGAAGGCTCTCTGGAAATGGTAGCTGATTTTGCACAGGAACAGGAAGCATGCGGAGCTGCGATTCTGGATGTAAATATGGGAATGAGCGGTATTGATGAAAAGGCAATGATGCTGAAAGCCGTAGAAACGATTGGTGGTGTCACGAATCTGCCGCTGTCTATTGATTCAAGCCATGTAGATGTGATAGAGGAGACCTTACGGAGATATCCGGGAAGGGCATTAATCAATTCCATATCTTATGAGAAGGAAAAAGCGGAATCGCTTTTACCGATTGCAAAGAAATATGGAGCAATGTTTATACTTCTTCCGTTGTCGGATGAAGGTCTTCCTAAGAATTTGGAAGAAAAAATTGATATTATAGAAAAAATTAAAGAGTGTGCCTTTCGTATCGGAATACGAAAAGAGGATATTATTGTAGACGGTCTTGTTGCTACGGTTGGTGCGAATAAGGCGGCCGCGCTCGAAACACTTGAGGTCATCCGTTACTGTAAGGCAAACGGCTTGGCGACTATCTGCGGATTGTCCAATATATCCTTCGGATTACCGGAGAGAAGCTATATAAATACTGCATTCCTTACTATGGCTATTCAGGCAGGACTTACTATGGCGATTGCCAATCCGTCTCAGGAGCTGCTTGTAAGCCTTGCATTTGCTTCGGATCTTCTTCTAAATAAAGAAGGTTCGGATATACGCTATATTCAGATGATGGATGCAGTGAGGGAAAAAAGGGAAGCGCTTGGAGAGACTGCAGTAAATACGACATCTAAAGCTTCGGGTGTTCATATAGCGGGTAAAGAGACAAAAGAGCAGGTCTTTACTTCTATTCTTGATAAACTGCGCACAGATGTAATTAAGCGTAATCGGAACAGTCTCTCTCTCATATACAAATATCCGAGCCCAAGAAACAAGAGT